>JABMQY010000038.1 GCA_013202975.1 Candidatus Saganbacteria bacterium
AAAAACTCACGGGCTGGAAAAAGCAAATATCGTTTTTGAAAAAGAGACCATTGGGAAAATCGTCAGGGAATATGCAAAAGAGGCCGGGGTCAGAAACCTAAAACGCATTGTAGACAAAGTGCTGAGAAAAATCGCCATAAAGGTAGTAAAAGGCAAAGAAACAGAAAAAAAACAAACAATTATTACAATAAATGACCTGGAAGAGTATCTTGGCGCACCGATATACCATTATGGAACTGCCGAAGAAAAAGATCAGGTTGGCGTTGCATGCGGCATGGCCTGGACAGAAGTAGGAGGAGATACCCTTCCGGTTGAAGTCACAATTATGAAAGGCAGAGGAACTTTAACTATTACCGGACAGCTGGGGGATGTAATGCAGGAATCAGCCAAAGCAGCCATGAGTTATGTCAGGTCAAGAACGCTGCAACTGGAACTGGATGAAAATTTTTACCGCAAATACGATTTTCACATACATGTTCCTGAGGGTGCTGTTCCAAAAGACGGCCCTTCGGCCGGAATCACCATTGCAACAGCATTAGTCTCTGCCTTGACCCTTCGCCCGATAAGAAAAGATGTTTCCATGACCGGAGAAATTACCCTTCGGGGAAAAGTACTTCCGATTGGGGGACTAAAAGAAAAGATGCTGGCTGCACATCGAGCCGGAATTCGAGAGATTATCTTTCCTGATGAAAACTTAAAAGACTATAAAGAATTCAAAGAGAGTATTCCCAAAGAGATAAAAATCCATCCGGTAAAGGATATGGATCAGGTTTTAAAAGTTGCACTTCGTCCATTGCCAGAGGCAATTAATAAAGAAATTACGCCTACTCCTGAAAATAAGGATTTTCCCGATAACAGGATGTACGCTTAATCGCTAACAACACGAAACCCTATAAAACTGGTGCTAAACGAAGGAGTTTCAAAACCACGGCAGGTAGCACGCAGGATTGCGTAAGAGTCATCGAACCAGGAACCACCGCGAATAACCTTCTTAGTGCCTGATATTGGACCTTTGGGATCTTTTGTATCCCTTGAAATATACCTCTCGGCATACCAATCGCCGCACCATTCCCATACATTTCCTGATAAATCCTTCACCCCAAACGGACTTCCTATATCTTCATACTCATCTACTGCGCTAGTCTCATCTTCTCTATTACGAAAATTTACCTTAATCCCAACCCACAAATCTCCCCAAGGATATCTTATTCCGTCTGTCCCTCTTGCGACATATTCTCTTTCCGCTTCTGTCGGCAATCTAAACTCCCTTCCGCTCTTTTTACTCAACCATCTACAATATGCTACAGATTCATCCCAATTAATATGTACTACTGGATGCTTAGATTTATCCGGATCCGATATTCTCTCTGGTATCTCTTCTTCTCCAATATCTTCCAAATAAGCTTTATACTGTTCATTGGTTACTGGATACTTTGCCATTTTAAATGCTGTTGTACTTACTTCTCTTACCGGCTGTTCATTTGGAAATTTCTCTTGATACTCCGTGCTACCCATTTCAAACTTCCCTGCCGGGATATTTAGCATCTCCATACCAAACAGGGTCTCTGCTGTAGGCAAAACAGCCCCCGATACTTCTGCTGCTCTCCCCTGTTCTATTCGGAGAGGGATTATCGCGCCTGCCACCGGAACTCCCGCAAGCCTAAAGAGCTCCACACCTTTTCTTAATAATTGCACAATATCCTCTTTTGAAGGCAAGAGGTTTTTATCTACTTCAAATGATATTAGTTTTTGTTTTAATCTCACATATATTTATCGGACAGTTAGCAGAAATATTTCAGGCGATTTCGAAAATTCACTGAATTTATACTAAAATTCTAGCACGGTAGTCCCTCTTAACCTCGGTTTTCCTGTATTCCGATTAGGGGCCTTAACCGGTCCCCTTTTTCTTAACGGAGCCCTAAAATATGATTCCTTGTCTTTTCTATTAGCCAATTTTATAAAGCGCAGAATATTAAATCCTATTTTTTTAAAGGCCTTGGTTGTTTTGCCGGTACAGCCGGGAGGAATTATCTGTTTGCTGGTCCACTTTTGCAATTTATAATCTAATAAGGTCGGACACTTTACCTGATTAACTGTAACAAAATAGCCCTTATTTTGTGAATCCCGATTCAGGATCGAACTAAAATGCGGGATTGTTTTTTTATAGTTATGAATAACTCCGTCACTAATGATCATAATAGATTTTGATCCGTCATTTTTAACCAATCTTGTAAGAGCAGACTGCGGCAAAATGGTGTTTGCCCCCTCAATCCGGTTAATCCCGTTTATCACAGCTCTCCAGCTGCTGGTTTCAGAAACGACATGCAGGTTTGATGAGAAATTAATAATAGAGACCTTGACTCCCTGCTTTATGGCAGACTTAGCTGCTTCTCTGGCGCATAAGGCTGCCGTAGAATAGTAGTTGTTCATGCTGCCGGAAGAATCTATAAAGATATAAAGTGCAGTTGGTAATTTTGTACCAACCTTGAAAATATCGCAAATTTTGCCCTCGCCCAGCCAGCGGCCGGTGCCAATTCCACCAATTTCTCCCCTTCTATTACCAGGATAGGTCGGGTTTTTTAAATAATCACCGAAGCCGGGGACTAATCCTGCCAGAGGGTTTTTCCCTTTTGGAGCTGCCGGCAGGTTGGTAGAAGATGGACCGGATTGAACCGGAACCTTTGCAACCTGTGCTGATCCAGTTGATTTCGATTTTGAACCTTTATTCTTAGTTTTTATCTTTTTTCTTTTCGTTTTTGTTCGTTTTGGTTTTGTTTTTCGTTTTTTCTTTGCTTTAGAAGAAGGAGCCCTATCTTGTTTTACAACTTGCGGAGCTTGTTCTAATGAAAGATCTTTTTCCAGTTGAACTTGAGGCATTACAAGCTCAACAGGAATAATCTCAACATCCTTTTTCTCTGTGTTGGTAAATAACAACGGAGCAACCAATGCCGCAATAACATGGAAAGTAAATGACAAAAAGAGGTTCCTTCCCAGGGTACTTCTTCTGTTAAATGGCTGAGCAGTAGACACAGTCCTGCTTCTACTGCCACCAAGATTTATCCTTCTTAATATATTGAATCTAGCCACATTCTATCACCCCTAATCTTTTTTGTAAGAATCGGCAACATACCATAATCTACTTAGTGCTTTTTGCAGCTTTGCACTAGCTGCTTTAGGAGTTTTTCTGTTTATTTTTCTCTTAACCATATCAATTGCCTCTTTTTCTAACTCATTAATCTTTCCGCGAGAATCTTTTGCTTCCACTACAGCAGGGATCGCTCCCTTATTCCAGCCACCACTCAACGCATAAAACCCTCCTTGTAAAATCCCACCATCGCAATCTCCATCAGTGGTAGTTTTAAAAAAATCACTCCCCTTATTTATTTCATATTTTTCAGTCGTACCAGGACCACAAAATTGCCCTTTATACTTTTCAACAACCACTTTATTCTTATATAAATGAATTGTTAGATCACCCGCATAAATCATTTCCGGCTTTTCTGCTTTTGCTTTCCCTCCTTCCCCTTTTACTTTCTCCTTCCTGTTCCCTCCTTTTTTAACCTGAGCAACAACATTTCGAACACCTTTTATCTCACCCATTTTACTCTCCTCCTTTTTTTATTTTTTCGGCTCCGACAAAGCCGAGATTCCCACTCTTTGGCGCATAACCTGATATGAATAAGCTATATATTTTTCAAGTCCGGGAAGGACCTTGGCAATTACATTGTAGAGTTCATTTTCGTTCTGATCAGCTATCTCCGGCAATGCCCAGGCAGACGGGGTAAGTGCTGGAACCCCTACCCTGGCCCTCATCCTAAGCAGAGGATGGACATTCTTCAGCCCTCCTTCCTTTGGTGCTCCATATTTTGCTGCAACAAAACTAAGCGAATCAAGATGAGTCTTGCGATCCTGAAGAAGTTTTTCTAAATACTTTTTCTGCTCTTCAATTATTGTAAGTGTTTGTGTATCGTCAATCCTTCGGCATTCGATAAGAGCCTGCAGCGCATTTAGCTTTATTTGGGTCCTGGTCCGGTCATTCAACTTTATTCTTAGTTGTCCCGGTTTAAGCAGCGGCACAATCAAGGCTACATTTTTAGGGTCCTTAAATCTTTTCAGACAATCAAGGGCAAAGAGAATTGAAGCAAAGTTTTTGCCTTTCAGGAAACGCTTAATCTTCCCGGTATCCTTGGGCTTTATAACATTTAATATTGCCTCATGCATTTCAACCAGCTCTTCCCTGGGCAGAGGACTCAACTCCAGCGCAACCCAAAATTTCATGATTAGAAAATCAAGACTGCCCCTGCTCCCTCTTTTTGCCAATTCCAAAGCAGTATACATTATAATCTCTCCATTAAAATTTTTATGTTTGAAGAATGTTATCAGATCAGAATTCTTTACTGCGCCCAATTTTTTCAAGTTTTTGAGCAATGGGAGAACAATAGAGGCATTATCGGAAACTTTAACCAACTGCCTTAATTGAGGAATGACTTTTTTATCTCCGATCTCTCCCAAAGCATTTATTATTGCAGCCTTAACAGAAGCATAGCCCTCTTTTTCCGGCAATGCTTTTAGTAAATACGGGACAGCCATTTTATCTTTAATTCTTCCAAAAGCCTGGGCTGCTGCCTCTCTGGTCATATAATTCTTATGTTTTAGACAACCGGCTAGTGCCAAAATAGTCTTTTCTCTCAGTTTTGGAGGAAGGTTCTCCTCTTTTAAACGATGTTCCAGGTATCTTAATATAAAGTCAGCGGTCGTCGCAAAATTATGCTTTTTTAGCTTGTCAAATAATAGAGGGAAGTCCCTCTCTGTTACAACTCTGCCAAAAGCAGAGACAAGTTTTTCCATTGCAACCGGTGTTTTTGATAAATCTAAGAGTTCCAATATAATTGGAACTACTTTTCTATCATGTTTGCCGGCCATAACATCAACCATCAAAGACAAACTCTGCGGTGTGCGATCCCAAAACATAAAGAGAGAATTGGTTAGGATTTTTTTTGTATTTTCCGAGATCGGACATTTTTCAATATCTTCAATTGTAATACCTTCTTTAAATACGAGGTTTTCCCTCTCCGGATCAACAAATAAGTGTACGGCCTTATTAAAATCAGTCAGGATCACCGACTTTGCAACCTTCCCGCTGTCCGAAAGCTCCCCAAAATTCAAATAAGATCTCAAGTCGGCTTTTGAGTATTTACTTAAATATGGATTTTGCTCCCCTCGTCTAAGTAATGCTAATGCCACCCTTCTACTCGGATTTTTCTTATATAAGCTCATTAACAGTGGAACCGCCGCACGCCCAGGCATCAGCCTTTCTATTATATATAGTGAAACCTGTCGCAAATAAGGAGTTTTATCGTAGCGACTGACCAAAACAAGAAGCGCCTCATTGATTTTGTGTTTAACGATCATATCAACTAGCGCAGATAAAACATGTGGGTCCTTTTCGTATCTAAACGAAGAGAGGATTTTAGCCTTAACCTCTTTACTAACTGTCTTTGAGTGTTTTGTTAAACGTTTAAGTGCCGCATAGCGTATATCTGAGTTAGAGCAAGAGAGACCTTTTGAATAAAGTTTGAGATACTGGGCGAGGGTGAGATCTTTGGGGGGGCCACCTAGTTTTCTTAAATCGATTTTACCGCTGCAGACATCCTCTATTGAACTCATAATTGGTTCTCTCCTTAGAGGGCCCTGCCTGTTAAAGCCTTCTATATGTATATCGTCAATTTTGAGGGGAAATTTCAGGTTATTTTGAAGAAATTCGGAACCCAAAGCTGCCGTGCCGACCATCCGGACGGAAATAGCCGCGACTTTCAGCATGCAAAATGCTAAAATTGCCGCCGATCCACCCACCACTACGAAGAACCATTAACTCTTGATCGCTATCATACCAGGAACTTGTCCACTCACTTACCAAACCAATTAGATCATACATTCCTTCTACACTTTTACCTTTTGGTTTAGATTTCACCGGTCGTGTTCCTGTATCTTTATACACTGCTTTATCTTTTGAAAGATTATCTCCCCATGGCCTCTTTAATCCATCTGTACCCGCAGCTGCTCGCTCCCATTGTTGTTCACTTGGAAGCTCATATCCAAGTAACTCAGCCAATGCTTGGGCTTCAAGCTGGGACACATTAACCAACGGACATTTATCTCTCTCCTCAGTACAAACATTGTCTGCTATTATTTCTAAAGACTCTTGAATTACTTTATCAATATTCCATTCTGGATCCAAAAAAATAGCTCTGACCTCTTCTTCTCTTAACTCAAGCAGCCTTTTCATCTGACCGATTGTAAAAGGGGTATCGGCTAGTTTAAAAGACTCAATTTCTGCTGCTTTTCCTTGAAATTTAAAGCTGCCCCCTTCCACTTTTTTAAACACTATACCAATAGAATCAGATTCCGCCGAAGCTTCATCAAGAATCTCCTGAATTCTTCCCTGTTCGATTCGGAGATTAATCAAAACTTTCGCCATTGCTAATCCGGCAAGCCTTAAATCATCGTCCACTACCGCCTGCCCTTCTGTGATTCTATCCCGCAGCTCCTCCAAAGAAGAAAAATTTACATCTTTCAATAAGTTGGGCGTATTAAATGATATTACTTTGTACTTTAATCTCACACTTTTTTATCGAGAGTATATGAAGAAAATTTCACCTTTTTTGTGATTTAAGTTATAATTATGGTATGGAATACAAAAAGCCGGGGCTCCTAATTTTTACCACAAAAGAGGCCTATGGAGGAGATTGTGGCGATGGCGCTGGAGCCACAAGTTGCCTTGGTCCAGGAAGCACCGCCGATGCAGGCAATTGCAATGATGGGTCAGGAGCAAATCCACATTGTGCAGCAGGACCATCAGCCAGTGAAACTTGCTATTATAATGGCAGTTCCCCTGGTGGGACTTGTAACGCAAACGGAGTCGGAGACACATAAATGGAATACAAGAAGACCCTGAATTTGCCCAAAACCGAACTCCCTATACGGGCAAATCTGCAAAAAGTGGAAGAAGATTGTTTAAAAAAGTGGGAAGAGGAAAATACATATCAAAGACTAGAGAATAAGAACAAGAACGAGAACAAGTATATTTTGCATGACGGCCCCCCCTACCCAAACGGCGACATCCACCTTGGTCACGCACTTAACAAAATCTTAAAAGATATCATAGTTAAATATAAACTGATGAGCGGCTACTCAAGTCCATACATTCCAGGCTGGGATTGTCATGGACTGCCGATTGAAACTCAGTTAATTAAAAAATTAGGTGATAAACGCAAAGAACTTGGAACTCTAGAATTTAGAAAACAATGTCGAGAATATGCCCTGGGCTATGTCGACCTGCAGAGATCCGAATTCATTCGTCTTGGCTGCTTTGGCAACTGGGATAATCCCTATTTAACGCTAAACCACGATTATGAAGAAAAAATTGTAGAGGTTTTTGGACATTTAGCCGAAAAGGGATTCATCTATCGCGGACTAAAACCGATTCACTGGTGCCCAAAGTGTGAGACAGCACTTGCAGAAGCGGAGCTTGAGTATGAGGATGATAGATCGGCAAGTATCTATGTAAAATTCCAAATCACAACGCCCAACGTCCAAGGAAATTACAAATTACAAATTCCAAATAATACATTTGTAGTAATCTGGACAACAACACCCTGGACATTACCCGCTAACGTGGCAGTAGCGCTGCATCCCAAGTTCGAGTATGTATTTTTGAAGCCAAAAGACAAAGATGAGGTTTATGTAATAGCCGAGGGGCTTGTGAAAGATTTCACAAGCAGACTGGGAATAACAGATTTTAAAATAATCGAAAAAACTCACGGGAAAAACCTGGAGGGAACAAAACTAAAACATCCTTTCCTAAAAAGAGAGGTTCCAATAATCCTTGGAGAGATTGTAACGCTTGAACAGGGAACCGGCTGTGTTCATATTGCGCCGGGACATGGACAGGATGACTATATACTTGGACTAAAATACAAACTTCCGATCATTATGCCGGTAAATGAGTGGGGAATTCTGGATGATACCACCGGACCGGGTGCCGGACTACATTATATAAAGGCTAATAAAGCAATTGGTGAATATATGCAGCAAAACGGATCCCTGCTTCACCTTGAATTCTTCAAACACTCCTACCCTCACTGCTGGCGATGCAAAAAACCGGTCATATTTCGTGCAACTGAACAATGGTTTGTATCGGTTGATCATAATAATTTACGAAAACATGCCCTGGACGCTGTTAAAAAAACAAAATGGTTCCCTGCCTGGGGAGAAAAACGCATTACCGGAATGATTGAGTCCCGTCCGGACTGGTGTATCTCCCGCCAACGCTCCTGGGGGGTCCCAATTCCGGCCTTTTATTGTGAAAACTGCGGCGAAGTCCATACTACCGGTAAATTTAATAAGGCCGCTCGCGAACTTTTTAGAAAAGAGGGCTCGGATGCCTGGTTTAAATACGATGCATCAGAAATTCTTCCAAAAGGGACAGAATGCTCAAAATGTAAAGGAACCAACTTTAAAAAAGAGACCGATATTTTAGATGTCTGGTTTGAATCCGGATCATCTCATGCCGGAGTTTTGGAAACAAACAAAAATCTTAGCTGGCCGGCCGATCTTTATCTTGAAGGATCAGATCAACACAGAGGATGGTTTCAAACATCTCTACTCACTGCTGTCGGTTATAAAAATCAGGCTCCCTATAAAGCTGTCCTAACTCATGGCTTTACCATTGACGATAAGGGTAAAAAAATGAGCAAGTCCCAGGGTAATGTTGTAAATCCACAAAAGGTTGTAAAACAATACGGAGCGGATGTTCTAAGGCTTTGGGTAGCATCAACCGACTTTAGAAATGATATGGCTGCATCTGATAGGATTTTAAAACAGGTCCAGGACGCTTACCTAAAAATCAGGAATACCTGCCGCTTCTTGGTTAGTAACTTAAATGATTTTGACAAGCCGGTTGAATATAAAGATTTATTAGAAATTGATAAGTGGATATTAGATAAACTTCATCGATTAATAAAAGAAAAAGTTAAAAAAGCTTACGATGAATTTGAATTTCACATTGTTTATCATTCTATCTATGAATTTTGTGTGAAGGATCTATCTTCCTTGTACTTAGATATTTCAAAAGATAGATTATATTGTGATAAAAAGGATTCAATTAGCCGGCGTTCTGGACAAACAGTAATAGCAGAGATCCTGTCTGCTCTAATTAGAATGTTGGCACCAATCCTGTCTTTTACTTCCGAAGACATTGCAAAATACTACAAGCTTGGAACAAATTCCATTTTTGAGAGTTCATTCCCCAAAGTTAATGAAAAATATATTGATGCCAAACTAGCTATGAAATGGGATACTCTCTTAAATATACGTGAAGATGTTTTTAAAAAGATTGAAGAATTAAGAGCCAATAAAGAAATTAATTCTTCGTCGCAAGCTTCGGTTATCATCCATCACAAACACCAAATATTGGAAATATTAAAATCTATAGAAGAAAAAGATCTTTCTTCTATCTTTCTTGTCTCTGAAGTGATTCTTGAAGAAGGCGATATTAAAATTGAAGTTAAGACCTCCTCACACAAAAAGTGTGAAAGATGTTGGAGATTACTACCTACTGTTGGAACTAACAAATCCCATCCTACCCTGTGTGACCGCTGCTCAAAAGCCGTATCTTAGGAACGATTAATCCAATACTGGACTAACCAACAAAATCGGCTCATTCTGAGGAGTATAATTATTATGGTCATACCCGACTAAATTCGTAATTGTCCGCGGTGAAGAGTTGGCCTTCTTAACCTTCGTACTTGCCCTTCTGGTATACAAAGTTGACCTTCTTCTGGAAGTTGTCCTGCGATATTTTACTTTCTTCGTTTTTGATTTCTGAGATGTTGTTACAGTCTTTTTTAATGATTTTAGTTCATTCTTTATGCTGACAAGCTCTGCCTGCAACTGATCCTTTTTAGCGGACGCTGCCTGCATTGCCTGCTGCTGCAAAGTAGTGTTTAGATTATTTAAACACTGCTCCAGTGCCCGATCTTCTTTATCAAAGGAGGCCATCCATGTTTTTATCGGCCCGGCGCCAACTTCAAAAGGCCGCTCTCCGTGGATCATTGTTCTTGAAAAAAGATAACCTGAAAGGTAGAGAACCATAACCGACGTAAAAAATATAATAAAAATCCCGGTAGCCATCTGTACCCGCTTTGGGGTAATATGAATCTCCCGGTGCGCATGAGATATAATCATCGATCCAAAACCCAATAAAAACAATAAAACTACTAATGCTGATATAACCATTTTATTTTTCTCCTTTTAGTGCGAGCGAACTGTGTTCAGCCCTACATTCTTATATCGCCCCTATTTCTAGGAAATTTCACTCTATTTTCCTCCTTCGCTCTTTTCGAGCTTCCCTGCCTGCCGGCAGGCAGGGGAGGACTACTTTAGCAATTCTTCAATTTTTGCAATGATGTCGGCAGTTGCCCAATTGCGAGAGCCAACCTCCCTCAAAACAATCTTGCCTTCTTTATTGAGTATTAATGTGGTAGGAATACCGGCAACCTTATAATCGGTTGAAACCTCATGGTCAGAATCCAACAGAACCTTAAATGTATATTTATTTTTCAAAACAAAAGAAGAAACCCCGGCCTTTCTCTCCCCAACATCAACCGCTAAGATTACAAAATCCTTTTCTTTCATCAAATCGTTTAGTTTTTGCATAGAAGGCATCTCGGCACGGCAGGGGGGGCACCAGGTTGCCCAAAAGTTTAAGAAGACCACTTTCCCCTTGAATGAAGAAAGAGCCACGCTATTGCCCTCTAGATCTGTCAGTGTAAATTCCGGAGCCTGTTTTGATTCTTCTATCATGTTTATTTTCCCTCCTTGTCCTGACTTTGTTCCCATTGTGTATGCCGCCATTCCTAGAGCAATCAACAAAACCACTGCAACTAAAATATACTTGTTCTTCATATTCCACTCCCTTTTATTTTGACATTCCCCCATAGACTATCTCAAAAGTTGCCCGAATACCGCCTTTGCAGGAGCATTTCTTATTATACTCTACTTCTGCTAAACGAAGCGGTTTTTTAGACCCATCACGACCGGTTTGGGCACCGAGCCCCTTTAAAAACCGGAGCATAGTCATAAAATCCGGAAAAACATCTTTTTTAACTTCAGAAATAAGACCAACTGATTTAAATCCTAATTTCTCAAATAACTTTTTAAGCTCCTTTGCTCCCGGGTATTTGTAAAACGATTTATCCCCCACTATTCCCTTTAACTCCTGAAGCGTTTTTGGCCCAAAAAACGAAAAAACAAAATCCCCCTCTGGTTTTAAGACTCTTTTAACCTCAAAAAAGCATTTCTTTGGGTCCATCCACTGAAAAGAAGAAGATGAAACGACCAGATCAAAAGTATCATTACCAAAAGGAATTTTTTCTCCGTCCCCTTCTTGAAATTGAATGTTTGGATAAGGATTTTTTGCCCGAGCGTGCTCTATCATTCCAGGGGCAATATCAATTGCAAAGACTTTGGCCTTTTTAAAACGCTCGGCCAAGCCATATGCCAAAAAACCGGTTCCGGTTCCAATATCCAAAATATATTTGTAGTCATCCTCTGGAATTTGACTCAATACCCGGCCAGCAATTTCCTTGTGCAGTGACGCGTAAGCGTCATACTTTGATGCACTTTTTGAAAAATTGCGCTTTATTTTTTCTTTCATGTTTTTCACGATAAAAACTCTCTGGTAATTGATGCAAATCTCTCCGGCCGTTCAAGAAAAGGAGCATGCCCAACGCCTTCAAAAACAACTAATCTGGACTTTGGAATAAGCTCGGCCATATATTTTGAAGCCTCAACTTTACAAATCGGGTCTCGTTCGCCATGGATCAATAAAACCGGGATATCAATTTTTGGCAAAAGAGCTCTTATATCTTCTGTTTTTAATCGCTCAAGAGATTCAAAAATTTCATGCTTATTTTGCTTTGGCATTTTATCAAATACCGGGAAGTTTCCAATAAGACTATAAAAATATTTTAGGCCTGAGTCAGAATCGGCCTTTATCTTTCTCTCTAAATTTCTAAAGAGGGCCAAGGACTGCCCCTGAGGGAAAGCGTCGTCATTAATAAATTTTGGGGTCCCGGAAACCAGAACTAGTTTTTTTACTTTTTTGGGATCCTGAAAATACAAGTGAACTGCATCAAAACAGCCCATTGACCAGGCTATGATGCAATCTGCCTTTTTATCAACAATCTCAAGGTCAGATCCCAATAATCTCTGTTGTTCTTCCCAAACCAGATTGGTTGTTGCAAAACCGGGTAAAAAGCTCAAAGTCATGAATCTATTATCTCATCTAATCAGAAATTATTTCAGGTGAATTCTAAATGAAAGCGGACCGCACCAAAAGATACAGTCCGCAGAGTCATCAACAAAAAAGCCAAAAAAAATATTATTTTTTCGGCATACCTTTCTGCATCTCCATCATCTTATTCATTTGATCCTGATCCATCATCATGCCATCTTTTCCACCGTGCTTACCAGCCATTGAACCACCAACAAATAAACTGCCAATAAATAAGACTATAGCCAATACCACAATAACAAGCCCAATTACCTGACCGATTAGCTTAACCTTGCCAGATTCTTTCATTGCCATTATACATATGATATAAGCAAATCCGAGCACAATCGAAAGCCACAAGAGACCAATTATCCATAATCCTCCGCTCATTCCTCCCATCATAATTATTCACCCCCTTTTATTTTATTTTCGACTTAAACATTTTCATCAAAAGCGAATTACTAACGACTGAAACAGAGCTAAATGCCATGGCCGCACCTGCAATTATAGGGCTTAGCAAGAATCCGGTAAATGGATAGAGGATACCGGCAGCAATTGGAATTCCCAGTGAATTATAAATAAAGGCCCAGAAGAGATTCTGTTTAATTTTTCTCATTGAATAAGCGGATAAATCTATAGCAGTTACAACATCACGCAGATCATCCTTTACTAAAACAATTTCCCCTGTTTCAATTGCAACATCGGTTCCGGTACCAATTGCAATTCCGATATCTGCCTGAGCTAAAGCCGGAGCATCATTTATCCCATCACCTACCATTGCAACTTTCTTACCATCTACCTGCAGCTTTCTAACATTTTCTGCTTTATCTTGTGGAAGAACCTCAGCTAAAACTCGATCAATCCCAACCTGTTTTGCAATTGCCTCCCCTGTTCTTTGATTATCGCCGGTGATCATTACAACTTCTCGCCCCATCTTTTGCAACTCTGCCACCGCCTCTTTTGAATAAGCCTTCAGGGTATCAGCAACTGCAATTAAACCGAGCAATGCATTATTTTTTGCAACCAACATAACGGTTTTACCCTGTTTTTCTAATTCAATCATCTTCCCCTCAACATCCTTAATACTAATCCCCTTCTCTTCCATCAGCTTTCTGTTGCCTAAAAGAATTATCTCCCCCTTATACTTCGCCTCAACCCCTAATCCTGAGATAGAATTGAAAGATTCAGGATCAGGAACATCATTCGCTTTTTTCATAATTGCCTCAGCTAAAGGATGTTCCGATTTCTTCTCAGTGATGGCAGCATATAATAATAAATCATTGTTTGAAATTTGGATTTTGGAATTTGGATTTGAAATTACGTCAGTAATTTCTGGCTCTCCCTTAGTAAGTGTTCCGGTCTTGTCAAAAACAATCGTATCCAGACTCCCGGCCATCTGCAGGGCCCCTGCACTTTTAATTAAAATTCCATGCTCCGCCCCTAAACCGGTTCCAACCATTACAGCAGTCGGGGTAGCAAGACCTAAAGCGCACGGACAGGCAATAATTAACACTGCAATAAAAATAGTGAGGGCAAAAATAAAGCTCTGACCGGCCAGGATCCAGATTATAAACGCCAAAACCGCAATGCCAAAAACTGCCGGAACAAAGACTGCAGAGATTTTGTCGGCCAATTCTTCAATTGGAGCCTTACTCCCCTGTGCTTCCTCAACTAGTTTTATAACCCGGGCCAAAAAGGTCTCTTTGCCGATTTTTTCGGCCTTAAACTTAAATGCTCCCGTTTTATTGATAGTAGAGCCGATAACTTGATCTCCGGCTCTCTTTTCTACCGGAATACTCTCCCCTGACACCATCGATTCATCGACACTTGAATGGCCATCAACAACTGTGCCATCAACCGGCACTTTTCCGCCCGGCTTAACAACAATAATATCCCCTACCAATACTTCTTCGATCTTTATTTCAACTTCTTTGCTATCTCTAACAACCATTGCAGTCTTGGCCTGTAACCCCATCAGCTTTTTTATGGCTTCGGAGGTGCGCCCTTTTGCGATTGCTTCAAAGAATTTGCCAAGCAAGATAAATGTAATTAAAAACCCGGCAACTTCATAGTATAAATCCTTCATTCCAAAGGCTGGATTACCAAGCCAGATTGAAACAGTAATAAAAAGACTGTATAGATAGGCCGATCCTACTCCGATTGAAACCAAAGTATCCATATTCGCGGTTTTAGTTTTAACTAACGAAATTATCCCTCTGGTAAAAAATATGCTGCCGATAAACATAATCGGGGTGGTTAATAATAGCTGGATAGTTGCAGCATTTCGCATCAATAATTCCGGCATCGGCCAGCTAAAAAGCATTACAAACATATAATATAGAAGAGGGAGACTTAAAATAAGGGATCCCAAAAATCTATTCTTTAAACCATTAATCTCTTTTTCTCTAGCCTGCTTTTCAATATCCCCTGTTTCCTCTTCTTCTTCAATTGGCGTATTTCCTGCCTCGGTAATAGTTTCTTTTATTTTCTGCGAACTAACTTTAGAAGGATCAAATTTAATTATTGCTTTTTGATTTACACGAAGATCTTTTGAAATAATGCCGGGAAGACTTGCCACCGCTCCACCAACTGTCCCAACACAATGCGGATTATCCATTCCAACTACGGTTAATTTTAGAACTCCCCCATCATCCTTCTTATTCCCTTCCTTTATAACTTTATATCCAGTTTTAACAATAACCTGTTCAATCTTCTCAATATCTGTGGTTTTAGGATCATATTCAACCGTAGCTTTTTCAGAAGCAAAATTAACATTGGCAGAAATTACCCCTTTAAAACTTTTTAGGCCGTTTTCAATTGCAGAAACACAAGAGGCGCAGCTCATTCCGGAAATTGAGATGATGATTTTTTCTTTTGCCATAATTAGTTTCCTCCTATTTCTCCCTGACATGACGAACCGGCTCCTGCAGTACAGCCAAAACAATAATCTTTAAGAATTATTTCTCTCTTACTTAATTTATCATAATCAAAATTATCAATCGAAAAACCAGCAATCGGCAAATTTGACATCTGGTGAAAATCGCAGTCATAAATTTTGCCATCATATCCAACCGAAACAGTACTGCGACACATCACCCCGAGAACAGCCTTTGGATTAAAAGCGCCGGAGAGTTCTTTCATGTATCCCTCATAGGATTCGCTCTTTTTAAGATCAAGCAAAAATTTACCCATTGGAATATTGGTTATACAAAAAAGATGATTAAAAACTATTCCATATTTCTCTTTTAAATTATTCTTGTAGTCTTTTTCTAGTTGCCCTTGTGCTCCGGGAAGGTAGGCTCCGACAGGGTTATAGACAAAATCAAGAATTAATCCGCTCCCCTCTTTACCGTACCCCTTTTCATTCAACATCCTAATAACCTTTATAATTTTGTCATAGGTCCGTTTTCCTCTTTGAGAATCCACATTCTCTTCCAAATAACACGGAAGAGAAGCGGCAATCTCAACTTTGTTTTCAGAATAAATATCAATAAACTTTTTATACTTTGGGTCAAGCAAAATAACCAGATTAGAACGGACAATCACCCTACGCCCTGATTTTGAAACCTCGCTCAAAAACCACTCGAGATTTTCATTCATTTCTGGAGAGCCGCCAGTAATATCAATAGTAGAAATCTGGGGGTATTTTTTGACTATTTTCAAACACTTCTCAAAAGTCTCTCTCTTCATCTGTTCAGATCGGTCAGGTCCAGCCTCAACATGGCAGTGGTTACAGCAAAGATTGCATTTTTTTCCTATATTTACCTGTAGAATCTCTATCTGATCAGAAGTTAGAGGATATCGTTTTATTTCTTTCAGCTTTTGTTCAAAGCTTAGCATATATATGTTATATTACCACATATGGTGACATCTCAGATTAGTGAACATCTATTAATAATTTTTACCAAAAATCCAAAATTAGGAAAGGTTAAATCCCGCCTGGCAAAAGATTTAGGAAACCAAAAAGCACTAAAAATATATCAATACCTCTTAAATAATATCCAAAATAAATTTATAAAATCAAAATTCGATGTTATGATCTACTATTCCGGCGGCTCTGATAATATCCCGAAAAAATACAAACTAAATCCTCAAAAAGGAAAAGATTTGGGACAAAAGATGTATAATGCCTTCAAAAAAAATTCAAAAAAATACAAAAAGATAATAATTATTGGAACAGATTGCCCTTTTATAGGAAAAAGGATAGTAAACAAAGCTTTTAGAGCATTGAATCGGAATCAGGTTGTCCTCGGTCCATCTGAAGACGGCGGATATTACTTGATTGGACTATCTCGTGGAAACCTGCGACAGTATCGTCGCGGTTTCCAGAAAATATCGTGGAGCACTTCAAAAGTATTGCCACAAACACTCAAACAGTTTAAGTTCTTAGGAATAAAGCCATTTCTCCTGGAAAAACTGTATGATATCGACACTATAAAGGAGTACAAAAGATGGAAAAGAAAAAGATAATTAAAATTCTCTCTTTAACAATAGCCGTTATCGCAATACTTTGGGCAACCCACTACTTTGGGGTATATCAATATCTAACACCTCAAAGAATTAGAGATTTTGTCCTTAGTTTTGGGATTCTTGCTCCTATCATATATATTATTATTTACGTATTAAGATCATTCTTCTTGTTCTCTGCCTCGGTCTTATCAATTACCGGAGGATTAGCCTTTGGTCCGCTCTGGGGAACAGTTTATACGGTAATCGGAGCAACTTTGAGCTCTTCCCTGACCTTTTGGCTGGTCCGCTGGTTTGGGCGGGATTTTATGAACGCAACCTGCAAAAGCTGCGGAACGGCAATTGAAGGGCTAGACGAAAAGATCGGGAATAAAGGCTTCTGGTTTATCCTTTTTTTAAGACTGGTCCCTATCTTCCCGTATGAAGGGATCAACTTTGCAGCCGGGTTATCAAAAATTAATTTCAGAAACTACTTCTGGGGGACATTTCTTGGAATAATTCCGGGATCATTTGCCTTTAACTATCTTGGTGGGTCTTTACTTAATATCCGAGATCCTAAAATAATTTTAGCAATCACATTAGTTCTACTCACCATGTTTATTCCTACTATTTATAAAATGATAAAAAGATAATATGATCAGCATAATAATCCCGACTTTAAATGAAGATAAAACCATCCCAAAATGCCTCGATCAATTTAAGGATCAGGAACCTCCATTTGAAATAATAGTAATCGATGCAAAAAAATACTCCAAAGGACGCGCAAAACAGATGAATATAGGAGCAAAACAGGCCAAAGGAGATATTTTTCTCTTTTTACATGCAGACACTTTTCTTCCAAAGAACGGACTAAAACTAATTAGAAAAGCAATGAGTAAACCAAATGCTGTCGGAGGTTTTTTTGGATTAAAACACGACGAGACAACTTTCTGGTATGATAAATTCTCATTTATTATAAATTTCCGCTCGACCTTTACGACCCTGCCCTACGGGGACCAGGCTATTTTCTGCTCTAAAGAAGCCTTTGATAAAATAGTAGGATATACAGAAATTCCGATAATGGAAGATTACGATTTTTCAAAAAGATTAAGCAGAATCGGAAGACTGATCCGGATAAAAGATAAAGTATCAACTTCATTTAGAAGATTTGAAAAAGGGATTTTAAGATATATGTTAAAATGTAACATAATTACAATCCTGTATCATATGGGTGTTCCGCCGGAAAAATTAAAAAAATTTTATGATACTAACTGAGTAAAAAGGAAACAATAGTAAATGGAAAATAAAAAAATCAGAGTCCTGGTCATTGCCGGCAGCTCCCGCAGAGAGACAAATTGTCCCGCAGCTGACAGTAAAGCAAAATATCTGTCTGAAAGAGTAAGGGAAACCCTCCCCCAAAACTGGATAGTCGATGTTTTTAACTTAGGAAACGATTATGTCCTGCCCAAGATTCAATCTTGTAATGCATGTGTAAGCACTGCCATGGCACTGTGCGTTTGGCCCTGCAATTGTTATAAAAGACATGACCTATTCGAACCAGATCTGATGTGGGATGAGGATATTTACGGGAGAATATATGCAGCAGATGCGATCATTGTGATCGCCCCGATTAACTGGTACGGGCCGACCAGTTCGGTAAAACTTCTGTTTGACCGTCTGGTTTGCGCCAACGGAGGTAATCCCAGGGAGGATTTAATAGGACATAAAGATGGAGCATTGGCGGCCAAATTAGAACACAGTCCCGAATGGAAGAAGCTATCCGTGAATCATCTTGAGGGAAGAACAGCTGCCTTCTTTGTTTACGGGGATGAGGGAGGAGATGAGATTGATTCTGACGGCAGACCGAAGATATTGCAACATAAAGAATATTTTGATCCAGAGGGAGAAGAAAAAATGGGACACATCACCCATTTTTACGGTCCGATCATCTGGCAATGCAGATATAACGGGATCGAGGTGCCTGAAAACCTAATCAAGGAGGTCGCTTTCGGCAGCGGAGGAAAGTATAGCGACAACCAGATAAAAGATCTCCAGGCAAACAAACCTGTCCTTGAAAACTTTGACGGTTGGCTCAATCAAGCTAGAGAACATATCGGTAAGAAGGGAAAAGTACCACCATCAAAATACCCTATTCCTTTAGGCAAGCCAGACTCACAAATGAAGCCCCTGCTTAGGCAGGCGCAGCTTTTGGCAAGAACCGTTCTGGGTAATTTGTGGCTGCATTCGTTCGGATATTTTTTGTCCAGACGGGCTGCCTGGAAATTTAGATTGAACAAGGAACAATAATGAAAGCAGGAATTATTACTGGATCAGGGTTTTATGACCTTGAAATGGATTCAGAAGCAAAAGAAAGATCCGTAAAAACTAAATATGGTCAGGTTTTCCTTCTAGAAAGCAGTGATCTTGTTTTTATTGCTCGTCACGGCAGAGGACACAAACTTCTCCCCAACCATATCAACTACCGCGCAAACATTCAAGCAATGAAAGAGTTGGGAGTTGACTGTATTATTGGGACAACAATTGCCGGAATACTTAATCCAAAAATACAATTAGCCCATTTAATTATTTTTGATGACCTCTATTTTCCTGAAAATCGCCTTCCGTCCGGCGAAATTTGTACAATCTATGATAAAATCGGACAAAAGGGACGAGGACACTTGATCTGGGGAAAGCCTTTTTCCCAAAGTCTCCGTAACTATATTTTAGAAACAGCAAAACAAAATAAATTAGATCACTATGATAAAGGAATCTACGGGTATGTTAACGGCCCTCGTTTCAACACTGCTCCTGAGGTAAAAGCATTACAACAAGCCAAAGTTACAGCAATATCTCAAACAGCAGGACCCGAAATTGTTTTAGCAGCAGAACTAGAAATCCCTTATCAATTAGTAGGATTTGGGGTAGATTACGCAAATGGGGTTAAAAAAGAACCCACCCCAATTGAAGTATTAAATCAAAATATGGAAAAAAGCAAAACCATACTGCAAAAATTAATTATTGAAACAATAAAATCAATC
This sequence comes from Candidatus Saganbacteria bacterium, assembly GCA_013202975.1. Classification (GTDB taxonomy): domain Bacteria; phylum Margulisbacteria; class WOR-1; order XYC2-FULL-46-14; family XYC2-FULL-46-14; genus JABMQY01. Next base: position 19,819 of record JABMQY010000038.1, read on the forward strand.
AAAGAGGTAAAGTTTGACCAGGGATTAGTATATAGGATTGAATAATGGAAAAAGAATTTCTGTATTTTGGGACTATCTTAATTGCTGCAGCAATCTTTGCACTGCTTTCTAAAAAGGTAAAACAGTCGACTATTGCAGGATACCTTTTAGTTGGAGCGATTGCAAGATTTTTCGTCGAACCATCGGCCAGTTTTGAATTTTTATCCTCCCTGGGAGCAATATTGCTTCTATTCTTTGTCGGACTTGAGTTTTCTATTAACAAAGTTAAGGGTCTCGGCAAAAAAATCCTAACACTTGGAATCATCGATTTTGCAGTAAACTTTCCGCTTGGAATCGGCTGTGGGCTATTATTTGGCTGGAGCCCGCTTGAGGCTCTATTTCTTGGTGGAATTGTATATATTAGCAGTTCAGCTGTAATCTCAAAACTCCTGGTAGATTCCGGCTGTATGCCAAGACGAGAGACCAGAACTGTCCTTGGAATACTAATAATAGAAGATATCATAATGGCAGTAATACTTGCGGTATTCTCAGCGTTAGCTTATAAACCGGTCATTGAATTTGTCCCATTATCTATTGCACTGGCAAAAGCAATTCTCTTTTGTTCTTTCTTTATTCTTCTGGAAAAACCGATCAGAAAGCTTTTCAATTATATTTATAACGTCAAACAAAACGAAATATTCATTTTAGAAGTAATTGGAACAATATTCTTAGTTTCGGTAATTTCAAAATATTTAGGCCTCTCAGAAGCAACCGGAGCCTTCTTTATCGGCTCCGCCATGGCAGACTCAATTCATAAGCATCGTATAAAATCGATGCTTGAGCCGCTCGGATTCTTTGCAGCAACACTGTTTTTCTTATCATTTGGATTACAGGTAAACCTACTTGCTGTAAACAGCAATATCTTAATAACAGTAGTTATCTTAATAGTTGTCTCCATTGCGGGAAAACTAATTACCGGTCTTGCAGCAAAGCCTATTGAAAAACTCTCTTTTCGTGAAGCACAAAATGTAGGATTCAGTTTATTTTCCCGAGGTGAATTTTCTATTCTAATCGCCAGCCTTTTTATTAAAGATAGTTTAGCCGGCTCAGGGATTAAAGAGATAATCGCGATTTATGTCTTTGTTTTAATGATTTTGAGCTCTTTCCTGATCAAGAGATATACCAATACCTGCCAGATAGAAGACCCCTAGCTATTATTCCCGCTTCTTATCTGAATAATTTTAAATATTCTCCAAAACCTTCCTTATTCAAGTCCTCTTTTGGAATAAATCGCAGAGCAGCCGAGTTCATACAGTACCGCTTTCCAGACGGAGGAGGACCATCGTCAAAGAGGTGTCCGAGATGCGAATCTCCTTTTTTACTGCGGATCTCAGTTCGAACAGAAAACCAGCTTCGATCTTCTTTTTCTATAATGTTTTGAAAAACAAGCGGCTTGGTAAAACTAGGCCAGCCGGTTCCGGACTTATATTTATCTATCGAAGAAAACAGGGGCTCGCCCGATACAAGATCGACGTAGATCCCTTCTTTCTTATTGTCCCAGTACTCATTATTAAAAGCCGGCTCGGTGCCATCCTCCTGCGTTACTTTGTATTGCATAGGAGTCAATTTGCTGCGCAGTTCTTCCTTTTTCATCTTTATGCTCCATTTCTTCTTCAAAAATTGGTCTCTGCCTGAACGGGACCTATAAAACTTATATTGGAGAGAATTAGTTTTGTAGTAATCTTGATGGTGCCCCTCGGCCGGATAGAACTTTACCTCAGGAATTACTGGAGTTACAACCGGCCTGTCAAACCTCTTGGATTTTGAGAGCTTCTTTTTTGATTCTTCGGCTAAAATCTTCTGTTTTTCGTTGTGGTAAAAAATAGCAGAAGAATACTGCTTTCCTCGGTCAACAAATTGCCCCCCAGAATCGGTGGGATCAATTTGCATCCAATAAATATCAAGCAGCTCATCGTATGATATTTTTGAAGGATCGAATGTTATCTGGATTACTTCAATATGCCCCTTTGCTGCATAATCATTATAATTTGGATTATCTCCTCGTCCCCCGCTGTAGCCCGATATGACACTTAATACACCGTCCGCTTTTTCAAAGGGGGGCTCCATACACCAGAAACACCCCCCGGCAAAGGTTGCTTTTTCTGTTTTTGCAAAAGCCTGAGAAGTAGAAACAAAAGAAAAAAGTAAGCCAAACAATAAAACAAAGCCTAATTTAAAAAACATTACTACTCCCCCTTATTTAACCATAGTTAAAAGCATTTTAAATTTAGAAACGGATTTAACCGCGTGCGGGTCATTAGCCGGCATAACAATTATCTCTCCGGCTTTTAACTTATATTCCTTGCCGGAAATTATTATCAGTGCCTCTCCTTCTATTATTTGAATCAATGCATCAAATGGTGTTGTATGTTCACTTATTCCCTGACCTTGATCAATAGCAAACAGGGTAACACTCCCCTTCTCTTTATTTAAAATCATGTTAGATACTATCGAATTCGATTGATACTCAACTATTTCTGCTAAACTTTTTACTGGTATTTCCATTTTTACCTCCTTAGTTTATCCAATAATGGATTAAACAGATTCGCCACCAACAATGATCCAACAAACAAATCAATCTGGGGAACAAAGGAATAAATCAAATAAGAACTGACCCCAACCAAGCCCCCAAAAACAAACCCCCTTATATTACCAAATCCGGAGGTTTTTGGCTCAATCAACATTATAAAAACAAAAAACCAGCTTATTAATAATAATGGACTTATCTCTGCAAAATAAAAAATACCGACAAAGAAAAGCAAAAAACCGAGCACATGAGGAGATTTTTTAAGTGAGTAAGCCAAATAAGCCCCAACGATAATAATTACATATATATTAGATTCAATCTGCCAGGTAAGTGGAAAACCCAATATTGCAGCTATCAGTAATCCAAAATTGGCCGGATTCAAAATATGCCTTTTGTTATAACGAATCAGATGTTTTGAAATAATGGCCAAAGATAAAAACAAAAAGAGCCACCACCACTCAACCTGAAAACTTAAAATACCGGCAATAATAAATCCGCTAATTACCGCACTTTTGGGGACAATTGTCCTCTTATAAAAGAGTTTGCTTATTAAAAAATCTAATCCCCCCACAAAGAGAACAGAAACCATAACTCGAACAAAAACGTAACCTCCGTGCTGATAAATACTGATCAGAGATAAAGTCGATAATAGTAAAATGACAATATTTTTTTTATCTTTCAACAATTAATTTAGCCTTCATTACTCGATGACCTTTACCACAATAAACCGAACAGAGGATATCAAATGTTCCGGCTTTATCCGCTATAAACTCAATAATTTTAACCTCTCCCTTCTTGACTGGAACGTTTATATTGAACTCACCGATATAGACACCATGCTTAACATCTCTTGAAGTTGCAAAAATACGAACGCGATCTCCCTTTTTAACCTTTATCTCTTTTGGATAGAAATCAAACTGGTATGCATCTAAAATGAACTCCGTCGCCTTTCCATACATAGGCATATCTGACAATGAATAGATACTAACCTTATCATTAGACATCATCATCTTCATGTCCTTATCTCCCATCATATGACTATGGTTTTTTTCAGCGTAACCGGTTCCAGACAACCCAATAACTAAAACTAATATTAATAAAACTCGCATATTATACCCCCTCCTCATTTTTTAATATATTTTTCCGGATCCTGTTCAAATTTTGCCTTACAGGCCGGAGCACAAAAGGAAAATTTTTCCCCATTATATTCAACCTCATTTTTCCCTTCTTCTACATCCATTCCACAAATTACATCTTTAGCCATCTCAATTACCCCCGTTTATTTAGCAAACTTTTCAGGATTCTTTTCAAATGCTCCTGGGCATGCAGCACAGCAAAAATAATATGTCTTGCCCATATATTCTGTGCTTGAATACGCATTCGATTTTTTTATCTTAGTCCCCATTACCGGACACTGGACCATATCCTCTTGATCTGTCATAGAATCCATTTGGGAATTCATATGCATTTCGCTTCCCATTCCAAAATAATGCCTCCCCCCCATCCCAAAATACCAAACTGCTCCAACTATAACCAAAACAACCAAAACACCTATTATCACATTTTTCATCTTATTTCCCTCCTTTTGGATTTGTATGCTGCTTCATCTCTTGCGGCGACATGAACAGGTGTTTAACCGGTCCAAAGTCCTTGAAGGTAAACAACAAAACAATTCCGATAATAAAAACCACTAAAAACCAAACAACAAAATTGCGCAGAGACTTACTAGACTTATCATCTAAATGTCCCAATTCCGGATTACTGCAGCAGATTGGTTTTTTCTCTTCCATAAATTATACCTCCTTAATTTTTTCAAACTTTTCAAGGGTTGTTTGACTTATAAAACCATCCCCTTTGTGCCCAGTGTATGCCTCCTTGATTATGGTGTCAAAAATTTTAGTTGCCATTTTATCATCACAAAATATCTTAATTTTACTCCTGGTAGCATAGGCTGTTGCATACTCAACCGAAAGCTCTTTTTCCTTTTCAGCTGTCTCGACCCCAATTGTCTTAACATCAATAACAGAAACACAAGATACCCTAAGCTTATCCAAAGCACGAATAACCTTATCTGCCACCTCTGTCCTTACACAGGCTTCAATTAGTTTCATTTTTCACCTCCCAACTCTTTAGATTTTTTTAGCTCCTGTTCTTTTATTATAGTAAAAAATACAGGAACAACGACCAAATTCAGGAAAGTCGCACTGATTAAGCCGCCAATTAAAGGGGTAGCCATCGGACGCATTATCTCAGATCCCGCACCTGATATTAACATTAACGGGATTAATGCCAATATAGTAGTGCAAACAGTCATCATCACCGGCCGAACACGCAAAAGAGCCCCCTCGATCACGGCTTCATCAATATCCGCTTTGGATTTTATCTCTTTTCTTTTAAACAGATCATTTAAAACCGATATCATAATTATTCCGCCGTCGGTTGCAATACCAGCTAAGGCGATATAGCCGACCCATACCGCCACACTAAAATTAAACCCTAAAAAATACTGGAGAATTAATCCTCCGGCAATTGAAACCGGAATACCCAAGAATATAATTAAAAGCTGTTTCAATGAATTCAAAGAGATGTATAAAATTACAAAAATCACAAAAAGAGCTAGCGGAACTACCAACATTAACTGTTTTTTTGCCCTAACCTGATTTTCAAACTCCCCAGACCATTGAATAAAATATCCGGGTGGTAAATTTATCTCTTTTGCCACAACCTTACTTGCTTCTTCAACAAAACCGACCATATCCCTTCCACGTACATTCATCAAAACAAAAGATCGAAGCAGGCCATTCTCAGAATTAATCATTGAAGGACCAACTGTTGTCTCAAATTTTGCTAATTGAGCCAGGGGGATTTGACGAACCAATACCCGCTCAAGCGCCGGAAGATTATCACGCAGCTCTCTGGCATAGCGAACACGGACAGGATAACGCTCTCTCCCCTCAACTGTCCAGGTAATCGGCATTCCACCAAGCGCCATTTCGATCACAGATTGAACTTCAGAAATTTGAATTCCATAGCGCGCAATTGCTTCCCGATCAATTTTTATCTCAAGATAAGGTTTACCCGCCACCTTCTCAGCATAAACATCAACTGCTCCCGGAACTTTTCGGACAACTCGATCAACATCTAGAGCTAGCTTTCCCAACACATTAAGATCTGGTCCAAATATCTTTACTCCGACATTGGTTCTGATTCCGGTTGATAACATTGCAATACGATTTATAATCGGCTGAGTCCAGATATTAGAAACTCCGGGAAACTGCAAAGCAGTGTCCATCTCCATTATTAATTTATCTTTATTCATTCCTTTGCGCCATTTTGATTTTGGTTTTAAGTTAATGACCGTCTCAAACATCTCAATCGGAGCAGGATCAGTCGCTGTTTCGGCCCGTCCAAGCTTTCCAACCACCATCTCAACCTCCGGAAACGAACGCAGAATTTCGTCCTGCTGCTGCATTACCTGATTGGCCTTTGTTAGAGATACAGCCGGAGACATAACCGGCATAAATAAAATCGATCCTTCATCAAGCGGCGGCATAAATTCACGGCCAATCAACATGGATAATCCAAAACCAACTACTAACAAAGCAATTGTGATTCCAATGACTACCTTTTGACAGAAGAGCGCCCAGGTAATTATTGGCTTATAGATTTTCTGTAATTTGCTCGAAACATAATTCTCTTCCGGCAATTTTAGTTTTCCTTTGAAAAGGAAGGTCGCAATAACCGGAATAATAGTTAAGCTTAAAACAACCGCACCAAACATGGCAAAGGTCTTAGTATAGGCCAGCGGCTTAAAAAGCTTACCTTCTTCTCCCTGCAGAACAAAAACCGGAATAAAACCGACAATAGTGGTCAGGGTCGCAGTCAAAAGCGGAGCAGAAATCTCTTTTACTGACTGTAAAGTAGTCTCTACGATGCTGGTCCCGCCTTTTCTTTCAGCCAAATGCCTGTAAATATTCTCTGTGACAATAATACCGTAATCAACCATTGCCCCAATCGCAATCGCCAAACCACCCAAAGACATTACATTGGCATCAATTTTAAAATAATACATTCCGATAAATGACATCAAAATTCCCGCCGGAAGTATTAATGAAACTATTAATGTAGCCGGAACACTAAGCAGAAAAGCATAAATAACAAAAACAGTAACTAATACTTCAAGTTGAAGGGCAGTGGTTAAGGTGGCAATTGTCCGATCGATTAACCCGGTCCGATCATAAAAAGGAACAATCTTTACCCCGGCCGGCAAACCGGGCTCAATCTCATTTATCTTTTTCTTAACTGCATCAATAACTTTACGGGGATTTTCCCCATAACGCATCACTACTACTCCGCCGACTGCCTCCTTCCCATCTTTATCTAAAGCCCCGCGGCGAAAAGCCGGACCAAAAGAGACATTCCCCAGGTTTTTTATAAAAATAGGAACCCCATCTTTCTCTGCGACGGCAATATTCTCCAGGTCTTTTAATGATTTGATAAACCCAATCCCTCGGACAATGAACTCCCGCGAGCCATCCTCAATCACCCTGGCTCCGACATCAATGTTTGAGTTGCGAACTGCCATGAATACTTTACTGGCTGGAATATTGTAAGCAAGCAGCTTGTTTGGATCAATATCAACCTGATATTCTTTAATAAATCCGCCAACAGAGGCAACCTCGGCTACCCCTTCTACTGCGTTTAATTGATTGCGGACATACCAGTCTTGAATTGAACGGAGTTCGGCTAAATTCTTGCCCTCCCCTTCTACCGTATACCAAAAAACCTGGCCTAAACCAGTGGCATCGGGCCCCAGGGTTGGGACGACCCCTTTGGGCAGATCCTTTTGAATAACATTTAGTCGCTCCAAAACCCGGGTTCTGGAAAAATAGAAGTCTGCATTATCATGAAAAATCATATATATCATTGAAAAGCCAAAAGCAGAGGATGAACGTATAACTTTTACTCCCGGAACTCCCTGCAGGGCATTTGTCAGAGGATAAGTTACCTGGTCTTCAATATCTTTAGGCGATCTGCCCTGCCAATCGGAAAAGACAATAATTTGTTTCTCGCCAATATCCGGAATTGCATCAATCGGAGTGTTGTATACAGCATAAATTCCCCAAAGAATTAAAAATACAAAAAATGCGATCGAAACAATCCTGCGCCGCAGTACTAATTCAATTATTTTGTTTATCATGACTAGTGCTTATGCTCCTGCTTCACTTCCTTAGCTGAAGAGCCATACAATCCGGACATGCCGCCCGACAATTCACTTTGCGAATCAATTAAAAAGTTTGCAGCAACAACTACCGCTTCATCTTTTTTGACCCCGGAAATAAGAGGATAGACCAATTGCTTTTCTCCATCGATTAAAATAGAGGCCAAAGGCCCAACTCGAACGCTGCGTCTTTCATAATATCCGGCTCCCTTGTCTATATATACTAGTTTCCGTTTTCCAGTTTCGAGTAAGGCTGCCTTAGGAATAGCATATTTGTTTCCCTGTGGAATAATAAAATCAACATCAACATACATATTGGCACGAAGCAGGGAGTAGGCTTTTGGGATTTCTATCCTTATTTTCTGCGTCCGGCTCTTGCTGTCTAAAACAGGAACAATCCCGCGAATTATCCCGGAAAACTTTTTGTCGGGATAGGCTATAGTTGTTACATCAACCCGCTGTCCCTCTATTACATCTGAAAGTTCGTATTCATAGATATTTGCGTAAACCCAGGCGCGGTCCTCCGGTAAAATTAAAGCATCATCTGATTTTTTTGTTAAATGTAGTCTCTTGATCTCTTTTTCGCTTATTCCCAATAATCTGAGCTTCTTTGCTGCTAAATTTACAACAGATAAATCGTTTAAAGCAGAAAGATATTCTTCTTCCGCAACCTGCAATTGTGGATCATAAGCAACTACACCCACCGCTCTTATTTCCCGGAAAACGCTGTACCTCTTAAGAGGCATTGACCGCACCTGAGCTAACTTGATCTGTTTTGAGGTTAATTTTACCAATTGAGCATTAGACGACATATCCATTGGAGCAATATCTTCGTCCGGATAAAAAATCAGCCCTTTCTGACCAGTCGAGAATTTAAAATTTGCTCTTTTAGTCTCTCCGTTCTTTAGTTTAATCGTTAGGCTCAAATCCCAGGAACCAAGCATAGAAATCGATAAATCTGCTTCGTACCTATCCCCTATACCCTGACCCCTAACTTCCGAATACATGGCCGGCATATTTCCCATTGCAGCCATTCCATACCCAACATCTACTTTTGCATCAGTAATCGGTTTATGGTTCTTGTCCATTATCATAATTTTTACTTTGCCATCCCCAACCCTTGGCGGATTTGGAGAGACTGAAACCTGAAGCATCAAATCCCCCACCCGATACATTTTTGAAGGTTCGGTTTTTATTAACCTAAAATATCCAAAAACAAGAACAACTAAAACCACCGCTGCGATCAATATATTTCTTTTTGTCATCATAATTTCCTCCCTAACAGGCTTTCTAACTCTGCTTTGTAGATTTGCATATCAACCAAATTGCGATAATGGGCAAGTTTTGTATTAAAATACATTTTTTGGGTATTTAATAAATTCGGGAAATCGATTTTATTTGCCTTATAAGCAATTTCGGCCGCAGACAAAGCCTGCCTGGTCTTTTTTAAGATGGATTTTCGATATAGCCCTTCGGTCCTGGCCGCCATATCAAGCTTGATAAAAGCAGCTTCAACCTTTTGGTTTAGCTCATTATTGTAATCAATATAAGACTGCTCAACAACGTCCTGCTTGTAACCAACCTCGCCAATTTGAGACGACTTTGACCAAAACCATAATGGAATCTCTGCTGACAAAAGAAAGTCCCAACCGGTCAAACCAACCCCGGGAGTCTCTCTTTGAAAAAAACTGGTCTTTAAATCTCCAATCAGATCGGTTTTTGAAATCAAATGCATATCTTCAAGTGATTTCTTTTCGGATTTTAGGGCTAAAAGGGTTGGGTTTGAATCCTTGGCCCTCTTTATTAAAAGATCCGAATTCAATTCTGCAGAAAATGGCAGAGGGGCGGTTTCCGGATTATATTTTTGATCTTTATTAAGCAATTTTTGTAAACCTGTCCGGCTTAGTTTTATTTCCTGGCCAAAGGTCAGATCAATATTTTTTAAAAGTTCATATTTTATCTGAGCAGACAGGAGATCCGACTGACTGGACTTGCCAACCACATATTTTGCTTCCGTAACCTTCATTAATCTTTTCAAAACAGCAAGATTCTCCTGATTAATCTCCCGTTTCTTTATTGCAAATGATAATTTAAAATAGGCCGAAATCACTTTACTCCGGATATTCCAATAGGTTTGATCATAAATATGTTTATACTTATTTTCTGTATTCAAAGAAGAAGAACGCAACAACCAAAATTTATGGGGAAGAGGGATTTTTTGCGAAACCCCATACTGATACCAGGTCGCATTGCCCGGATTTCGCGCCCCAATTGGTATCTGTCTAAAATTATAAACCAGGCTTGGCTGATCAAGCCAGCTTTTTTGCTGAGTTCGCGCCTTTGCCGCTTCAAACCTTGCTCTGGCTTGTTTTACCTGTGGATTATTTCCTTCTGCAAGCCCTAGTGCTTCCCCAAGCGTCAATGCTGAAACCGTTACACTTAGAATTATCAAAAAAACTGGTGCTAACAAAATACCACGCATACTAACCTCCTCTTTCAAACAATGGAACCGGGGAGATTAAATGCTTGGCGGAGCGTGGGGAAGATAAATTGTCCTCAACGTGTTTTTTGGCTTTGGCAGATATGGTTCAAAGAAATTATAAACTGAGGTTTTTGTAGACTGAAATAAAACATGGAGCTTTGCCAGCAAAATATTTGGAGCGGGTGCAGAAGTTTTTGTCTTAATAGTTTTTGGCACTTTTTGTAAAGTTACCATCTCACACTCTGAGTGCACTTTTCCGCAATGGGCAAAACTTTTAGCTGCCATGCAAAATATTGTTCCGCTATAGACCAAAAAGAAAACGGAAAGAATTAAAACTGACAACAATTTAAAGTTTTTGAAAGACATCGATTAACTCCTTAATCTCTTTGTTTCCCTTCCCCCTGATTATAGCAGAATTAACACAAGCTTTCAGGTATTCTTCTAAAATGTCATGCCCGATTTTTTTCTTTTAAAGAGAAGCATAATTCAAGCAATCCGCCAACCAAAACAAACGCACCAAGTAAAAACATAATTGTTTGCAAACCAAAGATATCTGCCACCTCTCCCAGAACAATTACTGGAAAGGTGAAAGCTGAATTTATAAACATATTTTGCACACCAAAAACCCTGCCCCGAATCAATCTAGGAACCTTTTCATGGAGAACAGTCTGCAGCGGAGCAACAATAAATGAGTTTCCAACACCTAAAAAGAAGATTGAGGTCAAAGCAATTGAAATATCCCTAGCCTGGCTTAAAACAATAAGCGCTCCACCCGCTAAGAAAAACCCGGCCTGAGCCAATCGATTTTTCTTAAACCAATGCCCGGAATGCCCCAAGAAAAATCCACCCGCCACCATACCAGCACCGGCTGAAATAACCAGATAGCCAAAATTTGCAGCCCCAATCCCTAAGACTTTCTCGGAAAACTTAACCGACATCATACTAACGGCCGCCAGAACAGATGTAGCAAAAAACAGCTTGATTAAAGCCCCTTTAATAGAATTCTTTCTCCGTATATATTCGAGCCCCATCCTCAAGTCTTTAATTAATCCTCCAACACTCTCGTCCATCTTCTTCTCGCGATGTTTCATAGAAAGCATCAATGTTGCAAGGGTAGAAGAAAGATGAAGAGAGGCAGCAATTACCAGAACAATTTTAACACCGAAAAAATTGGCCAGAGGAGCCGCCAACCCAATGCCAATTACCGAGGCAGCCATTAGAGACATCATAAAAAGAGAATTAGCCGCAATTAAATCGCGCTTTTCCACCAACATGGGAATACTTGCTGTTTCCGCGGGAGCAAAGAATTGAGAAACAGAAAAAATAACAAAACTAATAAAAAAAACGATCCATAAGGATTGATTAATAAAAGAAATAATAAGCAGGATAAGGCAGCCCCTAATAAGGTTTGAAAATACCATTACTTTCTTCTTATCCCAACGATCGACAAAGACTCCGGCGCTGGGACCGAATAAAATCGCAGAAAAACCAAAGGCCAGCATAGGCACACTTACACCCAAATTTGTTCCTGATAATTTATATGCTAAAACCAGTAGGACATAAAGCAGGAACCTATCTCCTATTTGCGACATAAGCTGGTCAAGCCAGAGAAAAACAAAGTTTTTGTTTTTTAAAACATGCAGAAATCTGGCCCGTTTTTGAGATTTAAACATTACTTCTTCCGTGGACAAAAGATCGTCCCTTCACACTGCTCACACTCAAACTCAATCGTAGCGTGTTCTATGTGAAAATCCTGGCGCAGGATCTCTTTTATTCTTTTAGACACATTGCTGCAGTCGCTTACCAGAATATCATCAACCAAGACATGGGCAGAAAGAGCCCTGAGACCGGAAGAAATAGTCCAAATGTGGATATCATGCACATCGCGAACACCAGAAATTTGCTTCTTAATTGCTTCTATTACCTTTTCTAATTTAATGTCTTTGGGGGTTGCCTCCAAAAGGATATCGACAGCCTCAGAAACTAATTTCCAGGCTCCACGAAGGATTACTATTGCAATAACAAATCCGATGATCGGATCAACCAGATAAAAACCGGTAAAATAGATAATTATTGCGCCAATTATGACACCCACAGAGGAGAGTGCATCAGAAATAACATGCCAAAGCGCTCCCTGGATATTTAAATTTTCCTTTCCTCCCCTCGATAGAATAAAAGCAGAAGCAAGATTTGCAACCAATCCAATCCCTGCCACCACCAACATTAATCCCCCTTCAACCGGAGTTGGGGTTATAATCCTTTGGATCGCCTGATAAAAGATATATCCGGCAATTAGGACTAAGAAAGAACCGTTTAAAAGGGCAGATAGAATCTCTAAGCGATAAAAGCCATAAGTTTTTTCGGCAGTTGCAGGACGTCGAGAAAACCAGAGGGCAAATAAGGCTAATGCCAGGGCGCCTGAGTCGGTAAACATATGCCCGGCATCAGATAATAGCGCCAAACTACCAGAAACTATGCCTCCAACAACTTCAACTGCAATCATTGAGGTAGTTATTAGAAAAGCAAATAGAAGGGCTCTCTTGTTGGTATCGTAAGAAGTCAAATTGTGCGAATGGTCATGATGGGTCATTTATTTTTTCCAGCGTTTCAGGTTTGGAAGGGTCATGTTGGCCAATTCACGGGCCTTTTCCTCATCGATCCCCATCTTTTTTGCCATTTCTATATTTTTGTCAATCTTCTGCTCAAGGGTTATCCCTTCATCTTTAAACTTTCCATTTTCAAAACAGAATCGACAGAATTCCTGACTCTTTGATCCGTCAGCATTAGCCCCTTTATCATAATCAGAGCGCAAAGGCATTCCGCAGCTTTGACATACACTTGACATAATCCTATCCTCCTAGTCACGGGATAACATTTAACACAGCATCTCTTACATTCTTCATCAAAGAAAAACTCTCGCCAGAATTGGTGCTTCTATATAGAATATACCCTTTCCTGACCGCATATACAATAGCATTGTCTGACGGCGCAAAGACAATATCATCAACAACCGTGCTTAAACTGGAAAGTACCGCACTTGAACTTTGCAGGCCATCGGTTGAAAGATAGAGCCCATTAACTGTACCGTATAAAACTCTGTTTGAATCTGTCGGAGAGACAGCAATTGCATAACATGAGGTTCCAACATGAAATCCGCTATCCCAGTTGTCCCCCCCGTCGGTTGATTTATAAATCTTATAATCATTTGGAACACCGGCATAAATAGTATTTCCATCCGCTGAAAGGTCAAAATAATTAACCCACTTACTCTTTAAAGCTGAACCAATGGCAGACCAGCTCACTCCATTATCAGTACTCTTTAAAAATCCAAGGTTTAAGCTGGTATCAGTTGCAGAGGCATACGAAAAACCAAAGATATACAATATATCTGAATTAATCTTACAGCGCCTTATAATAGAATATTCGTTTTTATCATCGTTTGCTCCCAATGTTATCTGAGTCCAATTAGCAGCACCATCAATCGATCGAAAAACACCCCCGTCATAAAAGCCGCCGTCATTTGAATCGGTTGAGTATCCACCGCTTATTCCAAGAATAACAATATTCGGATCAGTCGGATCGGAATTTATGCAGGTCATTCGGGCATTTTGAAGCTGATAATTTCGCCTTATCCAGCTGGTCCCCCCATTTGTGGTTTTATATACTCCGGAAGCGGCGCTGGTCACCGGCCCCGGACTCCCCACTGTTGAAATATAAAGGACCTCCGGACTGCTCACTGCAATAGATATGTCGTAAACCTCAGGATATCCTCCCAAAGAATCATGTACTATTCCTGATCTCAACCGAGTCCAATTAGATCCTCCATCAGTACTCTTCACCATTCCATTCCTCTCCGTGCCTAAATAAACAGTATTAGGATCGGTCGGATGAACAGACAGAGCCCTAAAAACACTGTCCGGATCCGAAGCGGTCGGAACAGATGGGCCAGAAATTATAGTATTACCATTTCCGGCATCATTTTCCGGAGCATTATCCGGACCAATAGCAGTTGTAGTTGTAGAAGTATTAGAATTTTGACCGCAAGAATATAAAAACAATGAAAAAACTGCTATTATCAATAAGACTAACAAGCTTTTTCGAAACATTAATTTATTTTTTGAACTTATAGTTCTTCTGGCTGGCTTGCTTCCTCAAGGCCCTGATCATGGCCGCATCAAGGGTATCCATTCCCTTTGAGGAAAGCTCTCTCATCTTTTTGGCAACATACTTTTTTCGATCTGCATTTAGCTTTTTAATTTTATTTTGGATTTCGGTCCGCTTTTTTGTCTCTTTTGCAACATATTTTTTGCGCTCCACCATATTCATCTTTTGCATATTCTTTGGCAATTCTTCTTTTTTAATCTTTTCTATATCTACCTTATTCTCTTTCACTGCATCAACTAAGTCCCAAGAGGTAGCCCTATAATATTTGGAAGCCTTAGCAACCGACCTTTGTAGCGGGGCTCCCGGAGCAGCCATTTTGGCATTCGTTTCTTGAGCAGCCTGGCGGGCAAAACTTCTTTCTCCCTCTGCACCATATGGGATATAAGTTTTATTCAGGGAAAGACCAAGTTTCTCAATTTCTTTATCTTGCGGTGAGGAAATATGGACAGCTTTCTTATCCTGGTCAATATTCATGTACTCTCCGCCGGTTATAATTGCCCCATCTTTCCACTTCGTCTCAACACCTTGTTTGAAATTTCCACAATAAATAGTATTAACAACAATCCCCTTGCTCTTTGCAAGTCCACCGGCATCCTTATAATTGACCTCTCCCTGAGTAAACTCTTCGTTTCCTGCAATAAAAACAATTTTTAGATCATTCCTATATTTACTCCATTTAAGTTTTTTGGTGGCATCCTTAATTACTGCTCCGCAATATTCACTCCCCCCGTTTGTGGTTAGGCCAAAGAGTTCTTCGGAAATCTTATCAAGATCATAAGTAAAAGGGGTAACCTGTCTAATATATCCGCTGCTGGAGCTCAACCCGTTGTTGCCGTATTCATAAAGAGCCACATAGAGCATGGGCTCTCGTCCATCTTGTTCGGCATCAGCAAGCTCATTTACAAATTTCCACAACTGGCTTTTGGCCTGAGAAATTAGACCATCCATACTATTTGACGTATCCAGCAATAAGGCAACCTGGATAAGCGGGATTCTTTTGCTAGCAGAAACGGATTGAATTCCAAAAGATGAGAAACAGAAGAAAAACAATAAGACTAATAAGAACATTTTTTTCATGATTTGATACCTCCTGATAACTATATTATACCTCATTATACCTCTAACCAGCTTATGAAAACAGAGCTTTCGTCTTCAAACAGACCCTCACCAGCATCAACATAACCGGGACTTCAATTAAAACCCCAACCACTGTTGCCAGAGATGCCCCTGAAGACAAACCAAATAATATAGTAGAGGTTGCAATCGCTACCTCAAAATGATTACTGGCGCCAATTAAAGCAGAAGGGGCAGCATCGCGATAAGGGAGTTTTAGCTTTCTTGCTGCAAAATAGGTTATTCCAAAAATCAGGCAGGTTTGGATAAAAAGAGGAATCGCGATCAAAAATATTGTTTGCGGCTGGCTAATAATCAATTCGCCTTTAAAAGAAAACAACAAAACAAGGGTAAATAGTAATGCTGTTATTGAAATAGGAGTTAAAAAATGAACAAACTCATCCTCAAACCATTTCATCCCTTTTTTTGCAATTATCAGTTTGCGGGAAAAATACCCCAAAAGCAATGGCAGGCCTACATAAATTAGAACCGATAAAACAATGGTCTGCCATGGGATCGGCATTAGATTTACTCCCAAAAGCCAGCTGCCCAAAGGTGCATAAAGAAAAAGCATGGCTAATGAGTTTATCGCAACCATGACAAGAGTATGTCCATCGTTTCCTTTTGCTAAGTGCCCCCAAACCAGAACCATGGCAGTACAGGGAGCAATTCCAAGCAGGATACATCCGGAAATATAGGAGCGGAATAATTCTACCTGCGATCCATCTTTTAATATTTCCACTCCCGGAAGCCAGCCCTTAAATATTACACCCAAAAATAAGGTTGCTATTGCCAGCATGGTAAATGGTTTAATCCCCCAATTTACAATTAGAGTAAGTAGTACCGGTTTGGGGGTCTTTCCGGCTTTAATAACTTCGGAAAAATCTATCTTTACCATAATCGGATACATCATAAAGAAAAGACAGATAGCGATTGGAATTGAGACCTGATAAATCGAGATTTTGTCTAAAGTAACGGCCGCCTGAGGGAACAATTTTCCAAGTAAAATACCCAAAACGATGCAGCCGATAACCCAGAGGGTCAAATATTTTTCAAAAAATCCGAGTTTGCGTTCTTCCTGAACACCTTCTTTCATTTGATAGTAATTATACCCTAAAACCCATCCTGTTTTTCGGCTTACTTTCTGTTTCAATCAATTTCCTAATCGCATCAAAAACCAACTGAATCTGTGCTTCGTTCTTTATACATCTCTTTTCAAATTTATCTTCAAGTTGAGTCAGTTTTTGTGCGAGGTCTTTGTGGGTAGCTAGGACTTGCTTCAATCTTACAAAAGTACGCATAATTGCAATATTAACCTGGACGGCTCTTTTGCTTTTCAAAACACTTGAAAGCATAGCTACGCCTTGTTCAGTGAACGCAAAAGGTAATTTCCTTCTTCCTCCCCATCTTGAAGTCACAATTTGTGACTTCAAGTTTGAGGCCACAGAATGTGACCTCAGAACTTTTAACTCTTCTCTAGTAAGCTGGATCATAAAATCCTCTGGAAAGCGCTCCAGATTCCTTCTAACCGCCTGATTTAATACCTTAGTTTCAACTCCGTAAAGCTCAGCCAAATCCCGATCCAACATCACTTTATTTTCTCGCCTGAAGGTTAAAAATTAAAATTTATAATAATTACAACAAAAACTTGAAATCAATTGTATGGGAGGTGGCGAGATCTCGTACAGTTAGTAAAAATCGTTGATAGTTGGCAACCTCAGAATATGCACAAAAAACAGCTTACCGTTATCCTGTCTAACTATTCCTCCTCATAAATAGGCATGCCATCGGATCCGATCGGAATTCCTATTAACTCCCAAGCTGGATGCTTATTTGCAGCTACAAGTCTCATCATTAGGGTGACATCGACAATTCCGGCGATAATTCAAAAAAGGATACCGGCTTATATTTTGTTCAGAGAATAATCATACCTTATTCAAACATAATAGAGTGAAGTTTTTGCAATACTATCGTGATATTAAGATATGCAATTTACAACAATTAGAAATTCATTCAGATATTTCAAAATCGCATTAACGCACGGAAAAAAAACATACGCACAAGCAAGAATTCAATCTGTCGATCCCCACAAAAACAAACAATCCTTCATTTATAACGATGAAATCATGATCACTATCTCAAGAAAATTCGGAAGAGTCCTTCATGAGCCTGGAACTATAAGAGACCGGGTTACAACCTTTGGACGCTCTTTTTATCTTGAGGCTACTCACTTAAAGGGAATGGAAATTCGTCAAGTTATGATTGCACCCAATGACTGTGAAGGAAGTTGCAGTATTCAAGACGGAAGCGGCCCCATTCACGTCCGCCCTCCTTTAGGAAAAACAAGTAATGTCTTTACTTTTACAATAAAATTCTGGAACAATAACGAACTAGAGGAACGCCATTGGGTTTTCAGGCATTTAACGGTTGATTCAATCTAATTTCTTTTATTAATATAGTTCATAAACGGCAAAAAAAATATTTTCTTTTAATTACTTTCTTCTGACCCTAAAATCCAGTCCCTGACTTGCAATTACTCTCAGCTCCAATTCCAGAAAGGCATCGATTTGAAGGGGCATTTCCTTGCCCACAACCTGAATCTGCAGTTGTACCACTAGCACAGGAACATGGTAAAGATGCAGCATCGCCATTTAAACAAGCTCCGCTTGCAATACTGGCAAAAGAAAGTAAGAATAACTGCGGTTTATTATATTGCATTTTTTAGCTCATTTTTATAGAAAAACCATCATCGACTCTCTCGATTCGAGATGGGATTCCAGCTTCCACTAAAAGACTCTCAATATGTTCGGCAACCATTATAAATTCGTCTTCAGTCGGTTCCCCAAAATATCCAGACTTACCATTAAGGATAAGTTTGATCTGGTTTCCATCTCTTTTGGGAACCAAATCAGCATGTGCTCCAATACCTTCAATTTTACCAACAAAAGCGGTTTGAGCAATTACTCTATGCTTTAAATCAGTATTTCCGGCAATTGCTAACAGTCTTGATGTCCTATTAAAAACAAACTTATGATAAAGCCAACAGTTTACAGAGGAAGCGCGTAAAAAGAATTCCCTGATATTACCGGCATTCAAAATAACCGGATTATAAAAATTGATTTTTGGCCTGCCTCTGACCGCCATAAAAACGCCATTCGCAAAACCCGGGGGCCTCTTTACATTTATTTTCATATTTTTCTATCTTTCAAATTATCAGGAAATTTCAGGTGATTTTTAGAAAAAAAGGCGCTGTGAGTTTTTATGCTCACAACGCCCTTCGCACTTCATTTCTCACTTCGCTACCGCCCAACGCTATACGCTCTTCAACGCTTGCTCAATATCCGCAATTATATCATCAACATTCTCAATCCCAACTGACAGACGAATATAATCGGGAGTAACTCCCGTAGCCAGTTGTTCTTTTTCTGACAACTGCTGGTGAGTAGTCGATGCAGGGTGAATGACCAAGGTCCTGGCATCACCAATATTAGCCAGATGAGATAAAAGCTTAACACTGTTAATAAACTTCTTACCGGCCTCTGCCCCCCCTTTAATTCCAAACCCGACAATCGCCCCGGCACCTCGTTTCAAATACTTATCAACTAACTTCTTCTCCGGACTTGATTTGAGTCCCGGATAATTTACCCAGGAAACATTTGGATGCTTCTCTAAAAACTCAGCAACTTTTAGCGCATTCTCAGAATGGCGGACAATTCTAAGATGCAAGGTTTCCAACCCCTGTATGAATTGAAAAGAATTAAATGGAGATGGTGCCGGCCCTAAATCTCTTAAAAGATTTACCCTGGCTTTAATGATATAGGCAATATTTCCGATCGGTCTAAGCGCATCAACAAACTTAATCCCGTGATAACTTGGATCAGGATCAGTTATTAATGGATGCTTGCCTGATTTCTCCCAATCAAACTTTCCGGAATCAACAATTACTCCGCCAATAGACGTTCCATGTCCTCCAATAAACTTGGTAGCAGAATAAACCACAATATCTACTCCATGCTCAATCGGTTTAAGTAAATATGGGGAAACGGTGTTGTCTAAAATAAATGGAAGCTTATTATCATGCGCAATTTTAGCAACTTTTTCCAAATCAGTAACATTTAATTTTGGATTACCAATACTCTCTGCATAAATTGCCTTGGTCTTGTCTGTAATCGCTTTTTTGAAATTTTCTGGATCAGTAGAATCGACAAACCTAACCTTGATTCCAAATTTTGGCAAAGTTTGACTGAACAGAGTATAAGTTCCACCGTATAAATTATCGGCAGAGACAATCTCGTCGCCAGCTTTTGCAATATTTAGAATTGATATGGTTATTGCAGACATCCCGGAAGCAGTTGCCAATGCTGCAACTCCTCCATCAAGTGCAGCAACCCTCTTTTCAAAAACGTCTGAGGTCGGATTCATTAAACGGGTATAAATATTCCCAAATTCTTTTAATCCAAACAAGTTTGCAGCGTGTTCTGTATCTTTGAACACATATGATGTTGTCTGGTAGATTGGAACCGCCCGCGCTCCAGTCGTCTTCTCAGCCTCTTCGTATCCTGCGTGTAACAATTTTGTTTCATCTTTCATTATATTGTCCCCCTCCCATAAATTTTACGATCTCAAGCTTATCGCCATCTTTAATTATAACATTTGGATAGTTTTTTTTATCGATTACATCTTGATTTAATTCGACGGCAACTGTTGCAGGGTTGATCTTTTTTGATTTCAGATAATGAAGAAGTATAATGCCATCCTCAATCTGAATTATTTCTCCATTTAGCGTGATTTGCATTAATTCAGCCTATCTCTTCTTCAACTATCTTTTTATCAACCACCTTAAAAGCCTTGAGTTTATTGTCTAGAAGCGAGTAAATCACATAAACAGTATCCGGATCATGGGCTAGACGAACATCTTCTTCTGACAATCTAGCAGGCGATGCCGGATGACTATGATAGACCGCAATTAATTCTTGACCCTTGCCCCTTGCTGACTTAATGACCCCAAATTGTTCCTTTGGATCAAAAGAAAAATGCTCTTCGCTTTTATCAAGATTAGTCATACGAAAAATCTCAACGACTTCCCCATCTTTCCCAGCTAAATATCCGCAGGCTTCAAGAGGAGACCCCTCTTTTGCATGTTTTGCAATTTCCTGTATTATATTTTTCGGAATTATTATCACTTCAAGTCACACGCTGTCTGTTCATAATCAATTAATTTAGTAATAGTCGGCTTATCGGAACATACCGGACAGTTTTTAGATTTTTTAATCTTAACGCTTCGATATTCCATCTTTAAGGCATTAAAAATCAGCAGACGGTTCTCTAAAAGATCACCGATTCCAATTATATATTTCAATGCCTCAGCAGCTTGTACCGTTCCGAGCATTCCAGCCACAGCACCGAGTATTCCGGCCTGCGAGCAGGTTGGAACTGCATCTTTGGGAGGCGGTTCACGAAAAAGACAACGATAACAGGCATTGCCCTGCGTATAGGTAAAAGTCTGCCCTTCGAAACGTAAAATTCCACCGTGTGAAAAAGATTTTTTTTGCAAAACACAGGCATCGTTGATCAAAAATTTGATTGGAAAATTATCGGTTCCATCAATTACAAAATCATAATCCTTGATAACATCAACAATGTTGGTCGAGTTAAGCATTAACTGATGAGCTACAACCTTCACATCCGGATTAATTGCTTCCATCTTCTCTTTGGCAGACAAAACTTTTTCCTGGTTAATGTCCTTAGTAAAATGAATAATCTGGCGCTGAAGATTGGTAAGATCTACTTTATCAAAATCAACAATTCCTATTGTTCCAACCCCGGCTGCAGCCAAATACATTGCCGCAGGAGCACCAAGACCGCCTGCACCGATAATTAAAACTTTGCCGGCCAGCAACTTTTCCTGTCCTTTGCCCCCAACCTGCTTTAATATTATGTGCCGGCTATAGCGTTCTATCTGTTCTTCTGATAATCCCATTTATATCGCCTCCTTCTTGGGAAGCCTGCGACAGTATCGTCGCGGCTTCCATGCGCGGAAACCGAGACGTTTAGTCTCAGGTTTCCGAGGCTAGATACTATCTAGCGCCTGCTCAAAATCTCCGATTATATCATCAACATATTCTATTCCCACTGAAACTCTGATCAAATCATCCGTCACTCCCATATTCGACCGCTCTCGATCATTAAACTCAACACATATCGTAGAGGCTGGATGAATTACCAAAGTCTTTGCATCTCCTAAATTAGCTAAATTATAAGCTAGCTTTAGAGAATCTATCACCTTAAAACACTCCTTCTTATCTTTTAGCCGAAAAGTCAGGAGTGATCCAAATTTACCATCAAATTGTTTCTTGGCAATTGCATTAAACTTGTTTTTGACCAATCCGGGAAAGTTAACTTCCTTAACTTTTGGATGCTTTACCAAAAACTTTGCCAGAGCTAATGCATTTGAACAGTGCCGTTCCATTCTAAGTGATAAAGTTTCAAGTCCAATATCAGTTAAAAAAGCAGCATTAGGAGACAAACATGCTCCGAAATCACGAAAGACCGCTTTTCTGTTTTTGATTAAAAATGAAAGCGCTCCGTATTTATCATCCTTCCAATCAAAATTTCCGCAATCAATTATTGCCCCGCCAATCGAATTACCATGGCCATTAATAAATTTAGAAGTCGAGTGAATTACAATATTTGCTCCTAAATCTTTTGGACGGACAAGATATGGAGTTGTAATAGTACTATCTACTACTAATGGAACACCATGCTTTTTGGCAATTTTGGCAATTGCAGCGATATCCGGCACATCCATTTTGGGATTACCGATTGTCTCAATAAAAATAGCCTTAGTATTTTTTTTTACTACATTTTCAAACTGTTTAGCATCTGATGGATCAACAAATGTTGTCTCAATCCCAAATTCCCTGATGGTTTTGTCAAAAAAAGCATATGTACCGCCAAAAATAGAATTACCAGCAACAATATGGTCTCCATTCTTTGCTAAAGTCAGAATTGTTGCAGTAATTGCCGCCATTCCGGATGCTGTAACAATTGAACCCAAACCATCTTCTAGAACAGCAAGCTTTTTTTCTAATATTTCAAGGGTTGGATTGGAAATCCTGGTATAAATATTTCCAGGAGCCTCGCCATTAAAAACTTTTGAGATCTCTTTACAGCTATTATATTTAAAAGCAGTGCTCTGATAAATAGGCATTGTGGTTGAACGCCGATTTTTGTCCGGATCATTTTCTGCATGTACCAATAATGTATCAATATGATATTTCTTCTTCATTTTATTACTCCTTTTTTTAAAAACCCCGAGCTCCGTCGAGGGGTTATCCAGTAAAATATTGCGCCATGCTAAAGTAGCGCTCGCCAGTATCCGGAAAAACGGTGACGACCCGTTTACCTTTTCCTAATTTTTTAGCAATTTTAATAGATGCCTGAAGCGCCGCTCCGGCTGAGATTCCAACAAATAGACCTTCTTCTTTTGCCAGGCGTTTTGATCCGGTGAAGGCTTCGTCATCTTCTATTGTTATTATTTCATCAATAATTTCACGATTTAAAACTTCCGGAACAAAGCCAGCCCCAATTCCCTGAATTTTGTGGGGTCCTGGACTTTTTCCCGACAAAACAGCAGAAGCTGCAGGCTCAATTGCATAAACCTTAACTCCCGGAATTTCTTTCTTTAAAACTTCGCCAACTCCAGTAATTGTTCCTCCAGTTCCAACCCCAGCCACAAAAGCATCAATCTTTCCACCAGTTGCCTCAATAATTTCTCTTGCTGTGGTCTTTCTGTGAATCTCCGGATTTGCAGGATTGGTAAACTGCTGCGGCATAAAGGCCCCTTTGGTCTTTTTCAATAATTCGGCCGCCCTTTTTATCGCTCCTGTCATCCCCTCAGCAGCCGGGGTCAAAACAACCTCTGCCCCATAAGATTTTAGGATATAAATTCGCTCAAGACTCATTGATTCTGGCATAGTTAAGATACATTTGTATCCCTTTGCTGCAGAAATCAGAGAAAGACCAATCCCAGTATTACCAGAAGTTGGCTCAATAATCGTCCCGCCAGGCTTCAATTTTCCCTCTTTCTCGGCGGTCTTGATCATAGAAAGAGCAATCCTATCTTTGACCGATCCGCCGGGATTAAAAATTTCTAGTTTTGCCAAGACCTCAGCCATTTCTCCCGTAACAACCCGATTCAACTTAACCAATGGAGTATTTCCAATCAATTCTGATACATCTTTAATAACTTTCATAATAATCCTCCTCCCATAAAATATACAAACTCCAACTGATCTCCATCTCTAATCTCAAGCTTATCATAATCTTTTTTCTCAATCGCTTCCCCATTTAATTCAACTGCCACGACCGCCGGTTTAATATTTCGATCCTCCAAAACCCCAATCAGTTTCTGCCCCTTTTTGATTTCTTCTATTTTTCCATTAAGCAATATCTTCATGACTCTTCCCCCCTCTCTATCACAACCCGAAAGTACTTTTGATCAATCCGCGCAACTACCAGAATTTTGTGCCCCTCTTCCTTAATTGAACGCGGAACATTTTGGATTGCCTCTCCATCATCCAGAATTACCTCCAGAACCTGCCCCCTTTGCATCTCTTCTAACTTTAGCTTGGTTTTTACAAAGTTAAGCGGACAGGAAACACCCCTTAAATCTATTTTTTGATCAACTTTTATATTTTCCATTTTTTAAAATCTCCTCGGCAATTTCTAATGCCTCATCCTCCGAAACAAACTCCTTTATTACTTTTCCTAATTTTGTCTCTCCACCTCGCTGATCGTTAGGGGAATACCCTCCTCTGCCGCCAACCAGAACGGAATACCCTTTCTTTCCTTTTTCAATAGCATCAAAGGGACAGGCATTGATACAATCCATGCACCAGACACATTTATTGTAATCTATTACCGCAAGCTTATTTTGAATCGATATGGCATCAACCTTACAGGCTTTAACGCAAACCTCGCATCCGGTACAGGTCTTTTTATTGACTATCGGATATATAACACCCAAAAAGCCAATATCTGAGAGATGGCTGATTCCGCAAGAGTTAGGGCAGCCGGACGCAGATATCTTAATATCCAGATCATTGATCCCGAGCTTTTTTATTATCTTCTCTAATTTTTTCAGTAGAGCCTGGGTATCCATTATCCCATTGGTGCAGTATGCGCCAAAACAGGTCTGCAGGTTATCAACCCCTTGGTCTAAAATCTCTAAATTAACCTCTGCAAGTTTTTTTCTAATTTCTTCAATTTTACTTTTATCTACCCCCGGAATCTCCGGACCACCCCGAAGAACAAAGTGGACAAAGCCTTTTCCATAATTTTCGGCAATATCAGCAATCTTCCTAAGCTGATCCGAGGTTACTTCCCCGCAAGTAGCCCGAATCCGCAATATTATTTTACCGTCTTCAATTTTATTATCCTGCCGGGTATCACAGAGAAAGGCCTTTTCAGAATGCTTCTCTCCCAGATTTTTATTAAGAATTTCCTTCACCGCGGGAACTCCCAAGGCATTAACAACATCTGCGCCACGCTTTCCTTTCCATTTTTCTTCTCTAATCAAAGCCACATAATTTTTTAGTAAACTAACACACTCTTCTTCAGAAATACTCTCGGCAACCATTGATCCGATGTTCGGCTTTAACCCCAATCTGCCGCCCAAATAGACATCGTATCCCTTTTCTCCCCCCACAAACCCGATATCAGACAAAACCCGGGGAGAGGTGCATTGCTTGCTGCAACCGGCAATCGAGGTTTTGATTTTGCGGCCTCCCGGATCATTTTTCCAAAACTGATCGATTTTTTCTCCCAAAGAGATTGGGTTAGTCACTGCATAGGAACAAATATTGGCATCGTAACAAACATCTGTATTTCTAACCCTGGCTCCGCAGCGATCCAGCATTAAATGAACTTTTTCAAGTTCCTCTTTGACAGTTGTAACATCATCAATATGAACAAAGGGAATAATCGGCAGCTGCCTGGTAGTAAACAAGACATATCCCCTCCCATATTTTTCGGCAAGGTCAGCTACTTTCTGCAATTTCTTTGCATCCATGTTGCAGCAGACTGTTCTAACCCAGACCGAAAACATGTCTTTTTCATTAAGCTTTACCATCCCGCCCTTTTTTAATTGGTCCAAATCGATCTTTTGCTTCTTATTCATATTTTTTCACTCCTTCAAACTCTTTCTTTGGTGAAATAGAAATAACATGAAAAATAACAGCAATTGCTATTAACACCAAAACAATTTTACCTGCCAAATTTGGAACTACAAAAACAATTGAATACCCCATGGTCAAGATAAGCAGTGAAATCACAAAAACCTTGGTCTTTAAAGGAATTCCCCGCCCCTCCCGCCAATTTCTAATATAGGTTCCCAACCAGCGGCTGCCCAAAAGCCAGTTATAAAACCTATTTGAGCTTTTAGCATAGCATGCGGCGGCAAGCAAAAGAAAGGGTGTCGTGGGCAAAAGCGGTAAAAATATACCCAAAATTCCTACTCCCACCAACACGGTTCCAATAACTACTAATACAATTCTAAGAAACATACTTATACCCCCAAAAAGATTTTTGTTAGCAAAAACCCAACACTAAAGGAGATGACCGGCGTAATTGACCAGGTTATAAAGATTCTACGAGTCGCCTTTTCCCTAAAGATATGCCGTTCGTGCTTTACCACCCCAATCGCCATAACACTTAACGCACTTAACTGAACGAGTGACTGGGGGATCCCCATCAAAGATGCAAACAGCAATAAACTTGCTGTTACAATTCCAACTAAGGACGAGGATATTAATCCCAAAGGGACAATCTCTTCCCCTAATGTTTTCATAATCCGTTTCCCAAAAAACAGACCGCCAACTCCAAATAAAACGGCTACAATTGTTAATCCCAATAACGGATTAATCAATCCCCCTCCAACCAAGGGACCGACAGCATTGGCAACATTATTGGTTCCTGCCGCAAAAGCAATATAACATGAGCTGGCAAAAGCCAGGGTCTGCAGATTTTTTTCTTTATTAAAAATATGTTCATAAATCCAAAGATTATTAAATCTGGGCGGATAGATTATTTTGTATAAAAAATAGGTTATTACAAATCCTAATATTGGCAAAACAATCCAAAATGGGACTATCCGCCACAAAGTAGCTGTTTCTATTTTGGCCAAAGCAAAACCAACACCGGATATCGCAAAAACGGTGGTCCAGCTGGTTGATTCCGGCACCCGCAAAACATTTGCAATCACCAGACCGGAGACTGCAGCAAGCAATATTACCAAAACAACATCAAAGGTAAGAAACTCGGAAGGAATTATTGCTCCCCCCAGAGTTTTTACCACATTATGACCCGCCAGTACGGCACCAAGCAGTAAAAATAATGTAAACCAGAGCGCGGCCTTTTTATGTCCGATCAGCTTTGCTCCAAACAAAGTTGCAAAAGCAGGAGCAATACTACTCGCCCCCATACTCATTGCAAATATTATTACACTAAATATTAATAAAACTATTTTCAACTAAATTCCGTCTCCTTTGACATTCGTTAGCGGACGGGTATGGATCCCGCA
>JABMQY010000039.1 GCA_013202975.1 Candidatus Saganbacteria bacterium
GATCTCTAAAGCGGATTCCAAAACTTAAATGTCAAATGACAAATGCCTGCCTGCCGGCAAGGCAGGTCAAATGTCAAATGTGGAAGATCGCAAAGAAGCCATCGTCAAAGCATTAAGCCTCGCAAAAAAAGAAGATCTCGTTGTCATAGCCGGCCGCGGGCATGAGAAGTACCAGGATTTTAATGGAAAAAAGGTTGCTTTGGACGATCGGGTGGTGGTGAGGGAGTTGTTGTTATAGATTGTTTATTATTCTTTCAAGTATTTCCCTGGCATGAGTTTGCTGCGATTTAAAAAAGTCAGGACTGGTTGCAATAGTGATAAAATCGGCTTTTTTTGCAATTGCTAACACAAACTGCAAATTTTGTTCATAAGACATTTGTTTTTTGATACTTTCTTTTGTGAGTTTTTTATCGGAGGATTCTCCAAAATAAGCTGCAAAGTAATCAAGGTCAATATCAATAATGATTTTTAGGCCTACTTCTTTGCACGCATTTATATATTCTAATGCTTTTTCAATTGAGAGTTTCATCCCTCCCAAACCGCCGGATGGTTCGGAGATAAATGTAGTCTCAATTCCTTTATTGGAATATCCGGTAAGGACATAATAGGTATCATTAAATAAAAGCGGATTATTCCGGTCAAAGGTTTGTCCCGGACTTAAGAAGTTTGTGATTTCTAATTTCTCCTGACAGAGAATGGCGACGCCGGCCAGATCATCAAGATTTGGCCTGGAATGAGTCCTATTTGGAAATTCATTATCAATATGTTCATCAATATGGAACAGTGCGGAGAAACCATTAGTTATTCCCAGTTTTTTTGCAAGAGCCAGTCCGTATAATGCATGTGTGTGTTGGTCTGAGAGAAAAACCATCTTTCCTGATTTTGTCGGGATAAGCAGATATTTTTCAAGATATGATAAATCTCCAAATCTTAGTAAGGGAGCTTTTGATCCCATTACTTTAGCATCCCAGACAGTATAGTAAGCAAGGTCTTTTAGGCTTCCGATGATAAGGGGAGAACTTCTCATACCGTCAAAACAAAATATCCTGTCATTATCCAGGAAGGGTCGTCTCCCGTTATAGTCTTTTGATGTAAAGATTCCATTTTTTAATTCAAACCGGTCCATTAGGCCCTGTAAAACTAGAGGTTGGCTTGATAGTTTTGGTCCTAATAATAGTTTTAGGCTGTCAAGTGTCTCTGTATTAGCGCTTGATCTTCTGGCCGGTGTGTTTGGTCCTACTCTTAATCCCATATATATATATCGATAGAAATTGCGATAAATTTCATCTATAATCATATCATGCGGACTTTAGAGTGGGTTAATGGAAAACTCAAGATTATCGATCAATTGGAGCTTCCCCACAAGCTTAAATTTTTATATTTAAAAACCTACCAGGACGTTGTAAAAACAATTAAAGATATGAACATTCGGGGAGCGCCGGCAATTGGGGTTGCTGCAGCTTACGGTTGTGCTCTTGCAGGGAAGAACCTGAAAAAAGCGGCGAAAGCATTAGTTGATTCCCGCCCAACCGCTGTAAACATCTATTGGGCAGTACAAAAAATGCTCCTTTTTGCAAAAGAAGGAAAAGATTTATTGCAAGAAGCCCATCGAATGGCAGAAGAGGATATTAAGATTAATAAAAAGATGGGGAGGTATGGGGCTAAGTTAATTCGATCGGGAATGACAGTATTGACCCATTGTAATGCAGGAGCATTAGCTACCGTTGATTATGGAACGGCGGTTGGAGTTATTCGGGCGGCTCATGAGCAGGGGAAGAAGATCCATGTCTTTACCTCTGAAACAAGGCCCTATCTTCAGGGTGCTCGTTTAACGGCCTGGGAATTAAAGCAGATGGGGGTAGATTATCATCTTATAACAGACAATATGGTTGGTCATTTTATGCAAAGGGGTGAGATTGATCTGGTTGTGACTGGGGCGGATCGAGTTGCCAGAAATGGTGATACTGCAAATAAGATTGGAACATACTCGATTGCGGTTTTAGCCAAAGAGCACAAAATCCCATTTTATATTGCTGTTCCTTTTTCAACCATAGACACTTCTATGAAATCAGGAAAAGGGATAAAAATTGAAGAGCGGGCCGGGGATGAGTTGACTATTATTAAGGGCAAACGAATTGCAGCAAAAGGGACTCCTGTTCGTTATCCTGCCTTTGATGTTACCCCAGCTAAATATATTACCGGGTACATTACAGAGAAAGGGATCTTGAATCCTCCTTTTAAGCATGGATAAGGTAGACATAACAATTATAGGCGGGGGAATTGTTGGCCTCGCGATTGCGAAAGAGCTCTCCGAAAAATATCCCAATAAGGATATTGTTGTCCTCGAAAAGCATGAGTCCTATGGAGAAGAAACCAGCAGCCGCAATAGTGAAGTTGTCCACTCAGGAATTTATTATACCCCCGGATCGCTAAAAGCAAAGTTTTGTGTTTTGGGGAAGAAAATGCTTTGGGATATTTGTGAGAAGAATAATATTTTGTTTCGTAAACTTGGCAAATTGATTGTTGCTACTAATCAAGAAGAAATTAAACAATTAGATGAACTTTTTGACAGGGGAAGGAAAAATGGGGTAGAGGATTTAGAGATTATTGGAGTTAAAGGGATCCGTGATCTTGAGCCAAACATAAAAGCTCTGGCCGCTCTTTATTCTCCGGGAACCGGCGTGATTGATTCGCACAGTATCATGAAATATTTTTATCAAAAAGCAAAGGATAGTGGGGTGATGTTTTGTTTTGGTTCGGAGGTTACGGGGATTAGAAAAGAGGATTGGGGATATAGAATAGATTGTAGGGACAGGTCACTGACCTGTCCATGTATAAAAAGTCGAGTTGTGATAAATGCTGCTGGTTTGTGGGCAGATAAGATTGCGGCGATGGTGGGAATTGATATAGAAAAATCCGGATATAAATTATATTATTTGAAAGGCGAATATTTTTCGTATTCATCAACCTGTCCTCTGGTCAACGGTCTGGTCTACCCGACTCCACAAAAGGGAAACAAATCTTTGGGAATCCATACCCTGGTTGATCCGGGAGGGAGTATCAAGTTTGGTCCCAATGCCTATCCGGTTGATGAAATTGATTACAATGTGGTGGCCGAACATCGTTCGGCCTTCCATCAATCAATAATAACCTATCTTCCGGATGTGAAATTAGAAGATTTATCTCCGGATCAATCCGGAATTAGGCCCAAATTAGCCATATTTGACGGGGTTGAGCCGGATTTCATTATAATAGAAGAGAAGGAAAAAGGCTTCCCGGGCTTTATTAATCTAATAGGCATTGAGTCTCCGGGGTTGACCTCCGTGCCGGCTATTTCGAAATTTGTGTCTGACTTGTTCTGACACGTTTTGAATCACAAAAAGACCCATTGACTTTTCTTGGTATAGAGCTATAATGTACCAATATGGAGATCAAGGAGCACGAAGTCTATACTCTTGAAGAAACCACCTCACTATTAAAGATCAGCCGTTCTACTTTTTTACGCCTAATAAAAAAAGGAATTCTTAATGCCTATAAGGTAGGAGGGCAGTATCGGGTCTTGGGGAGAGAAATTCTAAATCTTTTTAATCCAAAGGTTCGGGATGGTGCTAAGTCTGCATATCATAAAGTGATTGATCGAGTAAAAGAGCGGTTGGAGCTAATAAAGTAAAAAGGAAGGGATGAAATGATGTTAAGAAAAATATGTTTTTTGTTGCTAATGATTCTAGTTATTAATTTTTGTTTGCCTGCTTATGGTCAAACCGTAGGTTCGTCAGTTGGCAGTTCGGATTATTTTGTTGGGGATGCAATTATTGAAAGTGAGTACAGGTTGGGGCCGGGAGATCAGGTTTCAGCCAATTTAATTGTTGGGGATAATGATATGTCGCTTGATTATAAATTTATTCTTGATCCCGAAGGGAAAATCTTTTTTCCTCGAGTCGGAGAAATAAAATTATTGGGATTAACCATTCCAGAGGCAAAAAAATTAGTCAGATCCAGGATTCGCGGAGTATATAAGGTTAAATTTATTTTTTCTTTTCGCCTGAGTGTTCCGAGAAAAATTCAAATTTATCTTAGCGGGGCAGAAAATAAGCCCCATTATATGGGAGAGCGTAAATTTGTTTATGTTTATGGGCAGGTTTCAAACACCGGAAGATTTGAATATCTCCCCGGAAAGAAATACTCGGATTATATTAGTTATGCCGGCGGCCCTAAGCCCAATGCTTTTTTGGGGTGGTCATCCATTACGAGGGAAAACAAAAAAATAGCAGTAAATGGGTATGATGTTATTTTTAATGGAAATCGATCGAAGGATAGCGATATTTTGCCCGGGGATGTTATAAATGTTCCGGCAAATTTCTTTTATTTTTCGGATTTTTCAAGTTTTGCAAATACAATTCTGTTGGCTTTGACGCTGTATTCGACAGTACTTAAATAGGAGAAATAAATGAATGAAGAGATAAATCTGCTTGATTATGTTAATACAATTTTAAAACATTGGAAGATAATTATTCTAATTGCCCTTGTTACAACAATTTTTGCGTTTGTTACTACAAAGAGGGAGCAGCCTCTTTATCAATCCAAAACGACGATGTTGGTGCGGTTGGGTGGTGGATCGATTAACTCAAAATTGGCTGGTTTGGCGGGAATAAAGGTATCTTCCGGTCCAGCTGATGATTTTATCGAGGTCTTACAAAGCAGGGCGGTTGCTTTGAAGGTGCTTACCGACCTAAAACTGAGAGAGTCCATTGCGGGTTGGGACGACCCCAAAATAGATGATCATATACTAGCTTCTTCTGTAGCTGGGATGCTAAAACCACCAAAACAAAGTGGGAATTTGCTCGAGTTGACTGTTGTCCATACTGATCCCAAGCTGACTGCCAAAATTGTAAACGCCTTTATTGATTCTTTATCATTTTATTTAAATAAATTGAATTATACGGAAGCAAAGAAACAAAGAGAATATATTGAAAAACAGCTTCCCCGCGTTGAGGAGAACCTAATGCAGGTTGAGCAGAAATTGAAGGATTATACTCTTTTGTCGGGAGCAAGTTCAAGTAAAAGTCCGGCGGCAGGGATTACGGTTATGAGGCTTAATAGAGAATTTGAGATTCTGAATGAAGTTTATGTGATGTTAAGACAGGAGTATGAATCAGTTAAGCTTGAAGAATCTAAAGAAATTGATCCTTTTACTATTTTAGATGAGGCTCATGTTCCCAAGAGTCCTTTTAAACCAAATGTTAGATTAAATGTTTTGATTGGATTGATTTTGGGTTTGTTTTTTGGGGTGTTTATTGCATTTATGTGGGAATATTGGCAAAACCTTTTAGATAAGCAAAAAGAAAGGGTTTAAAATTATTTAGGGGATATTATGGGACTAAAATCTTTTTTTAAAGACAAAGCTAAAACGAGGACTGATTCCCTTGTTTTAATTAAGCCTCAGAGTGGTTTATTTAGTATCAATTTTCAAGAATTATGGGCCTATAGAGAACTATTTTGGTTTTTGGCTTTAAGGGATATTTTAGTCAAATACAAACAGGCTGCAATCGGTGTTGTCTGGGCAGTAATTCAGCCGGTACTTACAATGATCGTTTTTTCAGTTATTTTTGGTGGTTTGGCAAAGCTGCCTTCGGATGGAGTTCCCTATCCCATAATGGTTTATGTCGGATTGTTGCCTTGGCAGTTTTTTGCTAATTCTATGCGAGCATCAAGCCAATCTGTTGTTGGAAAGTCGACAATCCTTACAAAAATATATTTCCCTCGCTTAATTATCCCTACCAGTGCGGTTATTTCTGGTTTTATTGATTTCTTAGTTTCTTTTGTAATTCTATTCGTAATGATGATTTGGTTTAGAATACCCCCTACCTTTAATCTGCTGTTTTTACCTCTATTTATTTTATTGGCTTTTACTGCAGCGTTAGGGGTTGGGTTATGGTTATCTGCTTTAAATGTTGAATTTAGGGATGTTATTTATGTTGTGCCTTTTTTGATTCAGGCTGGCCAATATGTTTCTCCTGTTGCATATTCGTCTGCAATAATCCCTGAAAAATGGAGTTTTTTGTATTCGTTGAATCCTATGGTTGGAGTAATAAATGGTTTTCGTTGGGCAATTTTGGGGACCGCTACTCCTGATCCCAAAAATCTCATAATAAGTACCTCTTGTGTTTTGCTGTTATTTCTAGGCGGGTTATTTTATTTTAAAAAGGTCGAAAAAACTTTTGCGGATATTATCTGAAAAATGAACAAACCAATAATTTCAATAAACAATTTGAGTAAACGATATTTGTTGGGTTTGGGCGGGGGCGAGCAATATAGGGCGCTAAGGGATGTTATAGTAAACAGTCTTATGAGTTTGTTTAGAAGAAAATATCGTCAAAATAGCTTTGAGGAAATATGGGCATTAAAAGATGTTTCTTTTGATGTTG
Source organism: Candidatus Saganbacteria bacterium (assembly GCA_013202975.1). GTDB lineage: Bacteria > Margulisbacteria > WOR-1 > XYC2-FULL-46-14 > XYC2-FULL-46-14 > JABMQY01. The sequence goes on from JABMQY010000039.1 coordinate 6,426, forward strand.
AAAAAGGGCAGAAGATTGCAATCATTGGTAGGAATGGGGCAGGAAAGAGTACTTTGTTAAAAATTCTCAGTCGTATTACTTGCCCAACAGAGGGAGAGGTCAAGATTCGGGGAAGAGTTGCCAGTTTGCTTGAAGTTGGCACCGGTTTTCACCCTGAATTGACCGGCAGAGAAAATATTTTCATGAACGGTGCTATATTGGGGATGACAAGGGCCGAAATCAAAAGAAAGTTTGATGAAATAGTCGCTTTTTCTGAGATTGAGAAGTTTATCGATACGCCTGTAAAGCGTTATTCTAGCGGTATGAGTGTTAGGCTTGCTTTTTCTGTTGCTGCGCACTTGGAGCCGGAGATATTGGTTATTGATGAGGTTCTTGCCGTTGGTGATTTGATGTTTCAGAAAAAATGCATGGGTAAGATGGATAATGTTGCAAAACAGGGCCGAACTGTTCTCTTTGTGAGCCATAATATGGAAGCTGTTCGAAGACTATGTCCAAGAGCGGTTTTGTTGAAGGATGGGATGATAGTAAAAGATGGACCTACTAGCGAAGTTGTAAGGAAATATATGGAGGTGGGGGTTGAGGAGCAGGGAGAAAAAATTTGGAATAGCATTGAAGATGCTCCAGGGGACGATGTAGTTCGCATGCATGCGGTACGTGTTTTAAATAAAAATGGCAAAGTTTGCACAAAGTTTGATGTTTGTGATGAGATTATGCTTGAGATGGAATATTGGGTCTTGAAGGATGATCATCCCTTAGATGCAACTTATTATTTGATAGATGAGAGAGGACATACAATTTTAGTTACGCTTGATAATTTAGATTCCCCGTGGAATGAAAAGAAAAAGCCGGTAGGACACTATTGTTCTAGATGCAAAGTTCCCGGGAATCTTTTAAATAATGGACAGATTTCTCTGTTGGCCGCAGTTGTAACACATCCTCACCCAGTACATGTTATATTGCGTGATGTTTTAAGGTTTGATGTTGGTGATGCTATGAATCCAAATGGAGTGAGGGGGAACCATGCCATGCCATGGCCACCCTCTGCTGTGCGTCCTCGTTTGCAGTGGAGTGAAGAATTTGTTCCTTTAGATAATAATTAGAAAAGGAGATTAGTATGTCAAAATGTCTTATTTGTCAGGCCCTATGTGAACCCTTTATCTCTTTTGGGAAAATGCCGATTGCAAATGGATTTTTAACAAAAGAAAAATTTGAGAATGAATATTTTTTTGAGATGAAGGTGGCTTTTTGTAAAAACTGTGGGATGGTTCAGCTAGTTGAGCAGCCGGAAAAGGAAAAGATGTTTAACGAAAATTATGCTTTTTTCTCGGGCACATCAAAAAATATGGCGATCCATTTTAAAGAGTTTGCCGATCATGTCGTGAAGGATTATATTGCATCTAAAAATCCTTTTGTAGTTGAAATTGGAAGCAATGATGGTATTATGCTGCAAAACTTTGCGGCCCAAAAGATTCGCCATCTCGGAATTGAACCATCTGCCAATGTGGCAAAAGTTGCCATAGATAAAGGAATTAATACAATTTCAGAGTTTTTTGATGGTGAATTGGCTAGAAAAATTGTTAAAAAACATGGACAGGCTGATGCCTTTTTGGCAGCAAATGTTATGTGTCATATACCATATCTCCATTCGGTTGTGGAAGGGATTAAAATTTTGCTTAAATCTGATGGAATTGCCATGTTTGAAGATCCTTATTTAGGTGATTTTATTGAAAATACGACTTATGACCAGATTTATGATGAGCATGTGTTTTTGTTTTCCCTATTTTCTATAAGGTATTTGTTTGAGCAGCATGAAATGGAATTGATTGATGTGGAACCTCAGGAAACCCATGGGGGATCAATGCGCTATGTAATAGCCCATAGGGGGGCGCGTCCTGTTTCTAAAAATGTTTTTTCTCAACTTGAAAAAGAAAAAAAACTAGGATTGGATAAAGAGATTACCTATGATAATTTTAGAAAAAACTGCGAGGAATCCCGAGATGCTTTAATGTCCCTTTTAAAGGATATTAAAAAACAAGGCAAACGCATTGTCGGTTATGCGGCAACGTCTAAGAGTACCACCGTTATTAATTATTGTGGAATCACAACAGAGCATCTTGAGTTTATTTCGGATACAACACCAATAAAACAGGGTAAAACTAGTCCGGGGGCACATATTCCAGTTCGTCCATACCAAGAATTTCTGAATAACTATCCTGAATATGCTCTCTTGTTTGCTTATAACCATTCCAAAGAGATTATGGCAAAGGAGAAGGGTTTTATGTCGTCGGGAGGAAAATGGATTGTTTACGTTCCAAAGGTACAGGTACTAAAATGATTTTATGCAGTAACCCCAAGGCCCAATACTATTCATATAAGGATGAGATTGATAAGGCTGTTTTGAACGTCTTAGATAAGGGGTGGTATGTTCTTGGTGATGAGGTAAGTGCATTTGAAAAAGAGTTCTCTTCATTTGTTGGGGTATCTTTTGGTATAGGTGTTGGTAGTGGAACCGCTGCCTTGCATTTGGCTTTGGCTGCTTGTGATATTGGTCCAACCGATCAAGTTATAACTGTTTCTCATACTGCTTCGGCAACTGTTTCTGCAATAGAATTAACAGGAGCAAAACCAGTTTTTGTTGATATTGAGAAAAATTATTATGGTTTGGATGCAAGTAAACTTGAGTCTGTTATCAATTCTAAAACAAAAGCGATTATTCCGGTCCATATATATGGACAGCCGGTTGATTTAGATCCGATTTTGGAGATTGCAAGAAGGAATAACATAAAGGTAATAGAGGATTGTGCCCAAGCACATGGGGCATTGTATAAGGGGAAACCGGTAGGCTCTTTTGGAGATATGGGGTGCTTTAGCTTTTATCCGACAAAAAACTTAGGAGCGATTGGTGATGGCGGGATTGTAGTTACCAATAATGAAGAATTGTCAGAAAAAGCAAAACTTTTACGTCAATATGGTTGGGAAAAACGATATATTAGTTCATTTTCTGGATGGAATACACGTTTGGATGAGGTTCAAGCTGCAGTATTGAGAGTTAAGTTGCGTTATCTTGATGCAGATAATAAGAAAAGAGCGGAATTGGCAAAAATGTATGATCAGGAATTATCAGGAATCGATTTATCCTTGCCTCTTACCAGACCGAATTCTACCCATGTTTATCATCTTTATGTTGTTCGCTCTAAACAACGTGATAGGATCCTAAAGTTTTTGGGGGATAGGGAAATCAGAGCATTAGTTCATTATCCTGTGCCTTTGCATCTTCAACCTGCTTATAAAAAACTGGTTTCTAATAATACCTCGTTAAGAGAATCAGAACTAGCGGCAGAGGAAGTCCTCTCTTTGCCTATTTATCCAGAATTGGAGCAATCTGATCTGCGATTGGTTTGTGATGCAATCAAGGAAATACTCCAATGATTCAAGACGTTATTGTAAAAGACCTTGTTACCTATCCAGATGAACGCGGTTTTTTTAGGGAAATTATTCGTGTTGATGATAAGTTTTTTAAAGAAGGATTTGGGCAATTCAGTCTTTCTCAAATGTATCAGGGAGTTATTAAAGCTTGGCATATTCATCAAATACAAATTGACTGGTGGTATGTTGCCAATGGAGTGATTAAGGTGGTGTTGTATGATACTCGAGTAGATTCTCCTACTTTTGGAAAAATCATGGAGTTATTAATGGGGGACAATCAACCCCCAAAGGTATTGCGCATTCCCTCAGGGGTTGCTCACGGTTGCAAGTGTATTGGTGGTCCTGCAAATTTATTTTACGTTACCTCCAATATTTATGATCCCAACGATGAAGGACGGATCGCATATGATGATCCTGCGATCGGTTATGACTGGCAAAAAGGGCCGCCGATTAAATAATTATGAAAAAAGAATTACCAAAAATAAAAGGTAAAAAAGTATTAATAGCTGGAGGGTTGGGTTTTATAGGTAGCAACTTAGCTCATGAATGTTTAAGGCTTGGAGCTAATGTGACAATTTATGATTGTCTGGATCCCAATTCAGGAGGGAATTTATTCAATATTGATGCCATAAAAAATTCGGTTGAATTGGTTTTTGGAGATATCTTAAATTTTGATTTGGTTTCACATCACATTATGGATAAAGACATTCTTTTTAATTGTGCTGCTTCTACTTCTCATCCTTTTTCTATGAAAGAGCCATGGATTGACTTGGATGTAAATTGCAAGGGGGTTATTAATTTGCTGGAGGCTGCGCGCAGATTTAATAAAGGAATTAAATTTGTTCATATTGGAACAAGCACCCAGCTGGGTCGGCTTCATTTTCGCCCAGCCAATGAAACACATCCGGAATTTCCGACAGATATATACTCTGCCAATAAGAGTGTTTCGGAAAAATATGTTCTGATTTATGGGAATGCCTATGGGATGCCAGTGACTGTGCTTCGCTTTTCAAATGTTTATGGCCCCAGGGCAAGTATCCATAGCAGCGATTTTACTTTTAATAATTATTTTGTTGGATTAGCCTTACAGGGAAAAGATATTACTATCTTTGGAAAAGGGAGCCAAAAAAGGAATATCGTTTATGTTGATGATTGTGTTTCTGCTCTTATTTTAGCCTCACAAAGTGAAAAGGTTAATGGGGAAATCCTTTTTGCAGTAGGTGATGTGCATTATAGCGTTGCTGAGATTGCAAATCAGATTGTAAAACATATTGGAAAAGGAATGGTTAAATTTGTTAATTGGCCGGATGAAAGAAAAGCGATTGAAATAGGTGATGCGATAATAAGTAATGCAAAAATAAAGGATATGCTTGATTGGAAGCCGGAAGGGGATTTTTCTGATGGGTTGATAAAAACAAGAGAATATTTTGAAAAATATTTAGGCCATTATGTTAAATAGGCTGTTAATTACTGGTGCGCTTGGGCATATTGGTTCAAAGCTGATTCATAGTTTTACTTCGGATGAATTTGAAGAGATTTGCTTGGTAGATAATCTGTCTACCCAGCGCTTTTCGTCATTATTTAATTTACCCAAAGGAGTAAATTTTAAATTTATTAATGAAGACATTTGTACTGCTGATTTGGATAAATATTTTGAGGGGATTGATGTTGTTATCCACCTTGCTGCAATTACAGATGCTGCCTCGAGTTTCAGTGATCCCCAAAAAGTAGAAAAGGTTAATCTGAATGGCACAGAAAGAGTTGCAAATGCCTGTGTCAAAAATAAATGTAAGTTGATTTTTCCGTCGACTACAAGTGTCTATGGTGTTCAGAAGGATATTGTTGATGAGGATTGTCCGATTTCTAATTTATTAGCTCAAAGTCCTTATGCAGAATCAAAGCTAAAGGCAGAGGCTTATCTAAGTAAATTGGGCAAAAACGATGGGTTGTCCTTTGTTATTTGCAGATTGGGGACAATTTTTGGAACATCTATTGGGATGCGCTTTCATACTGCTATTAATAAGTTTTGCTGGCAAGCGGTTATGGGGCAGCCGATCACTGTTTGGCGGACTGCCTATAATCAAAAACGTCCCTATCTTGATTTGGGCGATGCTCTGAGTGCAATAGATTTTATTATTAAAAATGATCTTTTTGACCGTCGGATCTATAATGTTTTAACAACTAATACTACGGTGAAGGACATTCTAGATATTATCTCAAATCATATTTCAAAGTTTTCGATTCAATATGTTGATACAAAAATAATGAATCAGTTATCGTATCATGTTTCCAATAAGCGCTTTTGTGATCAGGGATTTGGATTTGTGGGTGATATAAAGCAAGGGATAGAGGATACGATTAATTTGTTGAAGGGGGCTTATCATAAATGTCAAAAGATTTAACAATAGTACTTCCCCTTAAGGATAGGGTTGAGTATACCTTTCGTTGGATGTCTTATGTCAATGAAATTAGTTTTCCATTTAAGATAATAATTGCTGATGGCGGCAAAGATAAAAAGGTCGAGGAGACCCTATCCAACAAGGCTAATTTTCCAAAGATTGATTATGAATATGTTCGTTATCCGTATGATAAGACATATTCAGATTATTTTGCAAAGGAGGCGGATGCTCTTTCGCGTGTTAAAACTCCCTTTGTTGCAATGGCGGATAACGATGATTTTTTTGTTGTTGAAGGACTTTCTCGCAGTGTGGAATTTATGTCTGCTCATCCGGAATATAGTTCTTGTAGAGGGGATATTGCTGGTTTTATTGTTTCTGATGGGCTTTATGGTGAGGGAAAGGGATTTTGCAAGCTTTATCCATCTAGATCTCATATCAATGATAGTGCGGCCGAGCGTGTCGAAAGTCATTTTTCTTGTTATGATCCGACCTTTTATGATGTCCATCGAACTGAGCAATTAGCTGGCTGTTTTAAGCTGCTGAGTGATTTGGATCTTAATGATATTTTTTTGGCTGAACTTCTTCCCAGTTTCTTGGTTGTTGCTTATGGAAAAACAAAAAGAATCCCTGGCTTGTATTTATTAAGGCAACTTGCTGTTCCTGGATCATCTGCTGATAATGAGAATAAAAGAGGAGATATTTTTGATCGTATGCTTAATGAGTTATGGACACTTGATTTTAACAAAGTGATGGGAGCAATTGCCAAAGCAATCAGTGAGCAGGACAAAATTTCCAAGGATATAGCACTTTCTCAAGTTATAAAAAAGTTTAGAATTTATGTTGGTCCCGACATTATAGAATGTTTGTCAACGCCAAAGTCTAAGCGGCCAAATTATTTACTAGGTTTTGCAAAAAGGTTTAAGCGCAAATTCTTTTCTGCTCCCTTATGTATTCCTGACTCTATCAGCAAATTCTTGGGGGCGAAGGATAGTTGTCAAATATGAAAAATGTAGTTTTATTTGGATCAAGTTATATGGCCGAAGAATATCTAAAGGTGTTGCAGGGGTTTGATTGCAACGTCTCTGTTATAGGTAGAGATAATGAAAAGGCAGTCGCCCTTGCAAAAAAGTATAATTCTGTTGGTTATGGCGGAGGTACTAATGCGCTAGATCAAATTAAGACAGAAGGAGTCGATTTGGTCATTATCGCTTCAGCTATCGAATCGCTCCAAGAAGTGTCATCAGCCTGTTTATCAAAAGGGATTAAAAATTTATTAGTGGAAAAACCTGGTGCTTTAGATCTTGATGGATTGATAGAGATAAAAAAACAGCTTTCTTCTGGAGCGGATCTCAGAATTGCGTATAATCGCAGGTTTTTTAGTTCTGTCATAAATTTAGGAGAGCGTATCTTAGAGGATGGTGGTCCACTGGCTTGTTTCTTTGATTTTACTGATCGAGAAAAGGATATCCTACATGTTGAAAGGGACAAGAATATTGTAAAAAAATGGGGTTTTGCAAATTCTAGCCATGTTATTGATCTTGCTTTTCATTTAATTGGTATGCCAGAAGAGATAAATGCGCTAAAAGCAGGAGAATGGGATTGTCATCCAAGCGGAAATATTTTTACTGGTTCTGGAAGGACTGCAAAGTGTCTGTTTAGCTATTTTTCTACTTGGTCTGGTGGTGGACGATGGAATGTTGAGGTTTCAACAATAAAAGGGCGCTATAAGCTTTCTCCGTTAGAAGAATTGAGATTCTGCAAAAAGAATCAATTTGCTTGGGAAACAGTTCCTGCTTTAGATGATCATGATAAAAAGTTTAAATCAGGTCTCTATAAAATGGTCAGGAGCGTATTAATTGACAATAATTATAAAGAGCTGCCGGATCTTGATGAACAAATCACTACTTGTAAAGTAATTAATAGGATATTTGGATATGAAGAATAATATTGTAATAATTGGAATGGGAAATATGGGAAAAAGACATCTTCAGGCAGTGGCCAATCTAAGTATTATTGGTGAAATCTTATGTTATGACATTAGCCATGGGTCTTTAGATTCTGTTCCTGCTTTCTTAAAAGAGAATAATATTTGCAATAATAACATTAGAACAACTATAAGCTTTGACGAAATTATTAAAGCTATAAATGCAGAGACGATTGTTATTATTGCTACAACGGCACAGGGACGGCATCAGATAATTGCGAATGTTATTACTTTAAGGCCTTTGGCAATAATTGCTGAAAAACCATTGTGTCAATCAATTGATGAATATGAAATGATCATGGCTTTGTCGAGAGATACCAACGTGCCTCTTTATGTTAATTTTCCTCGACATATGTATGGGTTTTATCGGGAGATCTATGAATCATTGAAAGGCTCAAAAGCAAAAGGGTTCAGTGCAGTTTTTTCAGGTGGAATGGGTTGTATTGGCATACATCTGCTGGATCTTTTGGTTTGGATTTTAGAGGTCAAAACCTACAAGATACTGTTTTCTGATAACCATTCGGTATACCATGCAAAAAGAGCTGGCTATTGTGATTTAGCCGGGGTCCTGCTTCTTAGTATCAATGATACAAATGTGGCCTTTTTACATTCTCAGAAGGATGAGGGCCATTCTTTGATTGAGTTTTACTCGCAGAATAATAAGTTTAGGATTTATGAGTCCGAGAAGAAGATGGTTGTACAGGATGTTTCTATTGGTATCGATGTGAGAGAAATTGATCTTCCGTTTACCAGTCAGTTGACTGATAAGATTATTACAGCTCTTATTCAAAAAGAAAGGGTAGAATTGCCGAATATTTCTCAGTCCTATCTGACACATAAAATATTATTCGATTATATTAAAATTAATAGGCTTGAACACGTAAACATAACATAAGGAGCTAGGAAAGATTAATGGACATAAAAAACAAAAGAGTTATTGTTACTGGTGCTGATGGTTTTATTGGCAGTCATCTGGTTGAAGCTCTACTAGATGAGGGGGCAAAGGTAAAGGCATTTTGTTTTTATAATTCGTTTAATAGTTATGGCTGGTTAGATTCTCTTCCAAAAGAGAAAGTTGAGCAAATAGAGATATTTACAGGAGATATACGGGATCCTTATGGTGTTCGTACAGCCCTAAAGAATGTTGATGTTGTTTTTCACTTAGCTGCTTTAATTGGTATTCCATATTCATACCATTCACCCGATAATTATGTTGATACTAACATAAAAGGTACATTGAATATTTTACAGGCAGCCCGTGATCTGGCTGTTGAAAAAGTATTGGTGACATCGACTTCAGAAGTTTATGGTACTGCATTATATGTTCCGATTGATGAAAAACATCCCCTGCAGCCTCAATCACCTTATAGTGCAACAAAAATTGGCGCAGATTCTATTACGGAATCGTTTTATTGCTCATTTGACCTTCCTGTGACGCTTGTCCGACCCTTTAATACCTATGGACCACGCCAGTCAGCCAGAGCAATAATCCCAACGATTATAAGTCAAATCATAAAGGGTAAGAATCAAATAAAATTAGGAAACCTGTCTCCTACCCGAGATCTAACATTTGTCAAAGATACAGCTGCTGCTTTTATTGCAATTGCCAAAACAGAGGGGTTGTTGGGAGAGACTGTGAATATTGGTATGAATAAAGAAATTGCAATGGGAGATTTGGTTAAATTAATTGCTTCAATTATGAATAAAGAAATAAGTGTTATAGAAGACTTCCAAAGGATACGTCCAAAAAAGAGTGAGGTTGAACGGCTTTGTTGTAATAATTCAAAAATCTTGAAAAAAACAAATTGGCGTCCTCAATATGATCTTAAAAAAGGTCTTAAAGAAACTATTGATTGGATTGAAAATAAAATGAGTTTTTATAAAACGGAGATGTATAATGTCTAAAGCTTATGGAGGTCTATTTAATATAAATGAGTAAAAAAATAAGAAAAATATGTATTGTAACTGGATCGCGAGCGGATTATGGCCTGCTTTACTGGTTAATGAAGGAGATCAAAAGTGACAAAGATCTACTTCTTCAGATTGTGGCCGCAGGCATGCATCTTTCCTCAAGATTTGGTTTGACTTATAAACAAATTCTTAGGGATGAATTTAAGATTGATGCAAAAGTTGATCTTCTGAAGAATTCTGATACAGATCAAGCAATCGCTTTGTCTATTGGGCGAGGGGTAATTGGTTTTGCTAGAGTTTTTAGCAAGCTGTCTTCCGATGTTGTTGTTTTGTTGGGAGATCGCTTCGAAACTCTTGCTGCTGCAACCTCTGCAATGATTCTTGGTATTCCAATTGCACATATCCATGGAGGAGAAGTTACTGAAGGTGCATATGATGATTCAATTCGACATGCCATAACCAAAATGGCTCATTTGCACTTTGTTTCTCACAATATTTATGCAATGCGTGTTGTTCAAATGGGGGAGAATCCAAAAAGAGTTTTTAATTATGGGGCTCCCGGCTTAGACAGCATAAGACAAGTAACTCTTTTGACTAGAAAGGAACTTGAAAAAGAATTGAATTTTGTGCTTGGAAGTGATGTAGTATTGGTTACCTATCATCCTACTACATTAGAAAAAGGTGCGGCAAAAAATCAAATTAAGAATATTTTGAATGCGCTTGCGCAAACAGATTTGCGAATTGTATTTACTGTTCCTAATGCAGATTCTGAAAATCAGGTTATATATGATGAAATTATGGAATTTGTCCGAAATAATCCAGAAAAAGCAATAATATTTAAGTCTTTGGGGCAGTTAAAGTATCTTTCCCTTTTAAAGTGTGTTGGTTTGATGCTTGGAAATTCTTCAAGTGGTGTTATTGAAGCTCCATCCTTTAAGCTGCCTGTTGTTAATATTGGGACTAGGCAGACTGGCCGACTAAAGGCTAATAATGTAATTGATACTGATTGTAAAACAGCTTCCATCATTATGGCGATCAAGAAAGCAAAATCAACTTCTTTTGGAGAATCTATGGTTTCTTTAAAAAATCCGTTTGGGGATGGGAGATCAAGCAAAAAGATCAAAAACAAGCTAAAGAATTTTAGATTTTCTGGACTTGCTAAAGGATTTTACGATATAAAATGAATATAAAGGAAAAAATAATTCTATTGGGGGCAGGCGGGCATTGTAGTGTGGTTATTGATGCAATTTTAAAGAAGGGTAGTTTTGAGATTGCAGGTGTTCTTGATAAAGATAATGCCTCCTCCACGGTGCTAAAAATCAAGGTTATTGGTGGAGACCATCAACTGCCAGACGTCTATAAGTCTGGTGTCAGATATGCATTTGTTACAGTTGGATCAATTGGGAATGTTGATCTGAGGATTAATTTAGCTAAAATGATTTGTGACCACGGGTTTGTTCAACCAATAATCATTCATCCGCAGGCGATAATAGCAAATAATGTTGAAATTGGGGAAGGTACTTTTGTTGCTGCTGGAGCAGTAATTGGACCGGGGGTAAAAATAGGTAGGAATGTTATTATTAATACACGAGCTTCAATTGATCATGGCTGTAAGGTTGATGATTTTTCTTTTATTTCTCCTGGGGTGACTTTGAGTGGGGGGGTGAAGGTGGGGGCGAGAACCCATCTTGGAGTAGGCTCCTCGATTATTGAGTACAAGAAAATTGGTGCCGATAGTCTAATTGGTGCAGGAAGTGTGGTTGTTTCTGATATTCCCGCCAGAGTTAAGGCCTTTGGTAATCCGTGTAAAATAAGGGAGATGTTTAATGGCTAGAGTTTTTCTGATTGCAGAGGCTGGAGTAAATCATAATGGCGATTTGGATGTTGCTAAAAAACTGATTGATGCGGCAAAATCGTCTGGTGCTGATGCAATAAAATTCCAAACATTTAAAACAGAAGAGCTGGCTAGTTTTAATGCTCCAAAAGCTAAATATCAAAAGAAAACGGTAAGAAATGAATCGCAGTTTAAAATGTTAAAAAGACTTGAATTGACAAACGAGCAGTTTGAAAATTTGTTTTCTTATGCTAAAAAGAAGAAAATAATGTTCTTATCAACTCCTTTTTGTTTTGAGAGCGCTGATTTTCTTAAAAAACTGGGATTAAAATATTTCAAAATCAGCTCAGGTGATTTAACCAATTTACCTCTTTTGCGTAAGATTGCAGGCTGGAAGATGCCGATAATTTTATCCACTGGTATGGGGAGTTTAGATGAGATTAGGGAGGCGGTCGAGGAAATTATTTCAAAAGGTAATAAACGATTGATTCTTCTTCATTGTGTTTCAAGTTATCCGGCGCGATTTGAGGATTTAAATTTAAATGCTATTAAGACGATGAAAAGTGAATTTGGTCTTCCTATTGGTTATTCTGACCATTCTTTGGGAATTGAGGCATCCCTTGCAGCGGTTTCCATTGGTGCTGTTGTGATAGAGAAACATTTTACTTTAGATCGTAACATGAGCGGGCCGGATCATAAAGCTTCTCTTGAACCAGTTGACTATGAATTAATGGTGAAAAGTATTCGGAATATAGAGAAATCTTTTGGTAATGGTATAAAAAGACCCCAAAGATGTGAATTGACAATGCGAAAGATTGTTCGCAAAAGTCTTGTTTCAGCTAACGACATTCCCAAACATTCAAAAATTGAGATGTCAATGCTTGCAATAAAGAGGCCTGGGACAGGAATTGCACCAAAGTTTCTAGATAGGGTTGTTGGGAGTATTGCTCTTGAGAAAATCGAAAAAGATAAAACAATGAAATGGAGAATGTTGAATGAAAAAGCCAATTGAATCATTTCTGGTTAATAAAAAGACTACAATAAAACAAGCAATGAAACAGATGACGGAAATTGGTCAAAAAAGTTTGTTTGTTGTTGATCAAAAGCGCAGGCTACTGGGGTCTTTAAGTGATGGAGATGTTAGGAAATGGATTATTAATGGGGGGAGTATTAGAGAAAAAATAACTAGGATCTACAATAAAAAGCCAAGATATGCAAAAAAGAATTTCGAGTTAGAGGATATCAAAAAATTGATGCTGAAATTAGTGATTTCAGCTGTTCCTGTTGTTAATGAGAATAATGAAATTGAAAGCATTCAAATATGGGAAGATGTTTTTGCAAATAAATTTTCCATGCAAAATAAACCTTTAGATATTCAGGTTGTTATTATGGCTGGAGGAAAGGGTACGCGGCTCGATCCCTTTACGACGATTTTACCCAAGTCATTAATTCCGATACATGGCAAGCCGATAATTGAATTGATAATGGATTGGTTCAATAGCTATGGGATCAGTGAATTCTTTGTTTCAATAAATCATAAGGCAAGAATGATTAAATCATATTTTGAAGATTCTAATAATAAATATAAAATATCTTACATTGAAGAGGATAGGCCACTTGGAACAGCTGGGAGCCTAAGGTTGATAAAAAATAAAGTTGAGAATCAATTTCTTGTAACTAATTGTGACATCATTCTAAAAGCTGATTGTGCCGAAATAATCCAATCCCATAAAAATAATGGGTATGATATGACATTGATAGTTTCATGCCGGCATTATAAGGTTCCATATGGAGTCTGTGAGATTGAAAATGGGGGGGTTCTTAGGCATATTAATGAAAAACCTGAATATGACTTACTAGTTAATACAGGTGTTTATGTTATGAATAAAGAATTACTTGATATAATCCCCAAAAATGTGATTTTTAATATGAATGATCTTGTTAATAGGGCTATGAAAAAAGGTTTCAAAGTTGGCGTTTTTCCTATAAGTGAAGATTCTTGGATTGATATTGGACAGTGGGAAGAATATCACAAGGCGACTGAGAAATTGAGGATCTGTTAATGAAGGTTATAATTTTTGGATTAGGTTCAATTGGGATTCGACATGCAAAGATTTTAAAATCTATCCCAGATGTTCAGTTGTTTGCATTTCGCAGTAAGAAGGGGATGCCCGTTAATACCTTAGGGATTGAGGAAATTTTTTCCTGGGAAGAAGTTGAAAAAATAAAGGGGAATGTTGCTTTAATTGCTAATCCAACTTTTTTGCATGTTGAAACAGCTTTAAAATGTGCCAAATTAGGTATGCATCTTTTTATAGAAAAGCCTCTTTCTAATAATTGCGAAGGGGTTTTTGAGCTTAAATCTTTCTGTCGTAAAAATAAATTAATTTGTTATACCGCCTATTGTCTGCGTTTTCATGCTGTTGTTAAGAAGATCAAAGAAATTATTGATGGAAAAAAGCTTTTTCATGTAAGAATTGTTTGCTCTTCTAATTTGCCTGATTGGAGGAAGAATACAGATTCTAAATCCAGTTATTCTTCATCTGTAGCCCAGGGGGGGGGAGTTTTGCTTGATTTGTCTCACGAGTTTGACTATATCCAATATCTTTTTGGGGAAATTGATAAAATGCAGGCTGTTTTTGGCAGGGCCAGTAATGTTACTCAGGATGCGGAGGACTTTGCAGATGTTTTGATAAAAATGAATAGTTCGCTCTTTATTAATTTGCATCTAAATTTTTTAAGTCTTATAAATGAGAGAAGCATCAAGATAGATTTTAAACATGGTTATTTAGTTGCTGATTTAGTAGGGGATCAAATTGAATATTCTTATGATAACAAGAAAGAGATCCTTAAATTAAATATGGAAAAAGATGCGTGTTTGAGGGAGCAGATCAACTATTTTTTAAATAGTCTTTCAAATAAACAAATTATGAATAATTTGGATGAATCTATTCCGTTACTTGAAAAAATTTTGGAGCTAAAAGATGGGTAAGAGGAAGGTTTTAATAACTATAGCTGCTCGTGGAGGTTCAAAAGGGGTAAATAATAAGAATATTCGTAAAATAGGCGGTTTGCCTCTAATAGCGCATACTATTATGCAAGCGAAAAAGTGGGGAAAGGCTGATCGCATTGTTTGCTCAACAGACTCTGAAAAAATTGCAGCAATTGCAAAAAAAAATGGGGTCGAAGTACCTTTTGTGCGTCCCATAGAGCTCGCAACCGATACAATTGGTAAAATAGAAGTGATAAGACATGCCTTGGAGACTGTTGAGCGGCTGAGTGGGGAGAAATATTCAATTGTTATTGATCTTGATGTAACTGCGCCTATCCGAAAAATTAGTGATATTGAAGGAGCTTATCAACTGTTTTTGAGTAAAAATCCAAATACTGTTTTTAGTGTTGTTTCTAGTCGTCGAAACCCGTATTTTAATATGGTTGAGTTAGATGCTAATGGATATTTTTCCATTGTAAAAAAAACGGGATCATCTGTTGTGCGCAGGCAAGATGCTCCTAGTGTATACGACTTGAATGCTTCAATTTATGTGTATGACAGAAATTATCTTTTGGATAAAAAAAACAAATCGGCTATTTCAGATCGCTCTCTGATTTTTGAGATGCATGAATTTTCTGCATTTGATATTGACAGCGAAAGTGATTTAAAATTTGTTGAGTTTTTGTTGTCACAAGGAGTAGTTGATTTATGAAGAACTATCTGGATAAATTTAAGTTGAAAGGGAAAAAGGCTGTTGTTGCAGGGGGAGCAGGTTTGATTGGTAGACAGATTGTTGTTTCTTTTGCTCAGGCCGGGGCGCATGTTGTAATTGCGGATATAAGTGAAAAAGAAGGAAAAGCCTTTGCTGCTGAGCTTAGAACAAAAAATTATAATGTTGAATTTATTGTTTTTGACGTTACAGCTCTTGAGATTTTGCAAGAAAACATAATTGGGCTAGGCAAAATAGATATTTGGGTAAACAGTGCTTATCCAAGGACTTCTGATTGGAGCAATAAGGTTGAAGATATTTCGGTGGAATCATGGAGAAAAAATATTGATATTCAGCTTAATTCCTATTCTTTAATTTCTAAATTTGTTGCTGAATCTATGAAAGAAAGCGGTGGCAGTATTGTTAATTTAGGATCAATTTATGGTGTTGTGGGGCCCGATTTTACTGTTTATGAAGGAACGGATATAACAGTCCCAATGGCTTATGCTGCTATAAAGGGAGGGATTGTAAATTTGGGCCGCTATCTAGCTTCATATTTTGGGAAATATAATATTCGTGTAAATTCAATCTGTCTTGGTGGAGTTTTTGACAACCAGGATCCCATTTTTGTTAATAGCTATTCAAAAAAGGTTCCTCTTGGCAGAATGGCGAAAGCTGATGATATTGCCTGTGCTGCTCTATTTTTAGCCTCAGATGCTTCTTCATACATTACCGGGGCAACGATTATGGTTGATGGGGGGTGGACCAGTGTCTAATATTCCACTCTGTGTGCCCGAAATCCGTGGCAATGAATGGTTATATATCAAGGATTGTCTTGATACAAATTGGGTTTCTTCTGTTGGTGAATATGTTAATAGATTTGAGAGTTCCTTTGCCAACTATCTTGGTGTTCGGCATGCAGTTGCCTGTATTAATGGTACTGCCGCTATACATATTTCTTTATTACTTCTTGGCGTTCAATCTGAAGATGAGGTTATAATTCCTGCTCTTAGTTTTGTTGCGCCGGCTAATGCGGTGCGCTATTTAGGGGCTTGGCCGGTATTTATTGATGTTGATCCTAATTCTTGGCAGATGGATCCAAACAAATTAGTTGAATTTTTAATGAACGAGTGTGATTGGGTTGATGGTAAATTGATCAACCGTCATACCGTCAGACAAATTAAGGCCGTTCTTCCTGTTCATATTTTGGGTCATCCGGTTGATATGGATCCGATTTTAGAGATCGCAGGTAAATTCGATTTACGAGTTATTGAGGATGCGACAGAGAGTTTAGGTGCGTTCTATAAGAAGCGTAAAGTGGGAACGTTGGGGGATATTGCTTGTTTTAGTTTTAATGGCAATAAGCTTATTACGACGGGTGGGGGAGGGATGCTGGTAACAAATGATGAATCCCTGGCAAAGAGGGCGCGCTATCTTATTACTCAAGCAAAAGATGATCAATTGGAATATATTCACAATGAGGTTGGTTATAATTATCGTTTGAGTAATATTCAGGCCGCAATGGGGCTTGCTCAGATGGAAAAGCTTGACGAATACATTGAGGCCAAAAGAAAGCTTGCTCTGCGCTGGAATGAAGGTCTTTCTAGTCTTCCTGGGGTGGTTTGTCCCATAAGCGCAAAATGGGCAAAATCTGTTTTTTGGCTTTATACTATTTTGATTAATAAAGATAAATATGGAATTGGCAGTAGAGAATTATTGAAGGAGTTGAATGATTCTGGGATTCAAGCTCGGCCATTTTGGCATCCATTGCATTTGCTCAAGCCATTTAAAAACAGTTATTCTTATAAAATTGAAATTGCTAATCGTTTGTATAGTGAAGGCTTGAGTTTACCAAGCTCGGTGGGATTGAAACAAGAGGAGCAAGATAAAGTTATAGAGGTTATTTGTAGACTAAAAAAGGAGGAATGAATACTAATGGTTAAAGATAATGCCGTAATTAAGAAAATATATCAAAAAAGATTTAATGCGCTAGAATTAAAAAGAAGATTGGCTTTGTGGAAAATATTATGCAGTGATTTTTTGCAGAAATTTGTTCCTCTCGATTCAATAGTCTTAGATATTGGGGCGGGATATTGTGAATTTATCAATAATATTAAAGCATCTTCGAAATTTGCGGTAGATCTTAATCCAGATTCCTTTGATTTTGCAAATGACAAAGTAAAGATTATTAAAGATAATTCTACGCAACTCTCGTTTTTTTTAGACAGCTCTGTTGACATTGTTTTTATGAGCAATTTTCTTGAACATTTATCAAGCAAAGAAGATGTTCTCAATACTCTTCGTGCTGTTTTTCGTGTGCTAAAGCCAAATGGAAAAATTATGATATTGCAGCCTAATATTCGCTATTCCTTTGATGAATACTGGGATTTTTTTGATCATAACATTCCATTAAGTGAGAAGAGTGTGGCAGAGGCTTTATCTTTAGTCGGGTATAAGATTGAAAAAGTTATTGCAAGATTTCTGCCTTACAAAACAAAAAAGAAAGCTGTTCGATTTCCTTATTTATTGAAATTATACTTAAGGATTCCGGTATTTTGGCAGCTTTTTGGGAAGCAGATGTTTGTTGTGGCAAGCAAACCTTAGAGGTAGGAATAATAGCTAATAATTTTGTAGGTTTATTAATGAGAAAAAAAGTTCATATATTAATCTTTTTGATTTTAATTAGTATTCCATTAATTGTATTAACATTTGATACAGGAAACTGGAGTGATGATTACCAACTGATTCATTTGACTAAAATCAAGCAAGCCATTTCTCCACATAGCGGAGTTGTTTTTGATTTGCTGTTGCCCCGGACTGATGGTCATTTTATCCCTGTTTATTACCTAATCAATATATTAATTATGTCTTTTGGTTCTTCGTCCCAATGGTTCCATTTTGTAGTTATCTTGTTTTATATAGGAAATGGCTTTCTTTTGTATTTAATTGTTAAAAGAGTTTTTAATGATTCGAGAGTGGCTTTTTTGTCGTCAATTCTTTTTTCTGTTAATTATTGCGTTGGCTTTAAGGCATTAACCTGGAATTGCTTTCATAGCCATGCCACTAATGTGTTTACAGGCTTGCTCTCTGTCTATTTTGTTCTGCAATTTATAGAAAATAAAAAAGTGCGTAGTTTGTTTTTAATGTCAATATTTCTTCTTTTGACAATACTAAATATTGAGAGTGGCTTTGTTTTTTTTGTTGTCTTATTTGTTTTTGCCACTTGTGCATTCTTCAGGAAACAACTTAAAGTTTGCACGCTCTCTTTTGTCTTTTTTGCCATGGCTGCTGCTTTAATTGTCTTTTCGATGGGGGCCTATTGGTTTACGGGAAGTTTTATGCCACTGGCTTCCGAGAGATTTGCATCTGATGCTAAGGAAATTTCTCAAAGAAGTCCTGCTCGTTATGCAAAACACACTGTTACCTTAGCATTGCGCTTAGCAAATATTCCATTTTATTCTAACCGGTGGAGTAAAATCGTTGGGGTTGTGAGGAATAATATGCCAAGGCAATTAGGTGTTCATTTGCGTATGGTTGTCTTTATCGGTTTTATTTTATTGTTTGTATTTTTTATTTTTATTGCTTATTTGTATTTTATGGTTGTTCATCCTCCTCCCTATGAGTTTTTAATCAGTTTTATGTTGCTTTTTTTAACCTTTATTTTTGTTTTTGATAGGATCGATATTGCAAATTCTGTAGTCATATTTAGTAGTGTTATTATTGCAGATTTTGTTTTGAGCTTATTACGTTTTTCCGGCAGATTTTATAGAAAAATAGGATGGGGGATCTTAACGTTTTTTGTGGTTATGCCTCTGATTATTATTTTAAATGGTTTTAATATTGCATACGCTACTGCCTATATCTCTAAACAAGCAAAAAAAAGTGAGGAGATAAGGATTAATGCGATAAATCATAGCATTGGACATTATTCTGACAAAACAATAATTTTTGTTAATTTAGACAATAAATATATTGATGCTAATAACCAACGTAGCACAGTAGACTTTGCTGCTGATAATGTTCGGATGTATTTTGATGAATTTGCAAGGTCTGAATCAGCTAAACAATATGCCTTGCTGTCTTATAACGAATTTGTAGAAAAAATATGTTTGGGACACATGAAAACAATCCAAGTTTTATCTAAAAAAGATGCTCAAAAATATATTAGGAACAACCGTAAGCAATTAGTAAAGACAGCTCTGATTTACGTAGATGAGAACAATGTTTCTATGCCTATCTCTTTGGGGAGCCTTTAATGCAAAAAAATATTGTTTATGAAAAATTAGGTTTATTTGGTCTAATTAATTTAATTATTTTAAATAAGCAGGCAGAATATTTTAATATTTCCAGGTTTGCATGGTTATTGCTAAGGCTTTTTAGGTTGCAGGAGAGGATAAATCAAAAAAGGTGGCAGTCTGCCTCTATAACTGGGGATGATGGTGAATTGCTAGTACCAAAGATACATGAGGATATCACAAGTATTTGCCATGATATTGGAGAAGAAAGCCTGAATAACAGTTTTTTTAGACACTTCGATTCGAATAATTGTAATAAAATAAGGATTTTTTTGGCTAAAAAGCTGAAAGAGAGAATTGAAAGGAGAATCTTTTTGATAAATGTCTTGACCGCGGGGGATGTTTTTTGTGTTTCTGATAATCTATGTTTATTGGGTATTATGAAATATGCACAAAATAACGAGATTGAGCTTGAGCGTCACAAGTTTGCTTTGTCTGGTTTAATAAATTCAATTTATCTGATAATTAGATTTTCTTTGTTATTTCCTTTGTATCAATTATTTAAAACAATAATAAATAAGAGGAGATTTGCTTGCTCAAGACTTCCTGTAATTGCATCGTATTATAATTTGGTTGATATGCATTTAGACAAAGATAAAAGAAGTGCTCTTTTTCTATTTCTTAAATCAAAGCTAAAACTAAAAGATGTTTTAATCTATTTTGATCGTGCGGATGTTCCTTGTACAGATGAAATGGTTGATGAGATGGATCGTTCCGGAATAAAATATATTGCTATAAACAAAAAAGCTGCTTCGTCTAATCGAGTCCCGATCTGGAGCGTTAGTCGCACATTCTTTAAGGTTCTTTTAAGAAGGAATCTTAGTCTAATCTTTAATTTGTTTATGGCCTCTTTTAAAGGGGATTTTTTGAGACCGATTGATATTTGTGGGTTGTTTGAATTTAATTGTTTTTATGCGTATAATTTTGATTTTTATAAGTCACTCAATATCAAAATTGATAATATTGTTAGCTGGGATAGCCAGATTGTTCCAAGAGCAGCGGCGCTAAATGATTTGGGCGGCGTATTTGTCCAATATCAGCTAGCAAACTCTCCCAAAGCAAATATAACCCTGGGTTCTGTTGCAGATGTTTATTTCTTGTTTGGTCCTTATTATAAGGATATCTTGTTGAAGTCAAAATCAGACATTAATTGTTTTGCATATAGTGGTTATATTACGGATTATTCGTTTGAGGCAGTTAGAAACAAATCTGCCTTACTGCGGCAGAAAATCATGGAAAATGGCGCAAAGTTTATTATTTCTTTTTTTGATGAATCATTTGGAGATTCCGAAAATGAGGTTTTTCCATCTACTAGAGCAAAGTCAATATATGATTTCTTTGCTGAATTGGTTATAGATAATCCTGATATTGCAGTTATTCACAAGCCCAAGAAGGCCGGTTTTTCATTTGAATCTAAATTGGTTAACCAGGCTCTTAAAACCAAAAGGTATATTTTATGGACAGGGGGAAAGTATCTAACTGATTCGTTCCCGAGCGAAATTGCCCAGGCTTCGGATTTATCTGTTAGTTTGCTTTTTGGCGGCACAGTTTTTCTTGAAACTATTCTTTCAAATGTGCCATCTGTTTTTCTTGATCTTGAGAAATTGTACTATTATGATGAATACAAGATTAACGAAAAACAGTTTGTTTTTGATAACCTAGTAGACTTAAAAAAACATATTTTTTCTCTTAAAGGGAAGGTTCAAAAAAATGAGCCTTCCGCTGAACTTGTCGAAATGTTAAAGCAGAAAGATCCTTTTCAAGATGGCCGGGCAATTGAAAGAATAGGGGATTATCTGTATTTACTTTTTGAAGGGTTGAAAAATGGGGGAGAAAAGGATTCTGTCCTGGCTTTTGCCTCAAATGAGTATGCAAAAAAATGGGGAGAGCAAAATATTGAGTGTTAAGAAGTTAGTATTTTTGGAATTTATTGATGAGGCGGATGCTTATCTGTCAAAGAATAAGAATATATCTGATGATACTCTTTTTATCGCTTTGATGCCGAGGATCAAGCTTTATCTAGAAAAAAAAGGCGTTAGGGTTGATTCTACTTACGGCTATTTTGACAATTCGTCTCACGCAAAAGTCTCTTTGTGGGTTGAGGAGGCAATTGGTTGTTTTGAGGATGCGCTTGAAATAAAAGACAGTTCTTCAATATCAGAAACCTATCATAATTCGTTTATTTATTATCTTCGTTTTACTTTTACTTACTTAGCCTGGGTAACCGAAGTTATTCATAATGCTTGCAAGAAGCATTTGCCGCAAGAGATTTGTGCCTGTATTCAGCAGCATAACCAGGTAACTACCCCATTAATATCAGACCAGGAGCGCTATCTTGGATTAATCTGTAGGGATTATTCTGCTAGACGGAGGATTGGGTTTTGTGGCCTTGATTTTAAGGTGAATCCTGTTAATGAAAATTTAAAGGGAGGATCAAATACATATTCAAACATTTTCATTCGTCTTGCCGCCAAAATCAATTTGTGGTGTTTTGCCCGTGCCTGTCAAAAGCCGGCAATTTTAGCTACGGGTTTTTCTTATGGCATGCCGGAGTTGTTTTTAAAATTACAAGATAGTTTTTCTGATTTTTCTTGGCTGCTTTTTATAGGGGCGAGAAGCTCCAAACTCAAAATATTTTTATTAATGCTAGTTAATCTTTTTTCCGCAATTACAGGTATAAAAACAAGTCTTTTTAATGCACGGGTTCCGATTAATGTTGTTTTTCCTCTTGATTTTGTCGGGTATCTCTCTTTGGATATCAATGATGTTCAATTTAACCTTTGCCTGAACCAGACTTGGAAAAGGATTGATGCAATGCCCAAACAAATTTTCTTGTTTGAAGATGTGTTTTTGGGGAAGTTGATTAAAAAAAGACTTTCTGATGGTATTTTGCCGGAAATAAAAAGATTGCATAAAATGGTAGCCGGAATGGAAAAACTTGTTGCAAAAGCAAGGCCCTTTTTTGTTTTGTCCCCATTTAGCAGGTCAGAAACCTTTGCCTTGGGAGAAATCTGCAGGTTAAATGAGATTCCAGCTATGCTTATTTCCCATGGGACTCATATCCCTCCTAAAAATCGTGTTGAAGAAATTGAGCATGATCATTTAGGTCGTGGGGTTATTAATACTGAATTTCCTTATACTGCGGCGCAGTCCCCCTGGGAAGTTAAATATGCTGACCACTTTAAGATAAAAAGTAAAGTTGTTAAAACGGGCCCCCTGCTTTGGTCAATAATTTCTGGGTCTCCACCCCCAAATTTAAAACAATTAATATTGGGTAAAAAATTTGCTGATAAAAGGGTTGTTTTACATGCCGCTACACAAAAAGCAAGGGAAAGCATGAGAATGCATATCAATGAGACAGCTGATGAGTATATACAAGAGATCCTTGATATTTTTCAGGCAATAAAGCAGATTAAAGAGGCCGTTTTAGTTGTTAAATTCCGCAGTACTTCTAACCTTTCTTTAAAAGATCTGTTAACTGCTTTGCCTCAATCCGACCAATTGATTGTTGTTACAAAGCCATCTTTGGTGGATTTGTTGAGTATAACTGATCTGTTGGTTAGTTTTCAATCAACAGTTATCCAAGAAGCAATTTTAAATAGAATTCCGGTGCTAATGTATGGCGGCAGAGGACGCTATCAGCATTTTCCTGCTTTCGTAGTCAAGCCTGGGATTATGCCTAAGAAATGCTCAGCCTATCACGCAGTAAACTGTGAGGATTTGCAATTAACCCTTGAATGGCTTCTAAGGAATCATAGCGGCAGATGTTTGGATGATCAGCATATAAGGGAGCATCTGTTTCTTCCTGATGAAAAAGAGGGAATTATTGATTTTATAAATAAATTAAGGGAGGAAAAAGTCTCTTTATGAAGATATTAATTTCTACTAGTTCTTTTGGGAATTTTGACGATTCGCCAATCAGGACATTGGAGTCAAAAGGATTGGAAGTTGTCTTGAATCCATATAAAAGGAAACTTGCTGTTTCTGAGAGTATTGAATTGCTTAATGGAGTAGCTGGTTTAATTGCCGGGACAGAAGCTTTAACAGAGGATGTTTTGATTAAATCAAAAAATCTGAAGGTGATTTCTCGTTGTGGTGTTGGAATGGACAGTGTTGACCTAAAAACTGCCCAAAGGTTAGGGATTGAGGTCATTAATACTCCGGATGCACCGACGCAATCTGTGGCTGAGCTTGCAATTGCTCTGATTTTTTCACTTTTACGGCATATCTCTGTATCGGACAAGAATGTAAAAGAAGGTAAGTGGAACAAGTTGATGGGGAATCTTTTAATCGGCAAAACCTTGGGCATAATCGGTTATGGCAGGATCGGGAGGCGGCTATGCCACCTTTTGTCACCTTTTGGATTAAACATAATTGCCCATGATATAAATGAGGATTCTAGCGCCAAATTTGTGTCGCTGGATGAACTTTTTGCCAATGCGGATATACTAACTATTCATGTTTCAACATCAAAATGTCTTATTGGTAAGAATGAACTAAAAAAGGTAAAACCCACCGCTCTTATGGTTAATCTTTCTCGGGGGGGAGTTGTTGATGAGGATGCTTTGTTTTCTGCCCTAAAAGAGAAAAGGATTGCTGGAGCAGCAGTAGATGTTTTTAGCAAAGAGCCTTATTCCGGTCCATTAAGTGAATTTGATAATGTAATTTTAACTCCACATATTGGTTCGTACGCAAAAGAGAGCAGGATTGAAATGGAAAAACAGGCTGTTCACAATTTAATTAAAGCCTTTGAGATGAAAGGGGTATTATGAAAGTAATTGTTTTTGGAGGATCGGGTTTTTTGGGTAGTCATGTTGCTGATGCTTTATCAAAATCTGGACATGAGGTTACTATCTTTGATATAAAGCAATCTTCTCATTTAAAACAAAATCAAAAAATGATAATTGGGGATATTCTTGATCAGGTTGCGGTAGAAGCTGCCGTGGCTGGGATGGATTTGGTCTACCATTTTGCAGGAATTGCAGACATAAAAGAGGCCTTTGAGAAACGCCGTGAGGCAATTCAGTATAATATATTAGGAACCTTGAATTTGTTAGAAGCAAGCCGTTTAGGAAAAATTAAGCGGTTTATTTTTGCCTCAACAGTTTATGTTTGTAGTAACTCCGGGTCGATTTATCGAACTACCAAAAGAGCCTGTGAGTCCCTTATAGAGGATTATTTAAAGGCCTTCGATCTTGAATATACAATCCTTCGTTATGGTTCGTTATATGGTGCTCGGGCTGGGATGAACAATAGTGTATATCGGTTGATCTATCAGACAATAAAAGAAGAAAATCTGATTGAATTTTCAGCAAATCCTGATGATGAGAGAAAATATATACATGTTGAAGATGCGGCTATTATGAGCGTTGATATCTTGGACGAAAAATATAAGAATCAGAGACTTATTTTGACCGGAAAGGAATCGATAAAGGTTAGCGATTTATTTGCGGTTATAAAACAGATGGTTGGGAAGGAAATAAAAATTAAATATAGGTCTCCGGATCAAAATTTTCATTATAACAAGCATTATGATGATCAGCTTCAGCTCCTTGCCGGCAAAGAAATTTATGCCGGGAGAAACCTTAATGATCAGTTAAGCATGCTGGTTGAGAAAATTCAGGAGAGGGAGATTAAGAAAATCAAGAAACTAAAGGCAATCATTTTTGATTTTGATGGGGTTATCCTGGAATCTGTTGATATTAAAACAAAGGCCTTTGCAAAACTTTTTGCCGATTACCCTGAGCATATTGATGATATTATAAAGCTTCATCTTGATAATGGCGGAATGTCGAGATTTAAGAAGTTTGAGATAATTTATCGTGATTTTTTCAAGAAACCCCTTAGTGAAAGTAAGAGCCGGGAATTAGGCGGCCAATTTTCAAAAATTGTATTTGATGAGGTGTTAAGATGTTCTTTTGTAAAAGGTGCAAAGCAGCTATTAGACAAACATCTTGAGTGCTACGATTTTTATATTGTTTCTGGGACGCCTGAAGACGAGATCCGTTCAATAGTGGAAAAAAGAGGTTTAGGTTGTTATTTTAAGAAGGTTTATGGTTCACCTGCTTCAAAGGGGAATTTAATTGGCAAAATATTAAAGGATGAGGCCCTCATTCCCGATGAGGTTGTTTTTATAGGGGATTCGATAAATGATTATAAAGGTGCAAAGGAAGCTGGGGTGAAATTTATTGCCAGAAAATTGAGCCCTAAGATTAGTACCTTTGACGGGTTAGATAATTATGCCATAGTTGATGATTTGGAGCAGTTTGATCATATACTTTGCGAAGAAAGGAGTGCTAAATAATGAAACAGGAAATTGTTGCCGTTGTTGCGGTGCGCGAGGGATCGATTAGGGTGAAAGACAAGAATTTTCGTCCTTTTGCTTCGGAAAAGAGCTTGTTGCATCTTAAGATATCTCAATTAAAAAAATCAGGATGTTTTGACCATATCTATGTAACATCTGATTCTAGAAAAGCTAAGGAAATTGCACAAGAGCTGGGGGTTGAGTTTTTGGAGCGTGATCATTATATGTGCAAAGGAGATACCCCTTGGTCTGAAGTAGTCCATTATATTGCATCTTCTGTTCCTGGAGATCCGATTATTTGCTGGGCCAATCCAACTAGCCCTTTTCAAGCAGATTATGCGGATGCAGTCAAAAAGTTTTTAGAGATTCAACCGGAGTATAATAGTCTTATTTCTGTTGAAGAGGTAAGAGAGTTTTTTGTTAATTCAAACGGTCGTCCGGCCAACCATAATTGGGGTTTTTGGCATGAGCGTTCTCAGGATTTGGAAAAATTAAATCGTATGACAACTGCTATTTTTATTGCCAAAAAGTCGGATATGATTAGTTGGCATTATATGATAGGAACAAAGGTATTTCTTTATTATGTCTCAAAGACAGAGGGGATAGATATTGATACTCCCGAGGATTTTAGTTTGGCCGAAAAAATCTACCTTTGCAGGAGTGAAAATGAACGAAAATAAAAAAATTGAGCTGCTTGATTGCACTATCCGCGATGGCGGGTATGTAAATAATTGGGATTTTGACAAGAAGCTGGTCCGTGAAACCTATCGGGCCCTTTCTAAGTCCGGGGTTGATTATGTTGAGCTTGGATACCATGGATCAGAAAAATATTTTGATAAAAGTAAGTTTGGGAGATTTAGGTTTTCTGATGCAGATGTTATTAATCAGATATGCGATGGAATAGATGGGGCTCAGGTAGCTTTAATGGTTGATTACGGCAAATTTGATTTGGCCGATTTAATTCAATACAAAGATTCTCCGGTGAAGCTCATTCGTTTAGCTTTTCATAAAGATAAACTTGAAGAGGCATTAGGTGTAGTTTCTTCCATAAATAAAATGGGGCTAAAAACATCTGTAAATCTTATGGGGTTTGTAGGTTATACTGTCGAGGAACGTATGAAACTTTTAACGCTGCTCAAAGGGATTTCCCTGGACTATGCTTATGTAGCCGATAGTTATGGGTCAATGTTTCCAAATCAAATTGGCGATTTTTTTAGACCTTTACTCGAATTAGACCATATCAAATGGGGATTTCATCCTCATAATAACCTGCAAATGGCTTTTGCTAACTCTTTGGCAGCAATAGATGCGGGTGCTGTTATTATAGACGGATCGGTCTTTGGTATGGGAAGAGGAGCGGGGAATTTGCCGAGTGAAATTATGCTGGCTTACCTGCACCATTTAAAGCCGGATAAATATAATGTAATCCCGGTTTTGAATTTGATTGATCGTTATTATCAGGATCTCTATAAAAAATACGGATGGGGATATAACTTACCCTATATGCTTTCCGGAACGTATGGATGCCATCCTAATTATGCAAAAAATCTGGTTGAGAGACAAGAATATGAAATTAAGGATATTTGGAATATTTTTGAGGTGATTGCCGCCAATAATCCGGTCGGCTTCAAGAAAGAGCTGGTTGATGAAATATTAAGAAAGGGGCTTTTCACTAAAAAACTATCCACAACTTCAGGTAAAAAGTCTCTTGAGACAAATAGTTATTCTAGCGTGTCAGTTCCTTACCTAAACAGGCATAAAAACAGAGATTTTCTTGTTTTAGCTAATGGGCCAAGCTTAAAAGAATATCAGCATGAGATACAATCTTTTATTGAAAAATTTGATCCGATTATCCTTGGGGGGAACTTCCTGGGCGGATTGTTTAAGCCGCACTATCACGGTTTTGCAAATAAACGCAGGTTTACCGATTATGTTGATACGGTTGACAAAGATTCAAAGCTTCTTATAGGCCAGAATATTCCAAAAGAGATGATAAATGAGTATGCAAAGCGTGATTATGAGCTTGTTTATTATGAAAATACTCTGGAAAATACGTTTGACATACAAAATGGGGTTATCTCCTCAAGCTGCAGAACTATTTCTGTCCTTTTAGCTGCAGTGGCTTTAGTAATGGGGGCAAAAAAGATCTTTATTGTCGGAATGGATGGTTATATGGGCAATTCTCAGGACAAAATTCATCATTTTTATAAAGAGAGAAATGAAACAGAGAATTTGAATGAACTAAGGGAGAGAAATGATTGGAATTTAGTCTTTTTGAAGCAAATTGATGATTATATGATGTCTTTGGGGCTGGAGGGGCTGCATATTCTAACTCCGACAAATTATAAAGAATTTTATAAGGGGATAAAGAATTATATATGAGTAGATTTGAAGAGCTAAAGGCTATATTAGCACAGGGAAAATTTTTTAAAATAGTCTGTGGCGCGGGTAATGAGGATGCAGAAGAGGTTAGAAAACTATCTTTAGTCTATACTCTGGCCGGAGCGCTGGGAATAGATGTTTCTGCCAATGTTGAGATAGTAAAGAGTTCGGTAATTGGGGTTGATCGGGCCCTTGAGCTGGCTCCCAAATTGGGTAAGCAGTTAAAAACCCGGCCATTTATCAATGTAAGTATCGGGATGCGCGGTGACCCGCATATAAGAAAAGCAAAGATAGACCCCAACATTTGCTCTCAATGCGGAGTCTGCCTTGATAGATGTATTCAAAAGGCAATTTCTCCTGACCATCAGGTGATTATGAAGCGTTGTATTGGTTGTGGCGATTGTTCATCGATTTGTCCTGTTGACGCGGTTTCTTTTTATGATAAGAGATGTGAGTTAAGCAAAATTCTTCCTGAGTGCTTAAAGAATGGAGCTGAAACATTTGAATTGCATGCCATAATTCCGGATGATGATTCTGTGATGAAGGACTGGATCCTCATGAATGACATTTTAAAAGATAATTATATAAGCATGTGTTTAGACCGCTCGCAATTATCGGATTCTCATCTGATAAGACGGATAAAAGAGGCCTCAAAAATTACTGGGGATCGAATGATTGTCCAGGCGGATGGGGTGCCGATGAGCGGTGGAAACAATAGTTATAATACTACACTTCAGGCAATTGCTATTTCGGATATTGTTAAAAAAAGCAATCTTCCCGTAATGATTCTCGCTTCCGGAGGGACCAATTCTAAAACAGGGGAATTGGCCCGCCTCTGCGAAGTAAAGGTTCATGGGGTTTCAGTTGGAACCTTTGCCAGAAGATTAGTCGCGGATTTAATAAAAAATGAGGATTTTGAGAGTGATATTAACATGATTAAACGGGCGGTTTCAATTGCGGAGGGATTAGTAAAAGAAAATCTGGAGGAGATTTGTGGTTAGCATTGGGATAAATGATAAGATCTTAGAAGATATTCAACTAGTAATCTTTGATCGTGATGGGACCATGATTGATCTGTATCATTACTGGTCGCAGATGATAAAAATGAGATCAGTTATGATCTGTAATGAGCTTGGGCTGTCTGATAATCACAAAAATAATCTTATGTCCGTTATGGGGATTGATGTCGAAAAAAAGAAAATCAAACCGGAAGGGCCGGTCGGAATTAAGAAGAGAGAAGTTGTAATGCAGGCGGCAGTTGACTATCTTCTTTCTATCAAAATGGGCAATAAAAATGATTTTTGTATTAAAGTTTTTAGTGAAGTTGATAAAATCTCTCAAGATGAAGTTGCTAAGCTTATAAGTCCAATTGAGGGTCTATATCCCCTGCTTGAAGGGTTGAAGAGTTCGGGCTGCAAAATTGCTATTGCTACCACAGACCGGACCGGCCGAGCCGAATTATCTGTAAAATTCCTAAAAATCAACGATAAGATCGATTTTGTTATCGGCTCAGATGGGGTTGAATGTTCAAAGCCGGCACCGGACATGATTAATTTGATATTAAAGAAGCTTAATATAGACAAAACAAATACGATTATGGTTGGAGATGCGGCATCGGATATCAAAATGGGTATCAATGCAGGGGTAAAGGCCGGGATTGCGGTCTGTTCTGGAATAACTCCCGAGAAAAAATTGAGTGAACTGACCCCATTGGTTATAAAAGATATTTCTGAGATAAAAATTTATTAAATAGGAGATGTTTATGGCTAGCAATAATAGATTAAAGGAAAAAATAAAAAATGGAGAGACGGTTCTTGGTACCTGGTGTATATTGCCTTCGCCATCAGTAATTAATGTGATAGCGGCTGCAAGGTTAGATTTTGTAATAATTGATATGGAGCATGGTCCGATCGGTTTTGAAACTGCAGAAGATATGGTTCGAGCCGCCCAATCAGAGGATTGTTCTGCCATAGTTCGAGTCCCCAAAAATGATGAGTCGGATATACTGCGTGCTCTGGATATTGGGGCGGATGGTATTGTAATTCCGCATATAGAAAAAGTTGAAGATCGAAAACGGGCCATCAAAAGTATTAAGTATTTTCCCATTGGAGAGAGAGGCTTTTCTCCGTTTACACGAGCAGGGAGTTATGATCCGGCCGATCCAGCAGTTCATACAAAGAGGGAAAACGAAAAGACCATGACGGTTTTGATTATTGAAGGGGTGGAAGGTGTAAAAAATCTTGATAGCATAATTGACGATCAAAATATTGATGTGGTTTATTTTGGTTTGTGCGATCTATCCCAGGCTATTGGTGTTCCGGGAAAATTGGATGATCCCAAGCTAAAGGAGTATGTCTCTGCTTGTGTAAAAAAAGTAAAAGACAAAAACATGGCTGTTGGGGCATTTACCGACAGACCCGAAATGCTCAAGTGGTTCAAAGAGATTGGGATTCAATTTATTACCTATTCATTGGATACTACGGAATTATGCAGAAGTTTTAAACATTTCATTAAAGATTTTAATGATTATTAGGAGTTAATGATGGTGAAGATAGTTGGAATGGTGCCGGCACGCATTGAGTCAAGCCGTTTGCCCAGGAAAGCCCTGATTGAGATTGAGGGGATTCCGATGGTGATCCATACCTGCAAGCGCTCTAAGCTGGCCAAAAGCTTAGAGGAGGTCTATTTGGTTACTGATAGTGAAGAGATACGAAGGGCAGGAGAGAAATATGGGATAAAGGTTATTATGACGGGCTGTCAGCATAAGTCTGGTTCGGATCGAATAGCCGAAGCTTGTCAGACGATTGAATCTGATATAGTGGTCAATATTCAGGGCGATGAGCCGTTGGTTGATCCGAATCACATTGATGCAATTGTAAAACCTTTAATAGCCGATGCAACATTAAAAATTGCGGTTGGGGTTACAAAATATAATAAGAAAAATCGTCCTTCCGATATAAAAGCAGTATTGGATCTTGCTGGAAATATTATGTATTGTTCTCGAACAGATTTGCCATCTGATGCTAGAAAACCGGTTTCAGAACTATTAAAAATGTGTTTTATTGTTCCGTTTAGAAAGGATTTTATTCTTCAGTATGCTTCCTGGAACCCAACCCCTCTGGAAGGTATTGAATACAATGAATATTTGCGGGTTTTGGAGCATGGTGTGAAAATGCGAGCGGTAGAAATTAATGATGCAAAAATCAGTGTTGATACGCCGGAAGATTTGGAGATAGTAAGAGATATTATGCAAAAGGATAAAATAAGGCATTTATATGGATAAACTTTGTAAAAGAAGACTGATCTTAATTTCAGACAGAAAAGATTTTCCAAAAACAGAGTCCAGGGAAGATTGTTTTTGGGTTTTTCTTGGCCGCAAGTATGATCGTTTAAATGAATTAAAAAAGACTGCGCCTAAAGGATTTCAATTCATTGATATTGGAGACCTGATCTACGATGAGTCTTATAAGCTTAGACGACCTTACCTTGATTACATCGGTTCACTTAGTTCCCGGTTTTCTTCTCTATCCTGGTGGGTTTCCCGGATTTCCGAAAAAAATGTAATGGTAAGTCCTGTTTTTCTGTATTTGTGTTATCTAAAGATAATTGTGAAGCTGGCCAATGAAGAGTTAAGAGGCAGAGATCTTTGTGTTTTTTCTGAGAGCCCGGAACTTTTGAATACAATTGCTAAATTGCCGGTTTTTTCAAATTATTCTCTCAAAAAGTCTTTTCGCTCCAATTTGATGAATGAATATCTTTTTTGTCTTATTAGGTTGTCTTATTTTATTGCCCAAAGTTTTTGCCGGAAGATATTGGCCATTAGCTCTCGTCTTTACATCAGAAAGACCACAATAAATAAAAAATCTTCTCTGGTAGTTATGCGAACATGGGTTAATGATAAAAACTTAGGAGAGAACGGGGTTTTCAATGATTCCTATTTTGTAAATCTCTATGATTATTTAAAAATAAAAAGCGGCCTCAATGTAGCAATTATCCCGATTTTGTATAATATCGAGCGACCTTTAAAGCAGGTCTTTCGCTGGTTTAGGGAATCAAGCTCTTTTTTTATTATTCCGGAGGATTTTTATCATTTTAGTGATTATATAAAAAGTATTTACATTTCTTTTAGATCTTCCCTGTTTTTTAGGGATTCTTTTGATTTTATGGGGTTGGATCTAAGTCTAATATTCAGAGAGGAGGCCAGGAAGACCTTGTTTGAGCCGGGTGCCTTACAGGTTATTATGCATTATTTTTTAATAAAGAGGCTTAAGGCAAAAGACCTTAAGATAGAGAATTTTATTTTTACTTTTGAAAACATGTTCCCCGAAAAACCTTTGATCCTGGGGATTGAAAGATTTTATCCTGGAGCCCAAAAGATAGGTTTTCAGCATAGTGTTTTATTTCCCTTATTATTGAGTTTGTATGTTTCAAATAATGAGCTTGGATTTATCCCAATGCCTGATAAGATCATTTGTTCAGGAAAGTTTTCTATGAATAAGATGATAGAGGAGGGATATCCATCAACTGTCATGACTCTTGGTCCGGCTCTTCGTTTTCAGCATCTTTTGGGTTCAAGTAAAAATGACAATGAAGAAGCTAATTTAGTTAAAGTTGTCTTAATTGCTTTACCCCTTTCGCCAAGTGGGGTCGAAGATGTGCTTTTTAAGGCCTGGCAGGCGCTTTTGGGTTTTGCCGATATTAAGATTAAATTGAAAGCCCATCCCATGATGTCTAAATCTGAGCTTTCATCTGTTTTTAATAAGCTTAATATTGTTGAAAATAAGGTCGAATCTGTCCGTGGTCCTATGAAAGATATTCTTCCAAAGATCGATCTTATGATTGCTGCTGCCTCGGGAGCGGTTTTGGATGCAATTGCTTATGGAGTTCCGGTAATTAGGGTGAGGCAGGATCTTGATCTGAATCTTGATCCTATGGATTGGTTTCCTAGAACTGAATTGCAATTTGTTGCGAGAACAGCTCAGGAATTAAAAAATGAAATAAGACGAGCCCTATCTTTGGACCGGTCACAACTAAAGCAATTGAAGGTAGAGGGAAAGAGTCTGATTGAGCAGTGTTTTTCTCCTGTAGAGGAGAAGGTGATGGCTGTTTTTATGGGGTAATTTTAATGAAATTTTCAGTAGTAATTCCTTTATATAATGGGGCTAAGACAATAGAAAAAACACTTGATTCCGTTTTGGCCCAAAGTTATAAAAATTATGAGGTTATCTTAGTCAACGATGATTCTCCTGATAATGTTTCTGATGTGGTTAAAAAGTATATTTTGAAACATCCCAATACTAAGTTTGTTTATATTGAACAAAAAAACAAGGGATTGGGGGGAGCGCGGAATACAGCTATAAAAGATGCTTCCGGAGAGATAATCGCTATTTTAGACCAGGATGATATCTGGTATCCAGAAAAACTCGAAAAAGTTGCAAAAATCTATAAGGAGAAACCAAAGGTGTCTGTGATAAGCCATGCTCTTAATGTACGAAAAAGCGGCAAAATTATTAGGTCTCTTCATGATGGGCCTAAAGCGGCTGATATGTATCGGGCATTGTTGTTCGGTGGCAACCGGCTTTCTACTCCTGCTGTTTGTTTTCGAAAAGAGATAATCGATTCAATCGGCTATTTTTCTGAGGATAAGAATAATTGTTACCTAGTGGAGGATTATGACCTATGGCTTAGGATAGCCCGGGCAGGCTATAAATTTGAGTTTTTGCCGGATATTTTAGGGGAATATACATTACACGCCGAGAATTTTGGGGCATCCAGTTTTAAGCGGCTTTATTTGAGCGAAATTAGTGTAATGGATAAAAACTATCGTTTATTAAAGAAAAAAAACGTACTGGATTGGTATCTGCTGCGCCGCCACAGGGCAAAGGTCTTTTATATGATTGCGGTTAAATATTTTTCACAGCTGCACGATAATTGGATGAGCATGATCTATTTATTAAAGGCTTTTTTAAGTGATCCTTTCTTTTACTTTTACTTTTTAAGTATTGCTATTAGACGAGGGATGAATGTTTTTAACAGAAAAGGAGATTTCTAATGATTTTAGTAACCGGGGCAAATGGAATGGTCGGCTCATATGTGAAAGGTGTTTTTGTAGAAGAGCGGTTAGCGTTAACAGATATTCCGGAGATGGATGTGTGCAGAAAGGATTTGGTTTTTTCATTAGCGGAGAAATATAAGCCTGATATGATATTGCACCTTGCAGCGGAGACGAATGTTGACAGGTGTGAAAAGGAGATTGACCATGCCTACAGAACAAATGCCTTGGGGGTGCAAAATGTGGCTTTAGCCTGTCAGCATTTGGGGGCAGAAATGGTCTATATAAGTACCGGAGGGGTATTTGACGGCAAGGCCGGTCAGGTTCATACGGAATTTGACTTACCGAACCCCTTAAATGTTTACAGTAAGGCAAAGTATGAAGGAGAGAGGCTTGTCGCAGCGCTTTTGAATAAATATTATATCTTTCGGGCCGGCTGGATGATTGGCGGCGGACCGGCTAAAGATAAGAAGTTTGTGGGAAAGATTATTGAATTATGTAAAAATCGAAAGGAGATAGAAGTTGTTAGTGATAAATTTGGCAGCCCGACTTTTGCACAGGATTTTGTAAAATCCATAAAAAAGATTGTTCATACGAAAAATTATGGTTTATATCATCTGGTAAATACCGGGGTATGTAACCGTTATGAAATTGCCCAAGAAATCGTTAAACTGCTCAAGGTTGATGTGAAAATCAAACCGGTCTCCTCTGATCGGTTTCCTCTGCCGGCTCCTCGATCGGCATCTGAAGCAATGAGGAATTACAAGCTTGATTTATTGGGAATTAATCCTATGCCCGAGTGGAGGCAGGCCCTTTCTGCCTACCTTAAGGAATGGCAGAAATAATAATCCCATTATTTTTATGAAAAAGAAAAAAAGAATTCTTATCTTTGATTATGCCAATAGTTATGGCGGGATTAATACTTATTTAGAGAATTTAATTCCGGGATTTTTGAACGAATTTGATGTTGTTTTGGTCTCTGCTAAAAAACAGGAGGTATTTGAGCAATTAAAGGAAAAATATTCGCTGCCATATTATATTATCCCGATAAAAAAGTGGCAATTTTGTTTTGGTGTGTTCCAATATGTTTTTCTGCTGATTAAGGAGAAAATTGATGTGATTCTTGCCTCAGAATTGACCGGAAGTGTTTTGATCCGTTATTTGAAATTATTTTTACCGTGGATTAAATTTATATGTGTAATCCATGCAAATGCCCGGGAATACACTCAGCATTCAAGAATATTTCTTAAAACTATTTCAATCTTAAATAAGATTTCTTATCTTTTAGTAGATAAATATGTTTGTGTTTCCAATTATTTAGTCAATGAATACCTTTCTCTTGAGGGAATTCCGAGATCACGCATTGCAATGATTTATAATGGCTTGAAATTAACTGATAGCCCTTCTTTTCCTAAAACCCGGCAAAAACCTTGGAAAATTGCCTACATTGGAAGACTTTCTCATGAAAAGGGATTTGATATCTTTCTTCAAGTTGTAAAAAGGTTTATTCCCGAAATAAATGACTACCAGTTTCATATTTTTGGAAATGGCAAATATTTGCTTGATCAAGCGAAGTTAGTTGAGAATGGATTCCCTGGGTTAATTAAAAATCATGGTTTTGTGAGTAATTTGTATGATCATTTAAAAAAAATCGATTGTGTCATTGTGCCTTCAAGGACAGAGGGCTGTCCTTATAATGTGTTGGAGGCTTTCTCTTATGAAATTCCTGTAATCTCCTTTGATGTCGGAGGATTACCAGAATTAATAAAGAACAATGAAACAGGAATACTCTGTAAATTTGGTGATATTGATGCTATGGTTTTTGGGATCAAAAAAACAAAGAATGCTGATTTTAGGGATTATTTAGTTAGAAATGCCAGTGAATTTATGAAACGTTTTTCTGTTGAAATAATGCGAAAAAAGTATGTTGATTTAATCAAGAGCCTGTAAATGTATTAGGAGTTGTTTATGTTAGATCTTCCAATCGTATTCTTTGCAGTAGTCGGGATTTTTGTTATCCTATTGCTGCTGATTCACCCGCGATTTGGAGTATATTCTTTTTTACTTTTTGCACCTTTTAGCTATTATTATGCTTTTTATGCGATTGATCCTGATACAACCGGGACTCTTTTGCAAAAAAGCACTAAGGATATTTTTATCCTGGTTGTCTACTTGTTTTGGATTTTTTACGTTTTGATAAGGAAACAGACGAAGTTTTCTGCATTCCAATCCACTTTTCTTATATTGATTTTTGTTTTTATTGCAATAATGCAGATGGTGCGAGGGATACCTTCTTCTGCTTATGCTTCTGTAATTGGATTGCGAAATATGATCGAATTTGTGCCATTAGTTTTTTTGGTTCCATCCTTGTTTTTAGATATTAAAAGTATCAAGCGTATTGTGAGTTTATCATTTCTTTGTTGTCTTATTGTCTCCTTATTGGGAATATATGAGGTATACTTTAAGACAAAGTCATTCTTTGCTTTGATTGATTTTAGAATTCATTCCACTTTGTATAATCCGAACAATTTGGCGATCTATTTGGCTATATTTTTGTTGATGCTGTTAGGCTTATATTTTAAGAAAACTTATTTTGTCAATAAGAAACTATCGCAATTCCTGCTCCTTTTAATATTTGCCTGTATTGTTCTCACTTTTTCCCGCGGGGCAGTAGTGGGTCTATTTATGGGCATGATATATTTGTTTGTTGTTAATAAGAAAAAGAAGCTTATTTTGGTGAGTATTCTTGTTTTTGTTCTAAGTATGCTATTGGTTAGCAATTATGTCGGGAAAGGAATCGACCGGTATAGAAAATATGCTCGAGGGGAGACTGATGCGTCTGTAACTGTTAGACTGGAAAATGTCAACTTAGGCTTACAAATGTTAGCAGATAAACCGCATTGGTTGTTTTTTGGGGCGGGGTTTGAAAAGGTTACTGGAGTTGCGGCTCAGGATAAGGATTCTGCCAATAGTAGTAAGACAAAGTGGGTAGGTAAATCTGATATTCCTGCAGACAATCATTATTTAGCCCTGCTGATGGGGGGAGGGATCTTTTCTTTGCTTATTTTTTGGGCAATTTTGATTTTTTTAATAAAAGAAACAAAGAAGTTATTATTTATAGCGGTTGATCCTTTTCTTGTGGGGGTATTGCAATCTATATGTGCGATTTTTATTTTATTTATGATTACAGGTTTCTTTGGATCGACATGGTCATCTTTTCCTGCAAATTTTTATTTTTGGTTTTTTGTGGGAATTTTAATTTCAATAAAAATGATAATTAAAAAGGAGCAGGCGGTTAAGTGTTGATCGTTCTACCTTTCATTTTTTTGACATTATTATTTCTTGTTTTGGTTCAAAGGTTTAATCTGGGTAAGAGGGATGGCTTTCTTTGGTCCGCTGTTGTTGCGGGGGTATGTTTGGTCTTTTTTGTTGAAATGTTAAGCCTTTTTTCTCGGTTAAATGCTATCTATCTTTCTCTTGCTTGGTCCTTGGCAGCTGTTATTTTGGTAATTATTCTAATAAGGCATAAAATAAGGCATAAAAAAAAGCTTCTATGTTTTGAAGCAATAAAGATTCCAGCTGGGTATGTGGATAGAATAATGATTGTTCTTATCATAATAATTGTTCTAATTACCGTATTCCTTGCTCTTTTTTCGCCCCCCAATAATTATGATGCCATGACCTATCATATGAGCAGAGTTGCTCATTGGATGCAGAATCATAATATAGAGCATTATCCGACCCATATAATAAGACAATTAATTATGCCTCCTATGGCCGAATTTATGGTTTTGAACCTTCAAATTCTTTCCGGTAATGATTATTTTGCTAATTTTATTCAATGGCTTAGCATGATTGGCTCATTAATTATCGTTTCTCTCATTGCAAAAATATTGGGGGCCGATTATCGAGGACAGATATTTTCTGTCTTTATTGCGGCTACTATTCCCATGGGTATTATGCAGTCCTGCAGTACCCAGAATGATTATGTAACCGCATTTTGGCTGCTTTGTTTTGTAGTTTTTATTCTTAAATATAGTTATGAGAAGGCCTTTGTTAATATTTTGGGATTGTCATTTGCGCTTGGTCTTGCAATCTTAACAAAGGGGGTGGTATATATTTATGCTTTTCCTTTTGGTCTATGGTTATTTTTTTTATTTGTAAGGCGAAAGAAATGGGGTTTTTGGAAGCCGCTGCTATTGCTTTTATTTGTTGTTTTCTTAATAAACTCTGGCCATTATACCAGGAATATTAAGCATTTTAATTCTGTTATTGGTCCTCCTACCGATGTCTACCTGAATGAGGTTTTTTCAATAAAAAATACATCCTCCAATATTCTCAAATACTCTGCTTTAAATCTTAATACACCATTTGATGCTGCAAATAAAATTATATATAAAGGTGTTTCTGTTTTTCATAATATTTTAAATATAGACATTAACGATAGAAGAACCTCGGCATTTACTGAATTTAGTGTTATGGAATATGCTCCGCATGAGGATCTTGTGGGAAATCCTCTGCATTGGCTTATAATATTATTTTCGGGGATATTTTTAATATCAAAAAGTAGGGACGCAAGATATCATAAGATGCTTATTTATTTTATTTTGGTTTTTAGTGGTTTTTTGATGTTTTTTATGGTCATCAAATACCAGCCATGGCTAAATCGATTGACCTTATCTATATTAATATTGTTTTCACCCGTTATTGGAGCCTTATTTGATAAGTTTCTATCTAAAAAGATCTTAGTGACAACTTTTGTGCTTTTATTGTTTATTGGAACATTGCCACTTTTGTTAGTCAATGTTAAGAAGCCCCTGATTCCGCCTCCTTTTGTTCCGGAAAAATATAAGTACTCAATTTTGTCTAAGCCCCGTGAGTTTTTTTATTTTGCGGCAAAGCCGGAAACCTACGAGTGCTATAAAAAAGTAGTAAATATTGTTAAAGAGCGGGAATATCAACAAATTGGCTTGATAAAGATTGAAAATGAGTATCCCCTTTGGATTTTGTTAAAAAACAGCAATATTAATTTTAGATTGGAACATATGGAAGTAGAGAACCCTTCAAAATCAATTCAAATAGATTTTTCACCTTCCGCCGTAATTGTAGTAGATCCAAATCCTGACATTGATCAAAAATATATAAGCATTTTTAAATATCATGAGATAATTGGTAGAGATAGTTCTGGTTTAGAAGTTAAATTATACGGTCGCTAGTGCCTTTTCTGTCAGTGTGTTAAAATATTTAATGAGGGAAAAAATGGACCAGCAAGAGTATCAAAGAATTGCTTCTATTAACAGGAAGGTTTATGATTCAAAAGCTAAACCAGAATTGCCCCCGTCCGGTCATAATGATTCAATTCTAGAAAGATTTTATAATAAGCAAATATCAGATATTTATAAATCTAAAGGCGATTCTCCCAGAGTGCTTGATATTGGCTCTGGAGAGGGGTTAATGACCCTCAAGTTGTTAGATCTTGGGGCAGAGGTTACTTCAGTTGATATTTCTAGTGAACAGCTTAAGATTTTAGGGAAGAGGTGTGCTAAATATAAATCCAAGCTAACAATCCGTTGTCAAGATGTTCTAGAGGCAATCAATTTACTTAAATCAGAAGAAAAACACTTTGATATTATTGTGGCTTTTTCGTTTTTGCACCATGTTCCTGACTATCTAAGCCTTATTAAGCAGAGTATTCCTCTTTTATCTCCTGGGGGGTATTTTGTTTCATTTGCTGATCCGATGAAATATGATTCCGTAGATAGTATGACTAAAATATTAAGCGCTTTTGGATATTATTCTTGTCGAATTCTGAGGGGAGATATTCTGGCTGGCATAAAACGTCTTTTCCGTCGCTCCAGAGGGATCTATTTAGATAATCCGGAAGACAATTGTGAATATCATGTTATACGTCAGGGGGTTGATCAGAATGCCATTTCGAAATTATTAACCGGGTTGGGATTTGATTGTCAAATCAAACCCTATTTCGGGGCACTCTTCCAGCCTGTGCAGTTTTTAGGATCTAAATTGAACAGGAAAAATGTTTTTGCCATTATTGCAAAAAAGCAATGAGAATTTTATTTATTACAACTTCGTTGTCGGTTTTGGAGGGTGGGCCCTTTACCTATCTCTTGAATCTTTCAAATTATTTGTCAAATTCGGGCCATAAAGTCTCAATTTTTACTTTAAATAAGAATTACGATCCAGCAGTTGCTAAGTTATTTCCAAATATTAAGATTAGAACCTTTGCCTATATGAAAGGCCGAATCTTTTTTTCTCCAATTATGAAAAGGGTATTAACTTCTGAGATCAAAAATTTTGACATAGTCCACCTTAATAATTACTGGGGGTATCAGAATATTATTGCAAGCAACCTTGCAAATAAACACCATATCCCGTATGTAATAACTTTGCATGGGACATTGCCTATAATGATGTCCAGTCGCATATTTAAGACCTGTTTTCATCTGTTTTTTGGCCGAAAGATTTTAAGGAATGCCGCAAAAGTTATTGCGGTAAGCCCGTTTGAGGTAGACCAGATAAAATCAAGAAAAGTTGATTATAATAACATTATTTTTATTCCGCTGGTGGTTTTGCCTCAAAAAAACCATAAAGATAAAATGGGGATATTTCGGCAAAGATTCAAAATTGATGCCAAAGAAAAAATAGTACTATTTTTGGCAAGGATCCATCCGATAAAAGGGCTGGAAATTCTGCTCAGGGCTTTTGCTATACTGGCAAAAGAAAATAGTAATGTGCGTTTGGTGGTTGCTGGTCCGGACGAGGGATATCTGGATGAAGCAAAAAAACTAATTGAAGACCTTGATATATATAGCAAAGTTATTTTTACCGGTTACCTGGATGGGGAGGATAAGCATCAGGCTTATCTCGAATCTGATGTTTTTGTTTTACCCTCAAAGTATGAGATATTTGGGACAACCGTTCTTGAGGCTTGGGATTGTAGGATCCCGGTTATAATTACTGATAGAAATGGAATTGCCGCTATTGTAGCTGAAAATGAAGCGGGGGCAGTAATTCCATATGATTCCGAGGCATTATCTGAGGCATTAAAGAATCTTTTGTCTGATAATAAATTAAGGATGAGATATATTCAACAGGGGAGTAAGGTACTTCAGGAGAAGTTTTCCTTTAATAAGGTTATGGAGCAGTATGAGAAGATGTATAAGGAGGCTTTATCTTGACGAGCCAGCTAAAGAAAATTCTGCTGATAGAACCGCCATTTTACAGATTATTCAATGAAAAGTTTTCCCTTGACAGATATCCTCTTTCATTAGGGTATTTGGCCGGAGAGATAAAGAAAAAATCAGATTGGGGTGTAATGGTTTATAATGCTGATTTTTGTAAGCAAAGTGAAATGATTAAGGTTTCGTTTTTAACAGGCAAGGGTTTTGATAACTATCTCGAGTGCTTAAAGGATATATCAAAGAAAATATGGGAAGAGGTAAGGTCTGTTATTTTAGATTTTAGCCCGGATGTTGTTGCGATTTCTGTTAAATCCCAGAATTTTTCTTCCGCAGCTATGGTTGCGAGGATTGCAAAAGAGATCAATAAGGAAATTAAGGTTATTGTTGGGGGGCCTCATCCTTCCATGGTAGGGGCAGACGTTCTAAAATCCCCGTTC
Source organism: Candidatus Saganbacteria bacterium (assembly GCA_013202975.1). Taxonomy (GTDB): domain Bacteria; phylum Margulisbacteria; class WOR-1; order XYC2-FULL-46-14; family XYC2-FULL-46-14; genus JABMQY01. The sequence goes on from JABMQY010000039.1 coordinate 48,353, forward strand.
TTTGATATATCTGTCAAAGGTGAGGGTGAGATTACTATTGTTGAATTACTCAAGGCAATAGAACAGCAATCTGGATTAAATTCTATTTTGGGTATAGTTTATAGGGAAGGGGACCAGATCATCGAAAATGGGTCAAGGGAATTTATTAATAAATTGGATTCTCTTGGCTTTCCTCACATAACTGCTCCCGAAGTATTAAGAGACTATCAGTATTATCCTATAACAGCCTTTAGAAATATTTTTGCAGCTCGAGGGTGTCCCTTTCGCTGTATTTTTTGCGGATCTCATAAGATTTGGAGCCGCAAAGTTAGGTTCCGTTCTGTTGAAAATGTAATTGCAGAAATCAAGAGTCTTCAGAAAATAGGATTAAAATCGATTCATTTTGATGATGATACTTTTGGCATAAAAAAACCGCACATAAATAGCCTTTGTAATGCGATTATTTCCCAATGTGGAGGGCTCAAATTTAGTTGTGAAATTCATGTAAGGCTGGTTGATGATGCAACAATATCCCTAATGAAAAAAGCTGGGTGCTACCAGATCCAATTAGGGATTGAATCGGGCAGTGATAGGGTATTAAATGAAATAAATAAGAATATTACAATTGACCAGGCGCTAAAAGCTTGCCGGTTGATTAAAAAGCATGGAATTGAGCTTATAACCTTCTTCATGGTCGGTTTTCCACAGGAAACAGAGGAGAGCTTACGGGAGACTATTTTGGCGATGGGGAGGGTTAATTGTGATTCATTGATTTATAGCATTTTTACCCCATATCCTGGAACTGAGGTCTTTGAAATATGTAAGAGGGAGGGCTTGATCAGGGATGATTATGATGTCTCTCTGTATAACCACCAGAGCCCGGCCAATTGTTTTGTGAAGAATATAAAACCAGAAAGATTCAGAGAAATGGTAAAGGATGTAGAAAAAATGATAGACAGGAGAAATTTTTTCAAAAGGATCCGAAGAAGGTTTTCTTTTGATACTTTGTGGAAATTACAGGAGCTGGGAATAATGAGGACTATTCAGAAAGGGATGGGAATGTTGTTTGGTAAATGATTTGTGATGATATGAAACAAAGAACAAAAGAAAAAGATATAGATGAAAAATTAATGCGAAGGTTTAAATGGGAGGCTTCTCATTCTGATCTTTCAAGCCAAGATTTTATTGGTATGCAGAAGTTGGCACAAGTCAACTGGGGCAATGAGTCTGATCTTTCTAGCCGGGAATTTTTAAATTGGCAGTATCTGGATAATCCTGCTGGCAAAGCAATTGTTTGGCTGGCAAAAGAAAATGATAATAATACGATTGTTGGGCAAGTCGTTTTTTTGCCAATGCGTTTTAATTTCCGTGGGAAAGAAATTCTTGGTGCTTGTGCCGCAAATGTTCTCATTGATGTTAAATTTCGAAATAAAGGGGTTTTTGCAATATTGGCAAGGAAAGCAGTTGCACAGATAAAAAATTCATCAATTAAGTTTATTTATGGTTTGCCTAATAACTTAGCTTTCCCAACCTGGATAAAGCGGGTTGGTTTTAGGAACCTGGGAGTTATTCCTGACCTAATTTATGTTTTAAATTTTGAAAAGCTGCTTCAGTCCAAATTTTGCAATAATATATTAAAAAAAATGCTGGTCTTATTGGGGAAGGCTTATTATTTGAATCTAATGCCCGGTAAAGATCCTAACTATAATGTTTATAATCTAACTGCTTTTGATGAAAAGATAGATAATTTGTGGAAGAAAGGTCATTTATGCTCTGATTCCATTTGTGTGCGTCGAAAAGATTATTTGAATTGGCGTTATTTCTCATGCCCGACCCGAGATTACAAAATTCTTGCTGTTAATTTTAGGGGGGAGTTACAGGCTTATGTTGTCTTACGAATTGTTACTGATTCTAGCCTGAAGGTTGGTTGGATTGTGGATTTGTTTTCAAGCTCAACAAGGATTGGGTCAAGAGGGATGGGGATATTAATTAATGCAGCTATTGACCACTTTAGAGGGAATGGTGTTGATATTGTTAGATCTATAGTTTCAAGGGGGTCTCGGGGGTTCTGTTCTCTAAGGAAGAATCGTTTTCTTCCAGTGCCCAAATTTTTAAAAAAATGGCAGACCGAAATAATTTTACATCCTCTTTTGGGCGAAATGGATGTAGCTGAATCATTAAATAATTATTATTTTACCCTTGGGGATAACGATGCAATCTAGTTATTCTGTATGCTAGTTATATTATGAAGTACATAAAGCGTCTTGTCAGTATTATTTTTTATTATAGCGGTTTGTGCTTTATTCTTATATCCCTTGTGAACATGCTGAGAAAAAGGAAGCGGTTATTAATTTTAATGTATCACGGAGTAGGGGATAAGAGTTTAAACATTGACGACAACCTCCCTTTAGATGAATTTAGGCAGCAAATAGAGTATTTGAATCAAAAATACAAAATTATTGCTTTTGATCAGGCGGTCGAGTATTTAAAAAGCAATAATCGTATATTTGATAAGCCGCTTGCTGTTTTAACCTTTGATGATGCATATCAGAGTATCTATGACAATGTTTATCCATTGTTGAGAGAAAAAAAAATACCTGTGACAATTTTTGTGCCGGTCTCTTTTGTCGGCCAGCCGGGTAAATGGCTTAGGGAAGAACAGGTTGATGGTAGGATAATGGATTGGGATATGATCAATGAGCTTTCTCGCGATAATATGATTACAATTGGATCTCACGCAATGCGACATTTAAAGCTTTCTTTATTAGGGATTGAGGAAATGCGGGATGAATTGCTAAAATCAAAAACAATCTTGGAGGATAAGCTTAAAAAGAAAGTTGAATATTTTTGTTATCCTTACGGCCAGGTGGCCGAATGCTCTGCTTTGATTATTGGCGAGGTCAAAAAGTGTGGCTATTCTGCTGCCTGTTCAACAATTTGGGGGACACATTCTTCTGCTCAAAATCTTTTTGCCCTGCGAAGAATAAGGGTTGATTATCATGATTCATTCTTTGATTTCAAATTAAAAACAAAAGGGGCCTTTGACTGGCTGGAGTTTTTTCATTTATTAAAGAGGAGAAGTTGATGCATATCTTGCTTTTAACAGAAGCTTTCCCTCCTGAAACAAAATCAAACTCAACTCTTTTCTTTGAGCTGGCAGAATCACTTGTGAAAAAAGGACATCAGGTCTCCGTTGTTACCCGAATGCCGCGGCAGAGTATTGCGGATGGGATAGAGCAAAAAGCGATTCTATCAGAGGAAAAAATGTTTGGAATCGATGTTTTTCGCTGTATTATGCCTCCATTAATCAAGGATGTCCCGTTAATCAGAGGCTTTGAGCATTTTTTGACCGCCTTTATCTTTTTTCTCAAAGCTCAAAAGGTGAAAAGTTTTGACCTTATTCTGGTTTATTCGCCTCCGCTTCCTTTGGGCATTTCCGGGTATTTGTTGGGAAGGATTAGAAAAAGACCTGTAATTGTTAATATCCAGGATCCTTATCCCGAGACAGTTATTTCTCTAGGCTTATTAAAAAACAAATTATTAATAAAAATTGCTAGGTTAATGGAAAGGTTTGTTTATAAAAAAGCAGACCTTATTACAGTCCACTCGGAAGGAAACAAGGATTATGTGATAGAAAAGGGGGCCGACAGAAAAAAAACGGAAGTACTTTATAATTGGGTTGATACGGAGTTGATTATGCCAGGACCCAAAATAAATGAATTTAGTAAAAAATATGATTTGGCGGATAAGTTTGTAGTCTCGTTTGCCGGAACAATGGGTTTTGCCCAGGGACTAGATGTTATCATTGATGCAGCAAATATCTTGAAAGAAAACAAGAAAATTCTGTTTGTTGTTGTTGGTGACGGAGTAAAAAAGGAAGGTTTAGTCAGTCGAGCGAAGAGTTTGGGGTTGATAAATATCCTTTTTCTTCCCTTGCAGCCGGTCAGCGTTTATCCAAAAATTCTTAATGCTTCTGATATCTGCCTGATTACTCTAAGCAAGGAGCTTGCCACCCCGGTTATTCCGGGCAAGCTTTCTTCTATAATGGCTTCCGGCCGGCCTTTGATTGCCAGTCTTCCAGAAATAAGTGATGCCCGAAAAATTATCTCTGATTCCAATTGCGGCATCTGTGTCAGGCCGCAGGATCCAGCTGATCTTGCAAAGGCAATTCTTAAGTTATATAATGATAAGAAGCTTTGTGAGCAAATGGGTAGGAATGGAAGGATGGCTGCTGAAAGAATATTTTCCCGCCAAGCAATTCTTTCAAAATATGAGTCCATAATGAAATCCCTTTTGTAAGGAAAAATATATGTTGAATCATAAAACCATATTGATTACTGGGGGAACCGGTTCTTTCGGTAATGCGTTTATCGAGATTGCTTTAAAGAAGTATTCCCCCAAAAGCATAATAGTTTTTAGCCGCGACGAAAAAAAACAAAATGACATGAGGATAAAGTACAATAATCCATTGCTTGAGTTTATTATAGGCGACGTAAGGGACAAAGACTCAGTTTATAATGCAATGGCTGGGGTTGATTATGTTTTTCATGCAGCAGCGTTAAAACAAGTTCCAACCTGTGAGTTTTTCCCTATGGAAGCTGTAAAAACTAATATTATTGGTACAAATAATGTTCTAGACGCAGCAGAGTATAGCGGAGTAAAGAAAGTTGTTGTTTTGAGTACTGATAAGGCGGTATATCCTATAAATGCAATGGGGATTTCAAAAGCACTTATGGAAAAACTTGTTAGATCACGTTCAAAATCAAAAAAACTAAAAACAGTTTATTGTGGAGTCCGGTACGGCAATGTAATGTATTCAAGGGGATCCGTAATTCCTTTATTTGTTAGTCAGATCAAATCCAATAAAAGCCTTACAGTTACAAATCCCAAGATGACCCGGTTCTTGATGCCTCTTTCTATTGCCGTTGAGTTAGTCCTGTTTGCTCTTAAAACTGGGGCGAGCGGAGATGTTTTTGTGAGAAAAGCGTCTTCCTGTACTGTAGGTGATTTGGCTCAGGCTTGTATAAACATTTTTAAAGCTGACAACAAGGTTGTTGATGTTGGGATCAGAGATGGAGAGAAAATGCACGAAACTCTTGTAACTCAGGAGGAGTTATTCGTTTCTCAGGAATTTGACGATTATTATAAGATCTGCGGAGATGGGAAGATAGATTATGATGATTTTTTTACTAAAGGCCACGCTGGACGTATCCCTCAGGAAGGCTATAATTCTAAAAATGCCTCTCGTCTGAGTATTAAAGAGATTGAAGCTCTGCTTCTCTCTTTGCCAGAGATAAACAAAGAATTAGCATGAAAAAGATTAGGGTAGGGATAACCGGCCACAGCGGTTTTATCGGCTCTCATTTGGTCAATTGTCTTTCAAGAGAACAAAACATTTCTATAGTTTCAATAGATGATGGGTTGTTTGATGATTTAGATAATCTGGCGATTAGAATAAAAGATTGTGACTGCGTGGTTCATCTGGCGGGAATGAATCGCGGCAGCGAAGAAGAAATCTATTCTACAAATATAAAACTGGCTAAAGGTCTTGTCAAGTGTTTTGATAAGCCAATGAAAACACCTCATTTGATTTTTGCCTCATCAATTCTAAATGCCACTGATTCTGCCTTTGGAAAATCAAAAAAAGAAGCTGAGCAAATATTTATGTCCTGGGCGAAGCAATCAAAAGCTGCCCTTTCTATCTTTGTTATCCCAAATGTTTTTGGGAGTTTTGGAAAGCCGTTTTATAATTCTGTAGTTGCGACATTCTGTTATCAGTTAACCCATGGGGAAAGACCAAAAATTATTAACGATCGCGAGCTAGAATTAATATATATTAATGAATTAACTGAAGTAATTAAAAATAGAATAGATAAGCAGCCTGATTCAATAGAAACAATTCGAATCCCAGGGACAAAAAAAAGCTCTGTTACTGCATTGCTAGATATATTATTGGATTTTAAGGAGCATTATTTTATCAAAAAAGTAATTCCGGCTTTGCCAGAACAATTTCTTGTTAATTTATACAATGTTTTTATTTCATATCTAGATTATACGCAGCTTGAATATTCCCCCAAGCTTCATGTTGATAATAGGGGTGAGCTTTGTGAAATCATCAAATTAGCAGAGGGGGGGCAGGTCTTCTTTTCAACAACAAAACCCGGTGTAATAAGGGGAGATCATTATCATACAAGAAAATTCGAAAGATTTTGTGTTGTTTTGGGATCTGCGACAATCAGGCTTAGGAAGATTGGAACACAGGATGTCAAAGAATATAAAGTAGACGGAAAGGATCCCCAATTTATTGAAATTCCTGTTCTTCATACTCATCACATAGAAAATGCTGGAGCTGTCGACCTTTATACGGTATTTTGGTGTAATGAAGTGTTTGATCCTGCTAATGCGGATACATATGCTGAGGAGGTATTATTAGATTGAATAAAAAATTGAAGGTAATTACTGTATTGGGTACCAGGCCAGAAATTATCCGCCTTGCAAGTGTAATGGCGATGTTAGATAAATATGTTAATCATATAATTGTGCATACTGGGCAAAATTATGATTACGAGCTGAATGAGATTTTTTTTAAGGAGCTTGATGTTCGCAAGCCGGATTACTTTTTGGGGGTTGACTGTTCCACCCTGGGCAACATATACGGGAATATCCTCATTGAGTCAGAGAAAATATTTGTAAAAGAAAAGCCGGATGCAGTTCTTATCCTTGGTGATACAAATAGTTCTATTGCTGCCTTGATTGCAAAACGGATGAAAATCCCTATCTATCATATGGAGGCCGGAAACCGCTGTTTTGATTTTAATGTTCCAGAAGAAATAAATCGCAGGATCATGGATCATATAAGCGACTTCAATTTGGTTTATACGGAGCATGCCAGAAGAAATTTGTTGGCTGAAGGCCTTCCTTCCCGGAATATTTATCTTACCGGATCGCCAATGAAAGAAGTTTTAGGGGTGTATTTGGGTAAAATTAAAAAATCTAAAATCCTTAAAAAATTAAAATTGAAAACTAAGAAGTATTTTATTGTCAGTATGCACCGGGAAGAAAATATTGACAATAAAAGCAATCTGGTTTCATTGTTAAATTCATTGAATGCTCTTTGTGATAAATTTGGTTTTCCGGTAATTGTATCTACCCACCCCAGAACAAGAAAAAGATTAAAAGAGATCTCCAGTTTGAAAATGAATCCATTAATAAAATTCATGAAGCCATTTGGATTCTTAGATTATGTCCATTTACAGCAAAATGCTTTTTGTGCTATTTCAGATAGCGGAACAATCAGTGAGGAGTCATCAATTCTTTCCTTTCCGGCAGTCACGATAAGGAATTCCCTTGAACGTCCGGAGGCGCTGGATTCTGGTAATATTGTTATTACCGGACTGCTTCCGGAAACAATTGTTGATGCGGTAAGAATTACTACATTGGAATGGGAAAATTCGAAGAATCATCCAATCCCGGCTGAATATGAGATTGAGAACGTCTCTTTACGGGTTGTGAAATTAATAATTGGCACGGCAAAACTGTGTCATATCTGGAGTAATATTAAAACTAATTGAATCCTGTCCCTTATCTTGCTACTTTTTTGTGTTTGATTTATAATTGACTAGATGTCTATTATTAATCTTACAATCTTTCCGGCGATAGTGCTGCTGTCAATTCTTTCAACTTGTATCATGATTTTTTTCGCACGCAGATTTGATATTTTTATGGACAAGCCCAATCAGCGCAGTTCCCATTCAATTGTTGTTCCCCGTTGCGGCGGAATTCCTCTGGTTCTGCTTTTTATTCTGTCTATTTTATTCTTTATTGGCTTCAAAAACATAGAGGTTATCGGGTTTCTCTTAGGGGGATTGTTTATTGCTCTAATCGGACTATTTGATGATATCGTTAATTTGAAGGGGAAATATAAGATTCTTGGCATGGTTTTGGCTTCTCTTATTCCCATTCTTTTTGGATTAAAGCTGAACTATCTTGGCTTAATAATGAACAATCAATTTGTTTTGGGCGTCTTAAGCTTGATTTGGATTTATGGGATGATTAATGCTTTCAACTTTATGGATGGAATTGACGGTTTAATTGGCGGAGTTTCTGTTATTTTTTCTTTTTTCATGTTGCTCTTAGCCGTTATAAGCGGAAATAGTTTAGCCATTATGATTTCTCTTGTTTTAATGGCGGTTTGTGCCGGGTTCTTATTGTTAAATTTTAATCCTGCAAGTATTTTTCTTGGTGATATAGGAAGCATGTTTTTAGGTTACAGTTTTGCTCTTTTGAGCATTATGATTGTTAATCAAAGTAATAATTATATTTCTATATATCCCTTTTTCTTAATCCTTGCTCCTATTATTTATGATTCTATGGTTACTTTTATCAGGAGAGGCTTTGAGGGCAAGAATGTTATTAAGGCTCACCGGGAACATTTGTATCAAAGATTGATCATTAATGGCTATTCCCACCGGAGGGTTAGTATTATTTACTATGTTCTTAGTCTCTTTTTTGGTCTGGCCGCTGTTTTCTATATAAAAATTACTCTATTGCCAAAGATTGTTCTTGTCCTGTTTTGTTTATTTATTTTAGTCGGCTTTAGTGGTTTAGTGCGGGTATTGGAAAAAAATAAAAATGCCTAGAAAAAACATAAATAGTTTTGATATTTTATTGGGTTTTAGCAGAAAGTACAAACTGCCATTGTTAGTATTTTCGGATATTGTCCTGATGATTTTATCAATAGTATTTGCTGTTTTTCTCCTTCAGGGTAGAAATTCCGCATTTTTCTCATGGTTTTTTTATAAGTTCTGGTGGGTAATTCCTTTGAGCCTTGCTTTTCGCATTGGAATGTTCAGGAATTTTGGCCTTTACCATTGGGCCTGGGAATATATGAGTGTTCGTGAAATTACTTCATTTATCAAAGCCATTGCTTTAAGTTCAATGTTTTTAGCGGTTAGCATTATTGTTTTTGGAGGCAGGGATTTTCCTTTTTCAGTTCTGGTTATTGAGGGTTTGCTTTGTTTTTCTTTTCTTGCCGGAGTGCGTCTATTGATCAGGCTTTGGAGAGAGGCCCATTCTAGGATCGGGATCAAGGGAGAGGGGAAAAGGATTCTTATTGTCGGCGCTGGTGATGCTGGAGAAATGATATTGAGGGAGATGCTTAAACTGCCAAAGCTTGGATATAGACCCATTGGGTTCGTTGATGATAATCCGCAGCATAAGGGTCTTTTTATCCATCAACTTCCGGTTCTTGGTAATTGTAACGAAATTCCGGAAATAGTCAGAGAAAAAAGCATCGATGAGATCATTATTGCGATTCCGACCGCAAATTATAAAGAAATTCGTCGTATTGTAGGTTATTGCGAAGAAAGTAAAGCAAAATTTAAAATTGTTCCCGGAATCTTTGAATTGATTGATGGCACTGTTCATATAAACCAAATTAGGAATGTGGAGATTGAGGACTTATTAGGGCGTGAACCGGTTAATCTTGACATTAGAAGTATTTCGTCTTATCTCTCAAATGCTAATGTTTTGATAACGGGAGCGGGAGGATCGATCGGGTCAGAACTTTGTCGTCAGGTATCGATGTATAATCCGGCAAAGATAATAATGATTGGAAAAGGTGAAAATAGCATTTTTGATATTGAGCTTGAACTTAGAAATAAATATCCATATTTGCTGCTTGCTACTTATATTGCCGACGTCCGGGATATTGACAGGATACACAATATTTTCAGGAAGGAATCTCCGGATGTTGTTTTTCATGCAGCGGCGCATAAGCATGTTTCTTTGATGGAAAGAAATCCAGATGAGTCAGTTTTAAATAATATTATCGGCACCAGAAATATTATGGATCAATCAGAGGAGCATTTAGTCAAAAAATTTGTTATGATTTCGACGGATAAAGCTGTTAATCCCAGCAGTATAATGGGGGCAACAAAAAGGGTTGCGGAAATGATGGTTCAGGCAAAGGCTTTGAGTGGAAGTAAAACAAAGTTTGTTTCTGTTCGATTCGGCAATGTATTGGGAAGCAGAGGCAGCGTTGTTCCAATATTCAAAAAGCAAATAGCAGGCGGGGGACCTGTAACTGTTACTCACCCGGATGCTAAGAGATATTTTATGACTATTCCCGAAGCTGTCCAGTTAGTTATTCAGGCAGGGGCAATTGGCAGTGGTGGCGAGATCTTTATTTTAGATATGGGTAATCCCGTAAAAATAGTTGATTTAGCAAAGGATCTTATAAGATTGTCGGGATTAGAAGAGGGTATTGATATAGAAATTAAGTTTGTAGGGCTTAAGCCTGGCGAAAAACTGTTTGAAGAAATATTAACATCAGAAGAAGGGGCTCAAGCTACTAAGTATGAAAAAATACATGTTGCACAACCCGCTAAAATAGAGTTTAATGAGTTGATCCAAAAGATTGAAATCCTAGAAGATCTGGCCCGTCGTGGGGAGTGCGTGAAAATTAAGGAAATGCTCAAGCAGGTTGTTCCAAGGTATAATGAGGCGATTATCTGATGGGGGTTGGGCGATGGTATTTCCTGGCTCTTAAAATAATATCAGATATTGTTATTATTAACATTGTTTTTATACTTGGATATATTATTAAGTTTAAAATTTTTAATCCCTTTGCAATATCTATTATTCCTTATTTTAAAGTGCTTATGTTTATTACCCTGCTCTGGGTAATTGTTTTAAATCTTGCCGGATTATATAAATTGCAGACAGATGAAATTGTTCGTACAGATGGAATTTTCCCGGTTTCATTTGGAGTTTTTTCTGCTGGATTTTTTACTTATATTATTATTGTTTTCTTGTATAGGGAAGCCCTTTATACCAGGGAGATTGTAATATATGCTTCATTTCTGGCTTTAATCTTCATCAATTTATCTAGATATTTAGTGTGGAGGCTGTATTCTGGTCTGAAGTTATAATTGCCCCAGCCCCCCTTTTCTGCTATAATTTATATCATTGTGCCTATAAAAATTGATGTTTCTCCTCTTATGCAGGAAGTCGGTCAAACCTCACATCTTAGTCTGCAGGAGAGGGTTACATATCCGGATGATGGGTTGGATATTGTTGAGCCGATAATCATCGAAGCTGACCTGTTAAATAGCGGGGAGATACTTGTTTTAGATGCAAAGGTATCGGCCAAGATAAAATTGGAATGCGGCCGTTGCCTTGAGAAGTTTGTTTTTCAGGAGGAGATAGGTTTTCTTGAAGAGTATTCTCATGAGATTAGTCTTTCCCCAAAGGGAAAGGGCGAGAGGGAATTGACTAAAGAGGATTTTATCTTTAAAATAGACAAGGAGAATATGATTGATCTTGGTGAGGCGGTACGCCAGAACCTATTGACCCAATTACCCATTAAACCACTTTGCAAAGAGTGTTCCGAAAAGGAGGATTAAAAGATGCCACAACCGAAGAAAAGACATTCGCCGTCGAGACAGGGAAAGAGGAGAGCAAACTGGCTAAGGCTTAAAACTAAGGGGTTGAATATCTGTCCCCAGTGCCAGGCAAGGGTCCTGCCGCATCGTGCCTGTCCAAAATGCGGCACCTACAAGGGCCGTCAGGTTATAAAAATAAAACCTCCAAAAAAGAAGGTTAAGGAATAAATCCAAATGATCAAAATTGCACTTGATGCAATGGGGGGGGATTCTGCCCCGGAGGCTCCGGTCAAAGGAGCTTGTTTGGCTGCAGAAAAATTTAGTGATATCGAAATTGTTCTGGTGGGGGACGAAGAAAAGTTAAATCTCCTTCTAAAAAAACAAAAAAACTGTTCTTCCCGTGTTTCAATTATGCATGCAAGTCAGTCAATTGGCATGAATGAAGCTCCGGTTCAGGCGGTTAAGGAAAAGAAAAATGCGTCTATCAATGTTGCCCTGGACTTAGCCCGGGCAAAGATGGTTGACGCAGTTGTTACTGCCGGCAATACCGGAGCCTTTATGGCCTCAGCGCTTTTTCGCCTTGGCAGGATAAAAGGGGTAGAGCGTCCGGCTATTGCAACTATTTTTCCTTCGAATCGGGGTCCGATAACTCTTCTTGATATGGGAGCCAATATCGATAATTCTCCCAATCAATTAAAACAATTTGGCGAGATGGGGAGTCTCTATTCGGAGCATATTTTACACGTTAATAATCCTAAAGTCGGACTTCTTAATATTGGGGAAGAGAAAGAGAAGGGGAACGCTCTTACAAAAGCGGCCTGGGACCTGCTTAAAAAATCCAAAATTAATTTCTCCGGTAACGTTGAGAGTAAAGAGATAATGAACGGCAAAGTTGATGTGGTTGTTTGTGACGGTTTTGTAGGGAATTTGATTTTAAAATTTGCAGAGAGTCTGAGCAGGAAGATAGTTGATTTACTGCGCGAAGAGATCAAAAAGAGCTTCCTGACAAAAATGGGGGCAATGCTTCTTTTTCCGGCTTTTAAAGCGCTCAAGAAAATTGTAGATTATGATGAGTTTGGCGGAGCTCCGCTTTTGGGATTAAATGGTATTTGTATTAAGGCCCATGGCCGGTCAAACGAAAAAGCTTTAATGAATGCAATCAGGGTAGCCAAAGAGTCAGTACAAGCAGATCTTGTCTCTTGTATCAGAAAGTTTGAAAAATGACGGCAAAAGCAAAGATAATTGGCAGCGGTTTTTATGTTCCTCCTAAAATATTAACCAATGCTGATTTAGAGAAAATGGTTGATACAACCGATGAGTGGATAATGTCCCGTTCAGGGATAAAAGAGAGACATGTTTGCGATGACAAGACAACAACTGCAGATTTAGCTGAAGCTGCTGCACGCCTGGCGCTCAAAGCTGCAAATGTCAATTCTGATTATCTTGATTTGATTTTGGTCGCTACCACTACACCAGACAGTCTGTTTCCCTCAGTAGGGTGTATCTTACAAAATAGATTGGCGGTCAGGAGAATTCCCTCTTTTGATATCTCTGCGGCCTGTTCTGGTTTCAATTTTGCTTTGGCAACGGCAGCTGCTTTTGTAGAGTCGGGGCAGTATAGCAATATTTTAGTGGTTGGGGCCGATACACTTACCAAATATGTTGATTGGACCGATCGGGGAACTTGTGTTTTGTTCGGAGACGGAGCCGGGGCGGTTGTTGTTTCTGCTTCTAATGGTGATGGGGATGGTATTCTGGCTAATTATTTGGGGGCAAGGGGTGAAGGCGGTAAGCATTTAGTAATGCCGCTTAAGAATGGTTTTATTACTATGAATGGGAAAGAAGTTTTTAAATTCGCTGTATCTGCATTAGAAGAGTCGGTTACCGAGGTTTTAAAAAAAGCAAATCTAAAATTAGAGGATATGGATCTTTTAATTCCACACCAGGCAAATATTAGGATAATTAACCATGTTGCCAAGAAATTGGGCTTGCCCAAAGAAAAAATCTTTGTTAATCTAGATAGGTACGGCAATACCTCGGCTGCCTCAATCCCAATTGCATTTAATGAGGCTTATAATGGGGGGAGAATCAAGAAAGGGGATAAAGTTGTGTTGTCGGGATTTGGTGCTGGATTGACTTATGGTGCAAATGTTATAAAGTTTTAATGGAGAGCCATGCCATGGCA
>JABMQY010000040.1 GCA_013202975.1 Candidatus Saganbacteria bacterium
AGTCTGGGTTATAATGTTCTAAAATTAAAAAGGGTTAGGATTTCAGATTATAAGCTGCGGGACTTGAAAGTTGGAGAATATAAAGTATTATCAGAACAAATTGGGGGCCTATGAGATATTTACTTGTGCTTTTGCTGGTTAGTCTGTTGCTGTTATCATATTCTTCCGGAATATATGCTATGGGGGAGCCGGTATTAAGATCACAGGATAAAATTATAGAGGTATTTAAAAAACAGCAAGGCTACGACAATCCGATTATTGGCGGAGGAGAAATAAAACAAATTCCCGGCCTAGGCTTTTATACTGTTTATGATAAATCTCAAGAAGCAGAAGATCCCTTGATTCCTGCTCGCTATGTTATTACAAAGAATGGCAAATCTTATAAAGCCTGGGAGATTGATAAGGCAATTAGAGAGATAGGTTATTATCCAAGGTCCGAAGAGGAGGCGCTACAAGCTGCAGCAATAATTGTTGAGATTGCAAATGATAATGCAAGGGCTGTCGGGGTGTCTCCTTATCCAATTAAACCCAGATCCGAAGAAGAGGTTCCCAAAATATCCAAAAAAGAAGATTATTACGAGGTGGTTATATATTCTTTTACCCCAAAGCGAATATTGCCGTTTATGAATGTTAAGACTAATGATGCTTATTATTCAAAGCATGTAGTTAAACTAGGCAAAGATATCTGTGATGTAAATTAGTTTCTTTATTTTCTTTTGTGCCTTATGCCAAATCCTTGTCTACACATTTCTTTGAACCGAACTCTTTGTTCTGGGGAAAGATGCATTCTCATTTCGAGCATGTAATCAATCCGTCTTAATTGCATATCGGTCCGATGTTGGTTTATTTTTCTTATATATCTGTGTAATTTGTCCCTGTTCGGATGATCTTTTGCCAGCTCTTCCTTCATTTCAATTCTTATTCTTTCGCTCTTTTGTCGATAGGCTAACTTTTTTTCTTCTACTTCTTGTTTTTGGATCATGAATCTCTCTTTTTGTTGATTATTTAGATCCAGTCTGTGAATAAACTCTTTTTTATGATGCCTGTCCCGTCTGCCCCAGGCAAAACTTTGTGAAGAGACCAGAGTCAGAGCTGTGATTCCCAAAAGAGCCAATACAAATATCTTATTTTTCATTTTTATTCCCCCTGTATATTGTTTGACATACGATCTTATTAAAAAGTTCCATTATTATTCTTCAAACACAAAATCCAGTATCGGATCCTGGTTGTTATTGTAATTTTGATCCATCACATAGGCCATTATAGATTCATTTTGACCTTGAGAATCCGAATAAAAATATAATCCAAAAACTATGAGCATTGCGGCCAGACTACCCGCTAACGCAAGCCTGGGCAGCATGTTTCTTTTTTGTGTTCTTTTTTCAATTTTTTCTAATAAATTATCAAAATCCGGATTTTGGATTTTCATGTCCTTTAATCTATCAATATATTTACTCATCAATTATCACTTCCTTTTTTAGTATTTCTTTTGCCCGGTGCAAGTTAGATTTTACTGTTCCGACCGGGATCTTCATATGTTCCGCAATTTCTACTAAATTCATTTCCTGAACTTCTGCTAATAATATGATCATTCTTTGTTTTGGGTTGAGGCTTTCTAATGGTTTTAAGAGCGAATTGCCAGTTTCAACCTTTTGACTAATATCTTCTTCTTTGTCTCTTACTATTCCTGATTTTCTCAAAAGATCACCTAAGAATCTTTGTCTCTGCTGTTTTTTTGCGTAATTAATTCCGGTATTTATCGTGATTCTATATATCCAGGTTTCGATTTTTGATTCACCTTTAAATTTGGGCAGGGCTTTGTGAATTTTAATAAATACATCCTGAAAGAGATCTTCGCGGTCTTCCTTAGTAAAAACAAAACGCGAGATCAGATTCCAAACTAGTTTTTGATGATTATTATAAACTTCGTGAAAGTCCATATATACCTATTATATTAGACAATAGGGCAGAGGGGAAGGTTCCGCCGGACTTATGATGGTTCTTTTGCCAGCCTATCTGCAATTTCAATCATTTTTATCATATTCTCAATATCCCAGCTGGCTGTTCCGATCAATAAACCATTAACATACGGGAGTCTTAATAGCTGTTCTGCGTTTGTTGGTTTTGCACTGCCTCCATATAATATCCTAAGGGTTTCTGCTGTTTTTGGGTATCCTTTGTCACTAAATATATTTTTTATTCCTTCGTGTGCTAATTGAATATCTTCATCAGTTGGAGGAACTGCCTCAAGATTCCATAATTTTGCAAAACCGGCAATTGCGGCTAATGGTTCCCAGGCAACGTCCAATCTTGTATCTTCTGAATCACTATATCTGTCTAACGCCGGAAGAATACCCTCTGTAATTTGTCTATTTAGGGCATCCATTCCTTTTCCCTCGGCTTCTTCTTTAGGATCTTGGCCGACACAAATAGTAGGATGCAGGCCATTTTGTAGAGCCAATATGGTTTTTTGAGCTACTCTTTCATCCGTTTCTCCAAAATATACTCTCAATTCCGAGTGTCCCAGCATAATATGTTTATAACCGATTGCTAACCAATCTTTAACCGATGGCGGGGCATCTGTAAAAGAGCCATCATCGGTCCAGTGCATATTTTGAGGGCCTATAACCGGGGTATTACTTTCTATTAACTCCAAAACTCCATTAAGACTTTTAATGATTGTATCGAATAGTACACTTTGATGGCCAAATACACGGACATCTACACTATCCAATAAAGTCATTGCCTGAACCAGTCCCATAGTATAGTTTTTGAATCCATCCGGTGTGCGCAAGGGCTGACGAAACTTTGTATTTGAAGCCACAATATTTACTTTTCCAATTGCCATAATATATTCCTCCTTTGATATTCTTATCTTTTCTTCGGTATCAAATCCCAAAAATTTCACATTATTTTTTAATAATGCTAAGATTATAATATGCACGGAATATTTGAAGAAATTCTACCCTTAGTCCGCAAACCTTCCCGTTATATTGGCAATGAACTAAATTCTATCCACAAAAACTGGGACGATGTCTCTCTGCACATCGCACTGGCATATCCGGATCTCTACGAGGTTGGAATGTCTAATCTTGGAATCCAAATCCTCTATGATATTTTAAACAAACAAAAAGATGTGTTGGCGGAGAGGGTGTTTTGTCCTGCACCGGATATGGCGGAAAAATTGAAGGAACAGGTTTCAAACCTTTCCCTTCTAAGTCTGGAATCTTGGACCCCAATCTCAAAATTCGACATGCTCGGTTTTTCAATAGGCCATGAATTAACATATACCAATATTCTCGAAATGCTCAAACTTTCGAATATTCCGATCTATTCAAAAGATCGCGATGACTCGCATCCAATAATATTTGCCGGTGGTCCGGCTTGCTTTAATCCTGAGCCGATTGCCGAGTTTGTGGACTTTTTTGTAATAGGAGAAGCGGAAGAAGCCATAGTAGAAATAGGGGTTAGGGTTCAGGGTATAGGAGATAGGGTGGGAAAACTCAAAGAGCTTGCGAAGATAGAGGGTGTTTATGTTCCGGCGATGAAAAATAGGGTGAAGAAAAGGCATGTTGCTGACTTTTCGAATGCGCATGTTCCGATTAAACCGATTGTCCCGTTTATCCAAACAATCCAGGATAGGGCAGTGGTGGAGGTGATGAGGGGGTGCAAGCGGGCCTGTAAATTTTGTAATGCCCGGGTTTTATATTCTCCCGTACGCGAACGAGACCCAAAACGAGTAATTAGTTTAGCTGATGAATTGATAAAGAACACCGGTCAGGAGAAATTAGCTCTTACCTCTTTGTCCAGCTCCGATTATTCTGCAATAGAAAGTGTTTCTAAGGAAATTGCTCAAAAAATTGCTAAGCAAAAAGTCTCTTTAAATCTTCCATCGCTTCGAACCGACAGCTTTGGGGTAAGGCTTGCAAAAGAGGTGAGCCGTGTTCGTCCCTCATCGCTTACTCTGGCGCCGGAGACTGGAAATGAGAAACTTCGTTTTTCAATAGGAAAAAGAATAACTGACCAGGAAGTACTTGAAGGAGTAAAAGCCGCCTTTGAGGGGGGGATTTCCGCTGTAAAACTGTATTTTATGATCGGCCTGCCGGGAGAGACCGATGATGATATTTTATCAATTGCTGAATTAGTAAAAAAAGCTCATCAAATTGGCCGCTCTTTCACAAAACGAGTTCGCATCACCGCGGCACTATCTACTTATGTTCCAAAACCGCATACCGCGTTTGAAAGAGAAGCACAGATTGGAATTTCTGAAACCCTGCGCAGACAAAAAATTATCAAAGATAATACTCGTCAAAAGGGGATCGAGGTTCGCTGGCATCAGGCCGAGACATCCTTTCTTGAAGGGGTCTTTACTAGGGGTGATCGAGAACTTTCGCGAGTAATTGTTGCTGCCTGGAAACTTGGTGCAAAACTTGATGCTTGGTCCGAGTATTTCAAGTTTGACATCTGGCAAAAGGCCTTTGCCGAGTGCAAGATCGATCCAAATTCTTATTTAAGAAAACGAAGTCCTGAGGAGGAATTGCCATGGAATTTTATTTCCATAAATTAGTTTGTAAGATATTCTTAGTGTTGGTTATCATTTTTTCTTTCTCTACATTTTCCGATGCAAGCATTCGTCCGAGAGATAATTATCGATTTTTATTTGAGTGTAGTCAATTATACTCCTTTTCTTCAAACATCCCGCAGGGAATGGGAAGAGACCAGGTTTACAATTTTGAATTGGGGATTTTTAAGAATAGAGAGGAAATTTTTGACGGCCTAATGGTGGCGGATGGAATTAGCATTTTGTTTGCCGAAAAGATAGCTTCTCCATACTACCGAAAAATGGGGATTGGCTATGGACGAGGTGTTTATCTGGACCTTCCTATTTTTAATTTTGGACTTACGCTGGGAACCCTTAAGGGGACATTGTGGGCATTCAATAATCAGGATCAAAATAATAATTATTACAGTCTTGCGGGAGAGGCAGAGCTTTCTCTCCCTATTGGTCTGCTGCTTGCTTCCACCTTGTCCCCCTTGAGTGTTAGTTCCGGGCTGGGTCTTGAAGTTGCTTATATTAACGGAGTTAAGTCAAACCTGTACTATAAATTAGGGGCTACTTTGGGTTTAAGTCAATTATGATAGAAGACAAAAAAATAGTAATAAAAATAACCTATACAAAAGGGGGTGAGGTAAGGTTTATATCTCATCTTGACTTAATGCGGGTGATTAGCCGGGCAATTCGTCGTGCAAATCTTCCTATTGCCTATTCACAAGGTTTTAACCCTCGTATGAAGATGTCTTTTGGGCAGGCACTTAAGGTTGGTCAGAGTTCAGGCTCTGAAGAAGCAAAATTGACCTTTGAAGAGGAGATCTCTCCTCAGGAAGTGGTGGATAGACTCAATCTGGTCCTGCCTAATGGGGTAGATGTATTGACCGCTTCCCGCATATAGGATATAATATTATAATCATGAAATATGCAATTATTGAGTCAGGATCAAAGCAATATCGTGTTTCTGTTGGAGATGAGATTGATATTGAGCTGGTAGATAGTAAAGACGACCATCAGTTTGATCAGGTTTTGCTGATAGCCGACGGCGAAGATGTTAAAATCGGGACTCCGCATCTTGAGGGAGCAAAGGTTAGTGCCACAATTGTTGACGCACGGATAAAAGACAAAAAAGTTATAATCTTCAAGTATAAAAATAAGACCAATTACCGCAAAAAAACCGGACATCGGCAAAAATATACCCGTGTTAAGATTAAGGAGATAGTCCATGGCTCATAAGAAGGCCGGCGGCGCGTCAAAAAACGGCAGAGATTCATGGGGACAGAGATTAGGGGTAAAAGCCTATGGCGGCCAGGTTGTATCTGCCGGTTCAATAATTATGCGCCAGCGCGGAAGCAAGTTTTATCCTGGAATGAATGTTGGCCAGGGGAAAGATTTTACACTATTTGCAAAGATTGACGGCGCTGTTGAATTCACTAATAAACTGGTTTCTATAAAGCCCGTTGCTGCTTAAGATATATAATGACCTCAAATTTGATCGTAATAAAGATCGGCTCAAGTTCCTTAACAGACAAAATCGGCAGACTTGATCTTCCTAATATCAAAAGAATTGCCAGGGATATTGCAAAACTCAAATCTCTCCATAAGCATGTTATCCTTGTAAGCTCGGGCGCCATTGTTTCTGGTTCGGGTAAGCTTGGTTACAAAGAAAAACCCCGCGCGATACAGGAAAAACAGGCTGCAGCTGCGGTTGGCCAGTCACTTTTGATGCATGAATATCAAAAAGCTTTTGCCAAGCATAAAATCACGGTTGGTCAAATCCTGTTAACCCACGATGAACTTCATGATTCTGCTAAAAAGAAAAATGCATATCTAACAATTTCGACATTATTAAAACATTCTGTAGTTCCGATTGTTAATGAAAATGATACTGTTGCAACGGACGAGATTAAAGTCGGTGATAACGACAATCTTGCCGCTATGGTTGCGGTTTTGATGAAAGCCGGTCTTTTGATTAATTTAACCGATGTTGATGGGTTTTATGAAAAAGTTGGCCCTGGTGAAATGGTTAAGCTTGATGTCATAAATGAAATCACTGACAAAATAAAGGCTTCGGCATCAATGTCAGATAAAAAACATGGTACCGGTGGAATGAAAACAAAACTTGAAGCTGCAAATTTATGTAAAAGTTCCGGAACTGTCATGATAATTGCTAATGGCAAAAAGGCTGATATCGTTAAAGTGTCGGCTACGGCTTTGGGAAATGATTCGAGTGTTGTTGGGACAGTTTTTAGGCTTTAAGTTTTCCGATAATTTCTTTGATGTTTGATAGCTTTTTCTCTTCAAGATACTTCTTAATCCCGTTGATAATTTTAATAGAGGCATTTGGATCCACAAAATTTGCAGTTCCAATCTGGACTGCCGAAGCGCCGGCTAAGAAGAATTCAATCGCATCCTGAGCATTCATGATTCCGCCTATGCCAATAATTGGTATTTTGACTACCTGTGCAACCTCCCAGGCCATCCTGACAGCAACTGGTCGAATTGCCGGGCCGGATAGGCCCCCCTTAATGTTTCCCAGCCTTGGTTTCATTGTATTAATATTAATCGACATTCCAAGCAGGGTGTTGATTAAAGAGAGGGCATTTGCGCCGGCTTGTTCAGCCTTTTGTGCAATAACACGGATATCAGTAACATTTGGAGATAGTTTTACAATAAGAGGAAGGTTGGTTGCCTGGCGGACTGTTTTAACAACTTCTTCTGTTCCCTCCGGTGCGCAGCCAAATAACATTCCTCCCTTTTCCACATTTGGGCATGAAATGTTGATTTCCAGAGCTTTTACTATCGGGAATTTTGACAGGGTTTTTGCAAGTTTTATAAATTCCTTAGCGGTTTCTCCCGCAATACTTACAATTAAAGGGGTATCAAATTTTTCTAAAAAGGGTAATGCTTCTTCAGTAAACTTTTTTAGGCCTTCATTCTGTAGTCCGATTGAATTGAGCATGCCGGCAGGGGTTTCACAAATTCTGGGGGGCCGATTCCCGATCCTTGGTTTTACCGTAATACTCTTGGTTACAATGGCTCCTAATTTATTAATATTTACTAATTCGGAGTATTCTTTTCCATAACCAAAGGTGCCGGAGGCAACCATTACCGGGTTTTTTAGTTTTATTCCTGCCAATTCAAGCGATAGGTTTACCATACTAATTCCTCTGCATCAAAGACCGGACCGTCTTTGCAAACTAATTTATATCCCTTTTTTGTTTTGACCGAACAGCCCAGGCATGCTCCAATTCCGCAGGCCAGTTTTTCTTCAAGTGATACCTGGCAGGAGATTTGTTTTGATTTTGCTATTGCTGCTGTTGCTTTGAGCATTGCTTTGGGGCCACAAGAGTAAATAGTGGATTGGTTATAGGATATAGGGGATAGTTTGTTATCTAATAGATCTTTAAGTAATTTGGTTGCTGTCCCTTTCTTGCCGGCTGTTCCGTCATCTGTACAGAGAATAGTTTCAATACCCATTGATTTGAGTTCGTCGATACATACAATGGCATTGTTTGATCCATGCCCGGTTATAAAATAAATTGTTTGATTGCTTGATTTTGTTTCTTCGGCCAGGGCTACCAGTGGGGCGATACCGATTCCTCCGGCAACTATGATAGCGGTTTTCTTGTTTTGATCAATTGTGAATCCATTTCCAAGGGGGCCGAGAATATCTAGCTCATCTCCGATCTTTTTAATTGATAGAGCCATTGTTCCATTTCCGACTACTTCATAAAGTACTTCAAATATCTCTTTATCTTTATTTTTTCGATGTATTGCAAAAGGGCGTCTTAGAAGGGGGCAGGTTCCGTGGTTAATCAGGATATTTACAAATTGTCCCGGCTTCGCCAGGGCTGAGATTTCTTTTGATTCAAGGGTGAGTTTATAATATGTATCGGATAGCTTTTGATGGTTAATGATTCTTGATCTTTGTTGTAGCATCAATCTAATTTTAACATAAATATGATAGAATATAAATAACGGCGCGGTACCCAAGTGGCTAAGGGAACTGTCTGCAAAACAGTCATTCGGCGG
>JABMQY010000041.1 GCA_013202975.1 Candidatus Saganbacteria bacterium
ACCTTCTACTAAGTTTTTTGAAAATATTGGCAATGCAATCGGCGGGGCCGGAAAGGGAATAGGTGGAGCCTTAGGTGCAGCCGGAAAAGGAATCGGAGGCGCAATTGGTGGAGCCGGACAGGGTATTGGCGGCTTTTTTGGTGCCACAGCCGAGGGGATTGGATCGGCAATCGGCAATGTAGGAAATGCACTGGGAAATATCAGGATTCAATTGCCGCAACGGGCCCCGGAAAAAGAGAAGGTCTTTGAACAAGAAAAAATAAGAAAAGAAATTCCAGCCCCTTTGATTAAACCACAACCGCAGACGCTGGAAGAATCAATTGATCTGCTGGTTAATATTATCAGAGGGGAGGCCCCCCTTAGTGACCTGGGGAAAGCCCTTCCTCAAATTGCTACCGGCATGTTGGTGCTTTCATTAAAAATGGGATTGTTTGTATTTGTCCTGTTTGTAATACTGGCCTTGTTTAAAGAATGGGAAAAAATAGCAAGAAAAAAATAACGAGGAGGAAGAAGATATGATGAAAAGTTTATTTGTAATTATTTTTGTGTTTAGTATATTTATAGCTCCGGTTATAGCAGAAGCAGAAACTCTGGGAATACCCAAAGGGCACTGGGCTCTTTCCTCGGTCGAGGAGATGGTAAAGATGGGGGTGATGTCCGGATATCCTGACGGGACATTTAGAGGCAATCAAAAGATAACCAGGTATGAGACAGCGGCCTCGCTTGACAGGTTAGCCAAAATTTTAAAAGAAAAGATTGCTGCCCTGAAAAAAGAAAAATTTATTGCAAGACATTCAGGCGAAAAGTGGTTTGAGGGAAGCTTTTTGAGTGAGTTGAGACTGGGAAATCTCTTTACTCAAAAGGGAGGCATTTTTGGCGGCATTGCAAATTACCGGCTCAAACTTTCTAAAAATTTGAATATTGGCAGAGAAGCCAATATGATTATTAATTTTGACACGATGGATTATGGCTACATGGATGACGGGGCAACCATAACCGATGGTCTGTTAGCTACCAAACTGCTTGATATTGAGACCAATATGAAAGTAGGGGGTATTGATTTAAAATTAACATACGGTCCCGGGCCCAAAACCCATGAAGCTGATCCGGCCGGAATTTCACCAAGTGAATTGGGGGTAACCTATATCCGTCCATATACCGGTTTTCAGGCGTCGGGGACAATCAATGATTTATATCTTTCAGGGGGGCTTATTGCTTTAGGCCATCCTGCATCGGGAAGGATCCAAACCAGCCAGTTAACCGCAAGTGTAATGAAATCTATTTATAATATTGCGCTGCTAAAAAAGCTGGATATAGTGTTAATGGCTGATTATGTTTCAAGCGGTATACTTGGCTCATCCCCCAAAGATATAAGAGGAGCAATTGCGATGAGGGCCACTCTTTCAAATAAAACAGAAGCGGTATGGGGAATTGGTCTGGGGGGAACAAAACAGAGTAATTGGCTGGTGGGTGCCGAGCTTGAAATGGATGATCTTTTCGGAAGTGAATTAAATGCTTCAATTCAGGTTTACAAAATTGGCTCACAATTTATTACCAGTGAGTTTGCGGCCGAAGAGATGTTCTTTGCCGGGTTTGATAACTTTATGCGGCCTCTAGAAAATGGAACGGCCAATATCGGAGCCAAGGCCAGTAAGTCGCTTACCAAAAAATTAAAAATAGAGGGTAAGGGAGATATAAGATTGAATGGTGATTATAAACTTGAATCTCCCAAAGGGCGCATTACACTGGAGGGCGGCCTGGAATATGCCCTTTCAGCTTCATCTACCCTAAAAGGAAGATATCGCATTAATCAGGATAAAGCATTTGGGGGAACATCAGATCTGTTTATCCTTGGCGTTCTCAATACATTTTAAATGATATTATATATGAATGAATGCGCATAAGTTTATTAAGCACAAAAAGAATATCAGAAGCCATCTTAGTGCTTTTTTTCTTGTATTAATAATAATCGGCGGACTGTGGGTCGGCTGTGGCAAGCAGGGGAAGAATGCACAGCCAGAAATATTAATAAAGACTCAAATATCACCTGAAGTAAATGCGCAAGCTGTAGAATACGGCGATAAT
>JABMQY010000042.1 GCA_013202975.1 Candidatus Saganbacteria bacterium
CACAGAGATGTAAAAATCAAAAGCGCCGGCGGAAGAATTGCCGGACAAATCGTACTAAAAGGGGTCGCAATATCCCCTGACCTTAAAGCAGAAATTGTAAAACTGAACTTTAGCATCGCCAAATATATCTTGAACAAAGGCGATATTACCCCGGCCTTATCCTCAATAGAAATTGAGGGGGCGAATGTTCGTGTCACAAGGGACAAAAACAACAATATAAACCTGGTCTCTCTCTTTGTCGATCCAAATGCAAAAAGCGATTCCTCTGCGGCCCCTCCCCCAAAAATAAACATTAAAATAAAGGATTCAAAAGTCAATTACATCGACCAGGCCGGAATTTATGAAAAAATAAACAGCACTCCTTATCATTTTAATTTTCTGGTTAAATCGGGTGTAATTAATCTAAAAAACCCTCAGGAGATGAAGTTTTCTCTTAACGCATTTCAGGATAATTCAATAATCAAAATAAACGGCAACTATAACCCTGCCAAAGAAAAATACAACATAGTTCTATCGGCAAAAAACCTTAATGCAAAAAAATGGGGCCCCTTTGCCGTTCCGCTGGATCTAATTTATAAAAGCGGCCACACCAACCTGGAATTAAACCTAAAAAATGATTACTTAAAGATTTTCACATCCGGAATTATTAACGGCTCATCGGTAAAGGTTAACGGAGAATTAAAAGATTTTACCCGACCAACAATTGATTTTAAAATAGAGGCCAAAAATGCTCTCCTGGAAGAAATCAAGCCCGTTTTTCCCGAGTTGAGCTCCCTGGACATTAAGGGGTTAGGAAACGCAAAATTTAAAATTAACGGTTCGGTAAATTCCCTGAAATATCTAATCGACCTTGATATAAAAAAAGGATTCTTTTACCAGCATCCATTTACAGGCAAAACATCCCTCTTATATAAAAATGATATTCTCACAATTTCTTCATCAAAATTAAATATCTTTAAGGGAAAGATGGCAGCGGAGGGCACGGTAGATTTCAATACCTCAGTTCCAAAACTCAATATTAAAATTAGCTCGTCCAATACCAGCCTCTATGACCTAAGCTACAAAACCCCCGGGATTAAAGGATCAGGTGCTTATACCCTTACTTTGTCCGGAAATATAAACAGATTCATCGGATCATTAAAAGGTTCTTTTTCAAACGCTTCGGTTCTGGGACAACCGATATCTAATGCAGAAATAGACTTTGCCCATGAAAACGGGGAAACCCTCCTTGAAAAAATAAATATTTACTCAAAAGATGCCTATTTTAAAAGCTTTGGATCAATTTCAAAAAACCTTGAAACGGCACTCTCTGTTGAAGCTTCCGGAATACAACTCTCCGGCGAAAATTTTACCGGAAAAATACAGTCCCATGTAAAGAACTTTAGCGGGGGTATTTTATTTAAATTAGGCCCTGAATTTTTCTCGTCGCCAGTCAGAAATATCACCGCCCGCGGGGCGATTGAAATCGGCAGGACTCAAATCGCCGAACAAATAATTGATTCCGGCAGCGGTAAAATAGCTATCGCGAGGGGAATGATTAACATTCCCCATTTTATAGTCAAAAAAGGGGGCTCGACGGTAAACCTCTACGGCCAGACCGGAATAAACATCGCAACCAAACTAAAAATAGTAAGCAAACAGCTTAACCTTGAAGATGCTAAAATCCTTAATCTGGTACTGCCGCAACAGCTAAAAAATCCTCAGGGAATCTGCGATCTGGACATCTCCGTCGGCGGCACAATAAAGAGAGAAGAAAAAATGACCTCGCTTGATCCCTTTCTGGATCTTGATTATAAGGGAAAGTTTTCTCTGTTAAAAGGAAACTTTAACGGGATAATCATTAATTCTGCAAAAACCGATTTTCAACTAAAAAAGAGAGAACTTTCAATCAAATCGGCAGAAGTAAACGGAAAAAATTCAAAAATAACACTCTCGCTCTTTCTTGATAAAGACAAGATCGATCTCTCATCGAAGGGCAAAATAGACTTTAGCGATTTTTCAACACACCTGGCCCAGTTTGGCAGAATAGACGGATCAGGTAATTATGAACTAAACTACTCGGGTAAGTTAAGCGACCCAAAAGTTGTCCTCTTACTTGATTTCAAAAATTTTGTTTATAATAATGTCTACCTGGGAAAAATGAAGTCAAAAGTTTCTTATGCCAAAGGGGAGCTCACCCTCACCGAACCGCTGATAATAGAATCAAAAAACAGCAAATACGAGTTAGCCGGTAAGATATTTACAGGGAAAAACATTAATAACCCCAAGTGGGATCTGGATTTTAAAATTCACAAAGCCTCTCTGGAAAAACTTTTACCGCTCAGCTTAAAAATAGCAAAACTTGTCAGCGCAAAAACAAAAAAAGGATCAACCATTTCTGAGGCAGCCTATAACATTAAAAAGCTCAAATTGCCTGCCATCTCCGCTTACACCAAAGACGGAGAACTGCTGCTATATGCAAAAGAAGGACCCTCTTACCTAAAAGCCTGGGCTGCTCTTGAAAAAACACTTAAAAAAATCGACACGGATAATATCCCGAAATTTTGGCACGGGATAAGGGGACAAGTCCGGGCCCACGCCAAAGTGCAGGGCACAACTGCCGACCCGATAGTATCTTTTGCTGCAAAAATGAATGATTGTTTTTATAATAACTATCAGGCCGATTCTTTAGAAATACAAGGAAAATATGAAAATGATCTTATTAATTTTAACAAGTTTTTATTGGGCAAGAAACGCGGCAGCTTCCTTGTCTGGGGAATATTTGACCCTAAAGGATCAAACAACAACCTCGCTTTCAAAGCCAAGGAGATGCCGGTTGATCTGCTTGAACTTGTTTGCGGAAAAAAGGAATACATTGGAAACTTTAATCTCAACGGAACTATCTCGGGATCATTTTCAAAACCAGAAGCCTCACTCTCCCTTGTTGGGAAAAATCTTTCTCTTGCTAAAATAAAATATAAACAAATTTCAGCAGAAGCCTCTCTTGCAAACAATTTTCTAAAGCTCAAACATTTCACAATAGCAACTGACAATGATATTTCAAAATGCTTTGGCACTTATTCATTAGATGACTCATCACTTGACCTGTCAATATCTCTTAACGGCCTCGGGATTGGAATTATCAATTTGTTCAACCAGGAAGTATATTTCGTTGATGGTAAAACAAAGGGTCAATTGCAGATCTACCCCTCACTGAAACAACCCAGAGTAAAGGGATTCCTTACTGTAAACAACTCAAGCTTTAGGCTTAATAAATATGATTCGGAAATAGTAAGCGCTTCTCTCCAAATGGAAGCCGATGGAAACACAATCTCGATCCCGCAAATATACGGCTACTGGGTAGGAAAAACAACAAAAAACAAGCCTAATTTGATTGCCCTGGCAGCAAGCATTAACCTCGAAACCGGATCACTTGAGGCTAGAGCAAAAAATACCCATTTAAACCTTGCCCTTGAAAATACTTTTTCGGGAGAAATTGAAACAAAAGATATTGCGCTCAAAGGAACAACTAACAAGATGCTTCTTTCCGGGCAGATGGAATTTAACGACGGGGTCATTTACCTCCCGAAGCAAACCAAAAAGAGCAGCGCCCAAAAAGCCGCCGCCCTTCCGCTAAATTTTGATATGGTTTTAAACTTCAACAAAAACATGTATCTAACCGCCGGAGATGTTAACACCATAGATTTAAGTAACCTATTTTTATCCCTGGAATTCTCCGGACGAGAGATCAAGCTAAAGGGTAACACCATTCGGCCCGAACTGATCGGACAAGTCGATTTTAAAAGAGGAAACATTACAGTATTTAATCGTGAATTTGATCTATTATCAATTGCAAAACAAAAAAATTATTACCCCTATGAATATGATAAGACCAGCCCCAATTATGCAATTCTTTCACCAGAATACGGCTCAATGCCTTATCTCAACCTGACTGCAGATGTAGTAGTAGAAACAACAGATGACTCCGACAGCATAAACAATACCGGAACAGAAAATATATCCAGCACAACCAAAAAGAAGACCGTAAATATCGTCACTCACCTAAAAGGAGTTCCCGGATCATCCGACAGCACCCAGGGATTAAAAACTAACTTTGAAGCTTTTGATGAAGATAAAACGACCCAGCCTCCCCAAATGGTCAAAGCTGCCTATTCAGAACAACAGGTAAAAGTTTTGCTTTTACCTGATTATGTAAAATCATTAATCGGGGCAGGGAAAGGGGATGTGGAAGGAACCGATATTTTTGCTGATTATCTTGGCAGCCGGCTGCAGGTTTTGGTTTTTAGAAACCTTGAACGAAACCTGGAAAAAGCGCTGGGACTGGAAAGCTTAACCCTTCAATATAATTTTGGAAAAGACATCCGGCGCAATCTTGGAAGATCAGGCTACGCCGGTCCAAAACCACTCTACGGCGTCGGTTTTGTAAAAGGTTTTTTTGACCGGCTCTATTTCGGCGTAAAATATTTACAATATGACCAGGAAGAGGTGTTACAATCCGGGGGGACAAACTTCAATTACGAAATCAGCTATAAGCTCTCCCCCTCACTCTCATTTGCCTATTATCGGGAACCATTAACCTATACCGGAGTAGATACAGATTACTACAAAATAACGCTAAAAAACGGAGTTCAATTTTAATTTCTGTGATATAATTTACCCTGGAGGTAACCTGCCCAATGAAAAAAATATTTTTGTCCTGCCTTGTTGCATTTTTCTTATTAATTTGCATTTCTTCTTCCCAGGCCGAGGAATCATACAATCTAATTACTGCCAT
Organism: Candidatus Saganbacteria bacterium; assembly: GCA_013202975.1. Lineage (GTDB taxonomy): Bacteria > Margulisbacteria > WOR-1 > XYC2-FULL-46-14 > XYC2-FULL-46-14 > JABMQY01. Next base: position 4,775 of record JABMQY010000042.1, read on the forward strand.
CGAAATCCGGGGCAGCCAGCATGTCAGCCAAAAAATAATTTTCAATAATCTTTCAAACAATATATCCGACGTCTTTGACACAATAGCTATTAATGAGGATGTAAGAAGTCTGGCTTCTCTGGGATATTTCAAAAACGTTGAGGTTTCTTTTGAAGCCTATAAAAAAGGGACCAAAGTAATTTATACGGTTTTTGAAAATCCTTTTATTCGCAGGATCACTTTTTCCGGCAACACCATCTACCAGGACAAGGCACTGCTCTCCTCAATGAAATTAAAAGAAAATGAACTGCTAAACCGCAGCTTTCTAAGGAAAGACATCGACACAATTCAAAGCAAGTATCACACCGGGGGATATGTTCTCGCAAAAATTGTAGCTGTCCAGGAAAATATTGAAAATGAAACATTAAACATAAACATCAGCGAAGGAGTAGTGCAGGGAATTACTTTTGAGGGTATAAATGAGAAAGGAAAACCGATCAAACTCAGCACAAAAGATTATGTTATTACCAGAGAAATAAAAACAAAAGCCGGATCAGTCTTTAACGAAAAAACTCTCAAAAAAGATATCAAAAATATTTATAATCTCGGCTACTACGGAAATATCATGCCGGCGCTTCAGCCGGGATCGGATAATAACTCAGTGATAATCATATTGTATATTCCGGAAAGACGCACCAGCACTGTTAATTTTGGCGGAGGCTTTGGTGAGAGGGAGGGCTGGTTTGGATTTGTAGACCTCTCGGTCAATAATATTTTCGGGACTGCCCAAAATATTCTGTTAAAAGGGCAGTCGGGACAAGAAATCTCTACCTACCAGTTTAAATATTATAATCCCTGGTTTTGGCCCGATAGATTGGGAGAGAAGACCTCTCTTACCTACCGCCTCTGGAATACCATGGGGCGCGACATTTATCTGACCCTGCAGGATGAGCTTCATCTTGGATGGGATATGGCTATAGGAAAAGAATTAAGGGATAATTTTAGATCTTCTTTTTCTTTTGGATCTGAAAGTGTCTCCCCGCGCAGTGGAGCTTCATTTGAAGCCTATATCTCAACCTTTGTCGGATTATCATTTTCTTACGACACTCGTGATGTCTGGATGAACCCCTCCTCCGGATCGTATCACACAATTTCTCTTAAACAGGGTTGGAAGGCAACCGGGGCGGCAACAACAAATTACACAAAATACGGTATAGACTTAAACCGCTTCAATCCTATGCAGGAAAAGCTGGTTTTTGCATGGCATATTGGAACCGCGCTTGGAGTGGGAGACCTCCCACTGGGAGAACTCTACTGGGCCGGAGGACCAAATACCATTAGGGGGTATGCCATAGCTGACATTAAAAAAGGCTCCAGAAAAGTAATAACAAACTGGGAAATGCGTTATACCTTTAACGAAACTTTTCAGGGGGTTTTCTTTTTTGACTGGGGAAATGCCTGGTATAGCGGGTTCCCTGATTTTTCCGATTTCATTGCAGGATGGGGACCAGGAGTTCGGGTCACAACCCCGCTTGGGCCGATCCGGCTTGATTATGGAATGGGGACCTCAAGAAGCTTTGGCGAGGGCATACTGCATTTTAGTATAGGACAAGCGTTCTAGTTATCTTCAGCAGAATGACAAATTAAAAATGTCAAATGACAAATGAATGAAGAAAAATTATTTAATATATATCTTACTGAATTACTAGAGTGGAATAAAAAATGCAATCTAACCTCGATCACTGATCCCAAAGAGATAGAAGTCAAGCATTTTGAAGATTCACTTTCTATCTTAAAGGCAGTTGAATTACAAAACCAATCGGTGGTCGACATCGGATCGGGAGCTGGCTTCCCCGGAATTCCTCTAAAAATCGCAAGACCAAATATAAAACTAACATTAATAGAAGCGACCAGAAAAAAAACTGAGTTTTTAAAACATTTGATAGAGGTCTTAAATCTCCAGGATGTTAAAGTGATCTGGGGAAGAGCAGAGAAACGCAACCCAAAAAACATTGATATCGTTGTAGCCCGTGCTGTTGCAAAACTGCCAAAATTAGTAATAATCGCCCTGCCCTACCTAAAAAAAGGCGGCCTTTTTATTGCGCAAAAAGGACCAATTGTTGAAGATGCAAAAAATGAGATTCGAGAGGCCGGCGGCAGATTAAAAGAAATAAAACAAATCGAACTTTCAAACGGCCACAAGAGGTCGTTGGTGATTATTGAAAAAATTTGACTTACTAAACAAAATACAGGTATAATAACTTCACAATGGGAACAACCTCTGCAGTCGTAAATCAAAAGGGAGGAGTTGGAAAAACAACCACCACAGTAAACCTGGCCGCTTACATGGCAACATTCGGAAAAAAGGTTTTGCTGATCGATCTTGACCCCCAAGGCAACGCCAGCACAGGCCTGGGCATCCCCCATTCGGAACGCAAAATAGGCGCCTACGAGGTCATCCTGGGTTCGGCCACGATAGGCCAAGCAACGGTTTCCTCAGAAATTCCAAACCTCCAGGTGGTTCCGTCGACGGTTGATTTGTCTGGGGCGGAGCTGGATCTAGTGGACTTAGACCGCCGCGCCTACCGACTCCAGGAAGCTGTGTCAGGGGTGCGAGACAAATACGATTATGTGCTGATCGATTGTCCGCCGTCCCTGGGGCTGCTGACGCTGAACGCCCTGGTGGCGGCCGATGCC
>JABMQY010000043.1 GCA_013202975.1 Candidatus Saganbacteria bacterium
ATGGAATACTCTATTCCAATGTTACTCATTTTGATCAGATCATGTCAAAATATGAAGGCAGGATTTTTTTGGGAACAGTAAATTATGACGGTGCAACACAGGCAGGTGTGCCTTTAACCTTTGATGGTATACCTGATTTGGGGTATGAATTTCGGGGGCTCTGGGGGAGAGACAATCCTTTGTCTGATGACTTTTTCTTAACTCCTTATATTGGGGTAGGGTATAGATACCTGAATGATAATATGCAATTAAAATCAGCCGCCGGCTATCAAAGAGAATCCAATTATTATTATGTTCCGTTGGGTCTTGAAGTTACCAGACATGACGATTCTGGCGGATTTTTTGAAGCGATGATCGAATATGATTACCTTCTTTTTGGAAAACAGGTCTCTCATCTAAGTGATTTTGCCTCAGAGTGGAATGATCCTATAAATTGGCAGCACAGCGGATATGGGCTAAAGGCTTTAATAAGTTATATGATTGAATCGGCAAATTTTAGCTACCAGGGTAAGCTTTATATGAGGCTCTGGGATATTGCCGATTCTGATACTGCTAATCTGGAATTCTCTGGTGTGCCGGTAGGTACAGCAATTGAGCCAAAGAATAACACCTCCGAGGTCGGTATTTCTCTAGGTGTCCGTTTTTGATGCTGTTTTTCTTGCTACGCTTCAATATATTGGTTATAATCAATGTCGGAGGATAAATTATGACTGATCAAAAACCGACCGCCGCTGAGTTACTGGCCCAGATTGATAATTTTGAAAATACAATCGCTGCCCTTCAAAAAAATGTGCACGAGCTCCGCAGTAAATTAAACAAGAATAAAGACCAGTACGGGGATGATGTTGCCAGCTGGCCTAATCTATAAAATCTGAGCCATTCTGTTTCCCAGGGCCTTCGCGATTTTATTTAATTTTTCAACGTCCGGCGGTTTGTCGTCGTGGAAAGCGTTATCTGCGTAAATTACCCCCAAAATGTGTCCGTTCGATGACTTGATTGGAACAAGAAGAAAATTGCGCACATTTTGTTCCCCAATTTTAAATATTTCCTCAGCACTTCTTGTTAAACTTCCTATTGTCCTGATATCAAATCCGCCGTCAAACGATTCAGCATTAACCAGCGGGACTCCATTGTCGACTCTGATTATATCCTGTACTACATCAATATCACCCAGTATTTTTCCTTTGATATGTTCCTCTAAACTCGAACCCCTTTGCTCACTTGTCCTTAAGTGATTCTCAACACCTTCGGCAAAGAGTCTTTTAGATAATTGACCCAGATTACTAGAATGAGCTTCGTGAGTGCTGTCGCCGACAGCCTGGAAGCCCTTCAGCTTTCCATCATCATTTACTAAAAAAACAGCTGCCCGGTTGGTTTGTGTGGAATAACGCGGCATGTCCCAGAGACCTCCGGCGGTAAGCAGGGTTAAGCCCCAGCTAATCAGGTTTGCCTTGTCCGAATACTTTTCAAGATCCGTTGCTAATTGATTATCAAGAACTCGTGCTCGTGCCAGGCTAACTGCGTCCATCAGTCCTTTAATGAATTCTTGCCTTCTCTCTCCAATATTACATTCGCCGGTTCTAAAATCTAATTTATATATACCACATAACTGTCCGTTAACTATTTCAGGAACTAATACAAAGGGGACAGAAGAAACAAGATGACCATCGCGATAGCATCTTTGGTCTTTTTTGGGATTAGGGACGATTTGCATTTCCTGATTTTCCAAAAGAGTTCCCATGACTTCACCGCTAAATTGCTCCCATATTGTCCAGTCGTGAAAACCGGAATCGGTGGTTGAACTCTCCTCCTGCTCTCCTACAACTCCGCCCATCATTAAGGTCCACCTTCGCATAATCCGGACCGATTCTCGATGGGCAGAGTATCTTGAAATGCGGGTAGAGCCTTCAACTGTTTCAAGAAGTGTTTGTGCCAGAAGGTGTTCTATTTGGCGCTCATTTTTGGCCTGACCCATCTTGAAAGTAGCGGCAACTAATTTTTCGGTAAATTCTGAAAGGGATAATGCTTTTTCTTCGGATACCGGGAACATAAAAACATTTGAGGCCCGTGCTTTCCAGATTTTATCATTATATTCTTTTACCATCCGATTGGTATTAAAAAATGAACCATTGCCGGCAATCGATTCAACCATCATATTTAAAAAGGTCGGATCGGTGCTGCGGTTATAATAGGCTTTCGCGATTTGCCGCAATACCCCATACAGGCTTTTGGCATCTTTGCTTGGATTTTGATCTCTATCTCCAATGGTCCAGCCTCCTCCCCGGTTTTCATCCCACCATCCATCTGATATGCTGGCATTGGGAACTCCGTTTATAGCAGCTTTCATTCCAGATGTTCCACTGGCCTCATGGGGTCTGATTGGTGTGTTTAACCAGACATCAAC
>JABMQY010000044.1 GCA_013202975.1 Candidatus Saganbacteria bacterium
CCTTAGTCACTATCAAGCAGGCGCCAAATGAAGAGCTGTCAATTGCAAATCTATCACGCGTACTGAGAATGATTTATGAAAAAACAGTAGAGGCAGAAGGATTCCCCCTGCATGCCGCCATGATTGTAAAAAACAATAAAGCATTCCTATTATCAGCCCGCAGAGGTACAGGGAAAACAACCTGCTGCAATAGAATCCCCTCTCCCTGGAATGTTATTTGTGACGATAAAACCTTAATTGTAAAAACATCTGATAATAAGTATAGAGTTCATCCGCTCCCAACTCAAAGCAATTTCTATAAAAACAAATTACCAAAAAAGTGGAACATTCAAAAAAGCTATCAACTGGAGGCTGTTTATTTTATTGAGCAAGCAGTAAAGGATGAGGTTGTTCCAATCTGGCAGGGAGAAGCGGCCAAACTGCTATATCACCAAATAAAGATTATCCACAGTGCAAACCCTAAAAACTTTACACACAAAGAAATGGAAAAGATGAGAAACTACAACAAATCTGTATTTAATAACGCCTGCACTCTAACTCAGAATGTCCCCTGTAATGTCTTACGCGTCAGCCTCCACGGCAAATTCTGGGAAAAGATAAGAAAAAGATCAAGAAACATCCCCTCCTGCTCCGCAAACTAACAAAACTCCGGTAGTTCCGTCACTACATTCATACGCGGGACTCCCGCCAACATCACAAGAACCCCCTGTCGGGGTGTTGCCATCACAACAGGGACCGTCGGCGTTTAAACCATACGCTTCGCACGCCTCATTTGCCATAGTACCATTTGCACAATCCCAAAGACCCCCTGGCTCATCACCGCCAGTGCATTGTCCCCAGGAAGGCCTTCTTCCGCTAATACTAAAAATCCCCGGCAGCTCATAATCTATTATCTTTCTTTCCATAACATTCCCTCCCATAATCTATTCATGTTTCATTTTCTATTCTATTCTATAGGAAATAAATAAAATGTCAAACAACTTTATCCCAAAGCGAAGATAATTAAAATATGCTATTATTATAAGTGAGTGGACAATGAAAAATAAAGAAAAACCTTACCTTTTAAGACTTTCAAACGGTCAAACTTGGCAATTGTTTGGATCAAACGGCACCAAAACATGGCTGGCCGAATTTGCCAGAATCCTGGAGATTAAAAAATCCAGTGCCGAGAATTCTCAGAAAATAATTTTTATTCCGGCTGATCGAAAAAATAAGGACCAGAAAACCCCCATCCTGCCTGAGGAATTAAACCTACCTAAACGAGGCTGGAAATTAGAACCCAAGGGATCAGCCCAGGTCTGGAAGAATAATAAAATAAAAACTGCTGTCTGCGAATTAAAACTTCTAAAAAATAAAACATTAAGAATTACTTCCATGATGCAGGCGCTTAAGATAGTATTCCAAGAAGTAGTAAAAAAGGGTGGATTCCCGTTTCACTCTGCCCTGCTGGAAAAAGATGGCAACGCTATCCTGATATCCGCTCCCGGAAGCACCGGAAAATCGACCTGCTCAAGACGGGTCCCCCCACCCTGGACCGCCCACTGCGACGATGCAACCCTGATCCTAAAAAATACCAGCGGGAAATATTGCGTCCACCCCTTCCCCACCTGGAGCGATTATCTGGTCAGAAAATCAAAAAAAACCTGGAGGGTTAAAAATAGCTACCCGCTCAAGGCAATCTTTTTTATAGAACAGGCAAAGTATGATAAGGTAATTCCAATCTGGTCCGGGCAGGCAACAATTTTAATAAATCAACAAATAACCCACACGAATAGAACAAGAGATTTAAATAAACGGGAAGAAGAAAAAAACAGGAAACTCAAAAACTTTATCTTTAAAAATGCCTGTGAACTTGCCTCAAATATTCCTGTCTTTATACTAAAAGTTAAAAAATCAGGGAAATTCTGGCTTGAAATAGAAAAAGCACTTTCTGAACACAAAACTCCCATGGCAAAACCAATCCATGACAATAGCATTAAATTATACACGCCGAAGCTCCTAGCGAAGTCCAGAAGAAAGAGACAAAGAGAAAAGATCCTGGCATGAACCCTGCGCCCAAGGCTTTCGCCCTGCTCAGCATAAATAAGTTTAATCCATATATGTGCGATGGGGTATCAACATCAATGTTCGAGATTTTACATTTTTTAAAATCAAAAGGACATAAGGTTTCAATTCTAAATTTCCTCACCAATGAACCTTATAAAAAACTTATTTTTGAGACCTCACTAAATAATAAAAACAGCATAAATATTGTTAAGAAAAAAAACATCTGCAAAGCAACCTTTAAAGGCATTGAAATCTTGCATGCGATGTTGCCGGACAGACAAAACGAAATACATAAAAACCCGCAAAAATCGCTTAAAATAATTTATGAGGAAACAAAGAAACAAAAAATTGATTTTGCCCTAACACTAGAAGAAAACATTCTTACGCTAACGGCTGCCTCCCTTTTAGGCATTCCTAGCACTCATTTTTTTCATTCCTTATTTTTCGTCAAACCATTTCCACAGGATCCCGTTTCCAGAAGACTCTTACAGAGAGGGACCGTATTTTCTACAAGTAAATTTATTCAAACAAAGGTTACAGAGTTACTCAATCTCAACTCGGTAATATGGCATCCGATAATCGACTTCAATAGATATAGGACCTCAACCGACAAAAAAACAAAAAGAGGAATTGGTTTTTATTCGGGCGAAACGAAGGGAAATAAAATAATAAATAAAATTATCGAAAAGATGCCCCACCTTCAATTTCACGTGGTCGGCCGATATTATAAAAATCACTTCAGAAAAAACTCACCAAACTTAACCTATTACGGAGATATCACGGATATTAAAAGATTTTATCAATCAATAAAAATCTTATTGGTTCCATCAATTAATGATGAAGCATTTGCGCGGGTTATTTTAGAGGCTGCTGCAAGCGGGATCCCGACTATTGCAAATAACATCGGCGGCATTCCCGAAGCATTAGGTGATAGTGGTATTTTAGTAAACACAAAAGATCTCAATATTAATAAAAATTCTGATTTAGAAAAAATCGTAGATAACTACATTATTCAAATTAACAACTTAATAAATAATTCAAATAAATATTGTTTCCACAGCAAAAAAGCGCTTGATAGAGTCAAAAAATACACAAACCAACAACAACTGCGCCAAAATCACATTTACGACAAATACTTAATCAAGCAGTGGAATCAGCCGGTCCCAGTTCCAGATGTACACACACAATCCGGAGAATCACCGGAATCACAGCCATAAGCCCCAGCAACATCAGCTGAAGTATCTGCCCCTGCACCAGTAGTACATTCTAACGCATCAGCAATACCTCCCGATAAACAACGACCGTCACCGGTCGCATTAGCACCGGCACCACAGGTAGCTCCATAAGTATTGTTTTCTATGAATTTAAATAATCCCGGTTTTTCATATTTTTCTTTTCCCATATTCCCCTCCTTATTTTTAATAACTA
>JABMQY010000045.1 GCA_013202975.1 Candidatus Saganbacteria bacterium
AAAGACGGATCTCAACTCTATCGCAAAGATGGCGCGGCAGCAGGAGATTTGTTGGGTTCGGGAGTTTCAAGCGCCGGAGATATAAATCAGGATGGATATGATGATTTTATCGTTGGTGCTTATCGTGCAAGCCCAGGCGGAAAGTCTCAGGCCGGATCTGCCTATATTTATTCCGGAATTGATGGATCAATCATTTATCAAAAAGATGGAGAGAATGCCGGGGATAATTTTGGTGTAAGTAGTTCATCTCTTGGGGATATAAATAGTGATGGAATACCAGATTTTATAGTTGCCGCATATTGGAGTGATCCGGGAGGGATTAGCAATGCTGGTTCGGCCTATGTCTATTCCGGAGCGGATGGGTCATTAATATATCAAAAAGATGGGACGGTTGAAAACCAATATCTTGGTAATAAGGTATCTTCTGCCGGTGATGTTAATGGTGATGGGACCCCAGATTTTTTTGTTGGTTCATATGGAACAAATAATTATAATGGCGAGATATATTTGTATTCTGGTTCTGATGGTTCTCTGTTGTGGAGCTATGTTGGAAAAAAAGCCATGGAACCAGTACATAAGGTTCGTGGTGTTGGGGATATAAATAATGACGGAAAACCCGATTTTATTATTGGTGCACCGAGGATTAATAGTTGGCAGGGTGAGGTGTATGTTTATGTTTCGGAATAGTTTTTTATGATATAATTAATGGGTAAGCCCCGCATGGGCAAGGAGGGTGAGCGCCATGGAGAGCACATTACAAGAGTTTCGCTGCCGTGCCTGCAACCGCCTCTTGGCAAAGATACAGGAATGCCGCGTTGTAGAAATTAAATGTCCCAAGTGTAAAACAATAAACCTCTACCGCGATAATGATGTTGTTCTGGTTCAGATAGGCCCCAGCTACAGTGCTTCAAAAGACTTCAAAACAACCCCAAACCCAGACGCTATCGCAAACTAGGCTATGGAAAGACACATCCCTGTCATGGCCCGCGAAGTTGTAGAATATCTTAATCCTCAGAGTGGGGGGACCATTCTTGATTGTACCCTGGGATTTGGAGGCCATGCCAGGAATGTCAAAATCCAAAATCCAAATGTCAAATTAATCGGGATTGAACAAGATGAAGATGCATTGCAGGAAATCAAGGATATCAATGGGATCCAGGTTATCAAGGGGAACTTCAGGGATTTAGGAGAGCTGGTAAAGACAAGAGTTGACGGAGTCCTTTTTGATTTAGGAATTTCTTCTTATCAAATAGATGAAGCTTCGCGGGGATTTTCTATCCGCTTTGACGGACCGCTTGATATGAGGATGGATAAATCAAAAGGGAAAAGTGCTTATGATCTAATTTGCGAAAGCTCAGAAGAAGAACTTTATTTGATATTTAAAAATTTTGGAGAAGAGCGTTACTCTAATAAAATTGCTCACTGGGTAAAAAAGAAACTCCCCAAAACAACCTTTGAGCTAAAAGAGATTGTGGAGCGGGCGATTTTAGGCTGGAAAAAGAGAGAGTCGGTTTCAAGAATTTTTCAGGCATTACGTATTGCCGTAAATCAGGAGCTGGATGCGCTCTCCGAAGCTTTGCCGCAGGCAGTTGAACTTCTAAATCCTGGCGGCAGAATTGTTGTCATTTCTTATCATTCGCTGGAAGACCGGATTGTTAAGTGGTTTTTTAGAGAGCAAAAGAAAGATGATATACTTAAGATAATAACTAAAAGGCCGGTTCGGCCGGGCGAGGAAGAGCTGGAAAGAAATCCCCGCAGTCGCAGTGCAAAATTAAGGGCCGCAGAAAAAAATGAAAAATAAGAATAAAAGTGTTTTTATAATGATTTTGGTAATAGTGGTTCTGGCAATGCTGCATCTCTATATCCAAAACAAGAGTATAAGTCTAAAATATGCATACACCGGATTAAAGGGGAAGTTCCAAAAACTCTACGATCAGAACCGCTATTATAACAGTCTGGTTAGCCGGCGGCAGTCTTTGGAACGAATAGAGAAGATAGCCTTGGACGAGCTTAGGATGCTGTATCCTGAAAACATGGTATATATAATTGTTGATAAGGAGGAGTAATACTAATGTCAGTTAGAGTTAGATTTGCCCCGTCCCCGACCGGAGCTTTGCATTTGGGCGGGGCGCGAACAGCTTTGTTTAACTGGGTCTATGCGCGGATCCGTGGGGGGAAGTTTATATTAAGAATTGAAGATACCGACAAAACCCGCTCGACCAAAGAGGCAGTAAGCGCAATTTTTGATGGCTTGAGATGGCTTGGTTTGGATTGGGATGAAGGGCCGGGGGAAGACGGTACTTATGGACCTTATTATCAGACCAAACGACTGGAGCTATATAAAAAATATGCGGAGCAGCTTTTGGCCGAGGGATCAGCCTATTATTGTATTTGTCCTCCGGAAGAATTAGAAAAGAAGCGCAAGGAGGCAGCTAAGAATAAGCTTCCTCCTAAGTATGATAATTCCTGTCGAAAACTTACGCCTGAAGAAGCAAAGGGTAAGAATGCGGTTGTTCGCTTTAAGCTTCCGGAAGGGGTCAAGGCGATTGTTTATGATCTTTTACGCGACAAAGTAGAATTTGAAGCCGACCTTTTGGATGATTTTGTAATAATGAAATCTGATGGCTTTCCTACTTATAATTTTGCCTGCGTAGTTGATGACCATCTGATGGAAATATCCCATGTAATACGCGGGGATGATCATTTATCAAACACTCCCCGCCAGATTTTATTGTGCCAATCTCTGGGCTGGAAGCTTCCCAAGTTTGCCCATATTCCGATGATTTTGGGGGAGGATGGGAGCCGCTTATCAAAACGCCATGGAGCAACTTCGGCCATTGAATATGAAAAAAAAGGTTATCTTCCCGAAGCAATGTTTAATTATCTGGCCAGGCTGGGGTGGGGTTATCGCGACCAGGAAATATTTTCCCGCGAAGAGCTTGTGAAAAAATTCACAATCAAGGGAATTTCAAAAAACCCGGCCAAATTTGACCTGGATAAACTCAACTGGTTAAACGGCCAATATATCCGCAAGGCTCTGCCTGAGCGGATCATCGATCTTTGCCTCCCTTATTTAGAAGACGCGTATGATACACATGATTTTGATTATGTTTCAAAAGTAGTCAGGCTTTTTATTGATAGGATAGTTGTTATCCCTGATATTGTCGCATTGTCAAAATGTTTTTTTACAGATGATTATGATATTGACTCTGCCGCGGTTGAGAAGCATTTGAAAACCGAAATTGCACCCAAAATATTGGGAGAGCTCAAAGGGCGGCTAGAAAAAACCGAGCCGTTTACAAAAGAAAATATTGAGCCGGTATTTAAAACTTTGGCTTCTGAATTAGGCTTAAAACTTGGGCAGATTATCCACCCCTGCCGCGTTGCCTTGACCGGTACTGCTGCATCGCCCCCGATGTATGATGTTGTGGAAGTTCTGGGAAAAAATAAAGTTTTGAACAGATTAAAAAAACAGTGAAATTTTTCTAAATATATACCGAAAGAAAGATATGCGAACAGGAAGAACACGGCCAGTCCAAACACAAAAATCTAGCTTGTTGAATATTGACTTTCCGCGCCTGAGAAATGCCTTAGGAGATGTCGACACGGATTTTATTTCCGGAAAATCTGTCCGACGCCTATCAAGGCTTGGCGACCATATGGCAATGAGTCAGCTTTTTATCTGTATTGATAATGAAGCTGATATTGTTTGGTTTATCGATGTTTTTCTTATTCCTAAGGATCTTCCGAATAATGTAGTTGGAATAGGAGAGGGTGTTACACTAACTGTGGAGGACAGATTTGAAATTAAAGC
>JABMQY010000046.1 GCA_013202975.1 Candidatus Saganbacteria bacterium
CCTAAAGAAGGAGGAAAAAATGAACTCAATTTTATTCGAGCAGGCAAGTATTAAGAATATTCGACTAAAAAACAGGTTTGTTCGCTCTGCAACCATGGAAGGAATGGCAACATCTGATGGGCTCCCAACTGGAGCGCTTAAGGATCTATACTGCATGCTCGCTGACGGAGGGGTCGGGTTTATTATTACCAGTGGGGCTATTATTGAACCGTACAAACATTTTCCTGAGAATTTTTCTACGGCTTTAGCCATTGATGAAAACGACAAGATAGAAGCATGGCAGGGACTCATTGATGCCGTTCATGAACGAGGGACAAAAATAGCAATGCAGCTTACGTATCTTGGTCGGCAGGATATTCCTGAATGGCGCGGCTCAACACCCATTGCCCCCTCCGCAGTACCAATACAAAACACTGGCGTGACGCCGCGTGAGATGACGGTCCAGGATATTAAGGACATCGTTGAGAAATTTGCGCATGCCTGCCGTCGTGTAAAAGAAGCTGGCTTTGACGCTGTACAACTTCACGGTGCACATGGGAATCTGATTAATAATTTCATGTCCCCTTTTACCAATATTAGAACCGACGATTATGGTGGTAATACTGAAAACAGAGCCCGGTTTGTGGCAGAGATCGTGGACAGAACACGGGAATTGACTGGACCGGATTTTCCGTTAATGATTAAAATGAATTTCAATGATTTTATTGACGGAGGTCTTGATGTAGATGAAGCTGTTAAAATTGCAGAAATAATTGCACAAGCCGGAATCGATTGCATTGAAGTATCTGGCGGTACTCTGTCCGAAAGCAAAGATCATATAGCTGTTAAAGGAATTACAAAAAAAGAGCAGGAGGCATATTTTCGTACATATGCAAAAGCCTTAAAGGAAAATGTTTCAATACCGGTTATTTTAGTAGGCGGACATCGGACCCCTGATGTAATGGCCAAAGTTTTAGAAGACGGCGCTGCCGATTTTATATCCATGTCCAGGCCTTTGATCAGAGAGCCCGGATTAATTAAAAGATGGAAAAATGGAAAGCTGGAAAAAGCAAAATGCATTTCTTGTAATCAGTGCTTTGAAAATTGGATTTTTCGTCCTTTGAGATGCTATGTCGAAGAGCCTCTGAAAGAAAGGCATAACTAATCTGAAGATAGCATAACAAGACTAATTCAGCCGATGCAAAAAGCCGCACGGCTGATTAGCTACGTTAAAAAATTGGGAAATGAAGAATTCCTTATTTATGTATAAATCTTGGCGATTAAAATGATAAATTCTAAGATGCAAGAATTTGAATATATAGAATTTACTAAAGAATTTAAATATATCAAATGGTCAGACAGGGGAAATTTACTTCACATTGCACATGCGACCGGACTCTGTTCAGGTGTGTATTCACAGTTTTCAAAAAGACTGGCCGAACAATACAAAGTTATTGGTTTAGACTTTAGAGGTCACGGAAAGTCTAAAGCGATAACAGATCCAATTGGCTTAAAAAATTGGGAAATTTTCAACAACGATCTTGAGGGTTTTTTCAGACATTTTAATCAACCACTTGTAGCTATCGGTCATTCACTAGGTGGAACGGTCAGTGCTGTACTTGCTGCTCGATTTCCAGATTTGGTTTCAAATCTAATTCTTATAGAGCCAGGTTTTATGCCACCCGTGTGGAGACCCTTTGTTTATATGGTTCAGAAAACCGGTGTTTCAATGCACGTTCCATTCGTTACAAGCGTTACAAAACGAAAAAAGACTTGGAAAAATAAAACAGAAGCAACTACTGAATTACTCAACAAAGGCCCATTTAAATCCTGGCGAAGAGAAGTATTGGAAGATTACGTTCATGAAGGGACAAAAAAGTCAAATGGTGGATTGATAAAACTTCGGTGTAATCCAATATGGGAAGGTAGAAGGCTTGCTACAGCGCCATGTGGTATATGGAAAGATGTGTCCAAGATAAAAGTCCCAACACTCGTTCTTTATGGTGCAAAATCAAAGACTTTTTTGCCATCGGTTGCAACTAAGATTAAAAAGTTAGTACCACATGCACTAATTAAGGAGTTGCCAAATGCAGGCCATTTTATCCCTATGGAGTTTCCGAAAGAATCCGCTGAAATTATTATCAAGTTTATTGAGGAAGGAAAGGTTTAAATAGCAAGTTCATTCAATTATTTTCGATATCGAGATATTATAAAATAACAAATGTTTGCACCGGCCCGCTAACCGCCGCTGCAAAACCCATGTGAAGCGACCCTGGTAAACTCATCATGGATCAACCACCGGCGTAGCGGCCGGTGAAACCGGTGTTAAAATGGACACACGAGAACGGGATGGACAATTACCTGATAAAGTTTATAGAGGTTCGCAAAAACGATTACACAAAACTCTCGGTTCATACTGGTTTGTCAAAGCTTGGGAAATGGGTTTGACTCCGATTGTCTACATTTTTGATTTGGTAGATATGGAACTCTTAATTGAATGTAAGTTAGAAGGCATTAACGATAGTAATTCAATAGATTTACTTTGGGAGAATACCGGCCCGGAATTCTTTTATCAACAATAGAAAGGACAGTTGTGACCTCAGCCGAAGAAAAAATTAAAAAAATCACATCATATTTTCAGAGTATTTCGAATATATCTTTATCTGATTTGTCAGTAATTGATAAAATATTTTATTCATTTACAGTAAAGAAAAACGAATTCTTTATAAAAGCTGGAGAAAATCCTGACAAGTTTGGATTGATTATTTCTGGAATATTTCGATACTTTTATATCGATAATGATGGAAAGGAATACACAAAGTATTTTGCCCTAGAAGATGATTTGCTCATTTCCTATTCGGCTATCCTTTTAGGAGAGGTATCAAGGTTTTATATTGAAGCCCTTGAAAACTCGGAAATTCTTATCTCAAGTTTCAAAACATTTAATGAGTTGACTGAAAATAACTTATGCTGGAATAAAATCGCCAGAAAATTAACAGAACAACAGGACAGTACATCAAAAAAGAAATAAGAGAATACCAATTCTTATTTGATGATGCGGAAACAAGATACTTACAGTTTTTAAAAGAATACCCTGACTTGATTGAAAGGGTGAAACAGTATCATATTGCCTCTTATCTGGGGATCACACCGGTAGCATTAAGCAGAATTAGGAAAAAATTAAATCTCTTAACCTAGGTTAATGATTTTTCCCGATCTGTGATTTAGTGTTATGTAAAAACTAAAGGAGAAATCATTATGAAGACCAAACTAAGACTCAAAGATAATACCATTCTTATTACAGGCGGAGGCTCCGGCATTGGCCTTGAACTGACCAAAGCTTTTTTAAAGATGGGAAATACAGTAATTATCTGCGGTCGGTCAGAAAAAAAATTACAGATCGCCAAGAAACATCTCCCCCAGGTTCACATCATTCAATGCGATATTTCTGATCAAAAGCAACGTGAAGCATTATTTCATCAGGTAACTAATGAGCATCCCGGATTAAACATTCTGATCAACAATGCCGTTATTGTTAGTTACCTTAAGATCCAGGATAAAAACTATTCTGCTGCATTAGTGGACCAGGAACTTCAAACAAATTTTATTGGTCCGGTAGGGCTTATAAAACTATTTCTGGACAATGTGGTCCGTCAAAAAAACAGCGCTATTATCAACATAACCACTGGGCTTGTCTTTGCACCTCATGCAGATATGCCTGGGTATTGTGCATCAAAAGCAGCGTTGCACTCTTATACACAATCCCTGCGGCTTCAATTAACAGGTAATCCAATTAAAATACTCGAAGTAATGATGACAGCGGTTGATACCCATTTTCATGATGGAGGA
>JABMQY010000047.1 GCA_013202975.1 Candidatus Saganbacteria bacterium
AATTATTGTATGATATAAATGCATGCAAATTTCATTTCCGCAATCAATGCATATTCGTGGGAATAAGCTTTTAACTAAAAGTCCCGGTATAAAACGGTTTGAACCGGCCAAACGCTTTGCGATATTAATAAATATGTGGACCGAGACAGTAATATCTCCGGAAGAGAGCTATTCTCCTTTTCACCCGGTTCACGGACCACACCTGGGTGATCAGCAAACTTTTTTACTGGAAACCCTGTTATCAAAGTGGAGGATAGATTTTGGGGAAGATGTAAATCGAGTTGTTGATGAGTATTTTGGCCGCAACCGGGAGCGCTTTTTAGAAGAATTAGAGACTTATAAAGAGAGACACTATTTTGGCAGGGTAGAGGCATTATCTGGATATAATGAGGATCTGTCGGCCCAAGCAAGGGGAGCATTAAAAATATATGCTGATGTTGCATTTGATCTTCCTCTATTAGAAGATAGAGTCCCGTATGATGGTGTAATTACTATCCCTCCCTTTTCTGCAACCCAGGGGAGGTTGATTGAGGCTATTGCGAGAGTTGATCAATATGCTCTTGATAATACCCTTACTATGCTTTTTGTTTCTGGGGAAGGAAATCAAGAAAAAGTATCTGGAAATTACGATTTAGGCTATTCAATGATTCTTGATAGATTGAGTCAGCTGCCGGGGAAAAAGCTTATTATTCTTCTGACCTGTTTTTCTGGTTCTTTTATTAATATATTAAAGCACCATCGGTCCAGAAATGATTTTGTAGTAATTACTTCATCTAGTGCAGATGAAAAAGCCACAAACTGGGGAAATGACGCGGTGTTAAAGGAGTTGGTAAGCCAAACTATGGATCAGGTGCCCCTTTCAGAGTATAGATTTAATACCCAGGTTCACAGTGGTATAAGTCAGACCCCTGAGGTTTTTGGTTATTTTGATCTGGTAATTTAACCCCTGATAGTCCCCCCTAGTTGGATGGAACCTTCCCTTTTCCCTTGTTGTCTAATATAATATACTAACATGGTTATTAAAAAACTCGTTTTTTCCGCACTGATGATTGGAATATTTTGTTCTTCAAGTTTTGCTTTGACCTGGATAGAAGCCCTCTCTCTTGCAGAAAAAAACAATAATGAGCTGATCAGTTCCAAGAAGCAATTTGAATCTTATGAATGGTCTTACAAAAAATCATTCAGCGCGTTTTTGCCCCAGCTTTCTGCAAACACTTCGGCAAGAGAGAATCTTTATACAACCGGCAAAACCTATTCATATGGCTTAAGTGTAACGCAGTCTCTTTTTGATGGCGGGGATAATATTATTAGCTTACAAAAATCTTATGCTGATCTTGAATATTATAAAGCCAACCTAATTTTAACCCGTGCCCGGGTTTTGTATGATATCCGTTCCGCTTTTGTTGAGGTATCAAATCTGCAGGAAAAGATTGATATTCTTAAAAAAATATTAGAAATGCGCCGGGAGAATACCCGCCTGATGGCTTTGCGCTATAAGAGCGGAAGAGAAGATAAGGGGAATCTGATGCAGACAAAATCTGACCAGGTTCAGGCTGAATATGATATGTCTTCTACAAAACGGGATTTGAAACTTGCAAAATTAAAACTTAACCAGCTTTTATGTGAAGATGTTTCTGATCCAAAGGATGAATTAAGCCTGGTAAAAACAGAAGCTCGGTTCGACAAGCTCACCGCACCGAGCAGCGTCGAGGTGCAGAATTTTGAAAGATTAGCTGAGGCGGTGCCTTCATATATAATGGAAAAATATCAGCTTGAGAAGGCCGAGCTTAATTATAAGGCTACTCTTTCCGGTTTTCTTCCCTCTGTATCAGTTAGCGGAAGTTATGGGAAAAGCGGGTCCGACTGGCCGCCGGATACTGCAAGCAAATCGTGGAGTCTGAATCTTTCTTACTCTTTCTTCAATGGCGGAGCAAATATTGCCGACCGGGCAATTTATTCCGCAAAACTGGATCAGGCAAAAGAGGATTACAAGAATTCGGTCAAAGATATAAGGTATGATCTTGAAAAGGCTTATGAGGATTTTAATGATTCGATCGAAGCTTATAAAGCGGCTCAGATTTCACAGGCTGCGGCCAAAGAGCGGGCTATGATTTCGAAGGCCAAATATCTAAACGGCCTGACCAATTATGATGACTGGGATCGAATTGAGAATAGCTATGTTTCTTCTCAAAAGAACTTATTGAATTATAAAAAGTCAGCTTTATTAGCAGAAGCAGCCTGGCACAAATCTTATGGAGGTTATGTTAAATGAAAATTAAAATGTTAAAAGTTAAAGGTAAAATGTTTGGAGCTATTTATATATTTTTTGTTTTGCTTTTATCTTTAACGCTAGTTTCTTGTTCAGGCAAGAAAGAAGAAGAGTTGAAGGTTGTGAAGGTAAAACATGGAAATATTCTGGCGGAAATTCCGGCAACCGGGATGGTTGAGCCGAGGAATCGTTTGGAAATCAAGCCTCCGGTAGCAGGACGGGTAGAGCAGGTTTTAGTAAAAGAAGGACAAAGGGTTTACAAAGGGCAGACCCTGGCCTGGATGAGCTCCAGCGAGCGGGCGACCCTGCTTGATGCTGCCCGCTCACAGGGAGAAGAAGAGTATAAGCACTGGCTAGATGTTTACAGGCCCGCTCCGGTGGTTGCTCCGTTGAATGGGTTTATTATTAAAAGAGATGTTGAGCCGGGGCAGTCGGTTTTGTCGGGGGATCCGGTTTTGGTAATGGCTGACCGTCTGATTGTTAAAGCGCAGGTTGATGAAACCGATATCGGGCGCATTAAAAAGGGTCAAAGGGTTGAGATTGAACTTGATGCTTACCCCGGAAAAAAGATGAAAGGGACGGTTGAACATATTGCCTATGAATCGACAGTTATCAACAACGTTACAATTTATGAGGTTGATGTTCTGCCAAAGAATATTCCGGACTATTTTCGTGCCGGAATGAGCGCTACTGTCAATTTTGTGCTGAGTGAAAAAATCAATGTACTGGTCTTACCTCTTAAGGCAGTAACTAAAAGGAAAACCAGCTCCTACGTTTTTTTAAAGGGGCAGGAAGAACCCAAACAAATTAAACCCGGCCTAGAAAATACAAACCAGGTTGAAATACTGAAAGGACTATCTGATGGGGATGAAGTGATTATTCCGACTGCAGATATGATAAAGAAGCATTTATCCAGCAGTAGGAGAAGAGGTCCGATTAATCCCTTCTCAAAATAATGTCATTAATTGAACTTAAAAACATATCAAAAACCTACTATATAGGCAACAAGGTTGCGGTCCGCGCATTAAATGATGTTTCTCTAAAGATAGAGCAGGGTGAATTTGTTGCAATAATGGGGCCTTCCGGTTCTGGAAAATCGACACTGCTTGCGGTTTTAGGCCTTCTTGATGAACTTGATTCGGGGGAATATATCTTACAAGATAAAAATATTGCGCATCTTAAAGAGGATGACTATGCCGGACTGCGCAATCGATTCTTTGGTTTTATTTTCCAGATGTTTAATCTTCTTCCTAAACTGAATATTGTAGACAATACTATGCTTCCATTTATATATAGTGGTGAGATTACTGAGGAGAAGAAGCAGAAGGCAATGGGGATACTAAAGAGGGTCGGTTTAGGCGACCGCCTGCATCATAAGCCGAACGAATTATCCGGCGGACAGCAGCAAAGAGTTGCGGTTGCGCGGGCTTTGGCTAATGATCCTTTGGTTATTTTGGCGGACGAGCCGACCGGGAATCTTGATTCAAAATCGTCGGCCGAAATAATGGGAATCCTCAAAGAATTGCATGGACAGGGGAATACTATCGTAATGGTAACCCATGAGTCGGGAATTGCGGCAGCCGCTTCAAGGGTATTGACCCTAAAGGATGGAAAGATAGTAAGGGATGAGGTAAGGCGCAGGCATGATAAATTGCCGGATTCTAAAACTATTGAAATAAAACATAAAGCAAAGCATGTTTTCTCTTTTTCTCAGTTAATAAACTATTCCTACGAAGCCGGTCTGGCGCTTTTAAACAATAAGCTGCGTTCTTTTCTTTCGATCCTCGGGGTATTGATTGGGGTTGGTGCGGTTATTACGATGCTTGCGATCGGTACTGGAGCAAAGCAAAAGGTGGAGCAGACAATGTCTTCCCTTGGAACTAATATTCTGATGGTTCGAACCAGCCATCGTTCACGAGGGATTGCAATGGGGGGTGAGAGTTCAACTCGTTTTAATTTTTCTGATTATGATTCTATAAAAAGGATGGATGGGGTAAAAAGCGTTGTTCCGTATGTAAGTGGCTCGGCTCAGGTGGTTAATAAGAATAAAAACTGGCGCACTTCTATTGTCGGCACAACCTATGAGTATAAGGATGTTAAGAATTCGGATGCGAGTGAGGGGCGCTTTTTTTCTATGTCGGAGGGTTTGGGGAGAAAGAAAATTGCTGTTTTGGGAGCAGCTGTTGTAAAAGAGCTTTTTGCGGACGAAAATCCGGTCGGACAGAGCATACGGATAAACCGGGTCAATTTCGAAGTAATCGGAGTTTTACCAGAAAAGGGTATCTCCGGCTGGCGGAATGTTGATGACCAGATTGTTATCCCGATAAAAACAGCAATGTACCGTCTGCTTGGCAAAGACTATATCGATTATTTTGATGTCCAGGCCAGAGATGAAGAATCGATCCCCCTGGTGCAGGAAGAGATTGTAAAAATGATAGTAAAGAACCATCGTTTATCGGAAGCAGCTTCGGAAAGTATTATGGTTAGGAATATGGCGGAGATTCAGGCGGCGGCTTCGGCAATGACAGATACCTTATCTGTTCTTTTGGGCGGGATTGCTGCGATCAGCCTTTTGGTCGGTGGTATCGGCATAATGAACATAATGCTGGTAGTAATAATGGAGCGGACCCATGAGATAGGGCTGCGTAAGGCGCTGGGGGCACAGAGGGGAGATATTCTGCTCCAGTTTTTGGTTGAGTCGGTTATGATCTGTTTCGTTGGCGGGATGATTGGGGTTGTTTTAGGTTCCGTTGTTTCCTGGCTCATTTCAACCTTTGTCGGATGGAATGCGGTTATTTCTTTATGGTCGGTTATATTGGCCTTCACTTTTTCGGTTGTTATCGGAGTGGTCTTTGGTATCTGGCCGGCTTATCGGGCCTCGAAGCTGCTGCCGATTGTTGCGCTGCGCTACGAATAACAACGCAAGTCTTTTTAAAAGTTCTTATAATATTGTAGTGCATCAAAATTACGATTAAACTCTGGCCTAATCCCAAAAAACTGTGCCGGAGAAAAATAGCCGCTCTTATTAATTATTGTTGTGGTGCATTTTCCATTTTGAGACAAATCTCCTGTACTATTATCAATCTGACGCCAGTAAATGTAGCCGTTTAGATTGTTTTCAAAAGTAAGATCAATTATATCTTTAATCCAATGCCTCATACTCTCTTCGTCAGCATAGGTTGAAACGCAGAATTCTCCTATTATAATCGGTATATTATGTTGTTTTTTTAGATTTCCAATGTATCCCATTGATTTTTGCAGCTCGTTTTTGTCAAAATAAGAAGTTTTTCCGCTGTAATCCTTCGCATTGCCGGGATACTTTACCTGTTCATTTGTATTATAAGTATTGGTCCAACAGACATTTTGATGGGTAAAATAGAGTGGTTTGTAAAAATGCCAGACATAAAGAATGTTGTCATCCTCTAATTTTTGCAGTTGCCAGTTCTGGGTAGATTGGATTGCAATTATATGGTTTTGATCGACCTCTCTTATTGCATCGATGGTTTTTTTCATTAGCTGCCAATAGCGATAGTCTGATACTACAGCTTCATTCATTATTTCGTAGCCGAGTATAAAATGATTGTTTTTATATCTTTGCGCAATTGCTTGCCAGCCTTTGATGAATAATTCTTGTGACTTTTCGCTCTCCCAAAAAGCACGGTTTGCTTCTGTTTTTACAAAATCCTGGATAGCGCCGCCGGTAGGCATATGCATATCAAGTAGTATTAATAAGCCGTGCTTTTTTGCAAAGCCGAGCTGTTTGTTTATAAAATCAAATCCTTTTTCTTTAATGTTTCCATCGTTATCGATAAAATAGTCCATTTTCAAAACCAGGCGGACAGTGTTTATTTTCCCGACCGCAGTAAAGGCGTAATCGCGTTCTTCTATATAATTGAGGTTGGGCTCTTTTTTGCCTTTATTCCAGATGGTTGTATCGTCAAGCAGGGCAGCTCCTTTGATGATAAAGGGGGAGCCGTTTTTGATCAGATTATTGCCCGATACTTTTACGAATCCATTTGCACTGTTTGTCATTAGGATGATCCCTCCTAAAATAAAGAGGATAATACGATTTAGCATTAATTTGATTTTAGCAGGGGAGCGGGCTATTTACAATAATGAGAGCTCCTTGACAACTCTGCTGAAGCAATGCTATTATTGTTATTGAAAATAGTTTTCAATAAGAAAAGAGGGGAATGGTCGAATGAATAGGGCGGCAGAGTATTTTACTCGTTTTATAAAACAAAAAAACCTCAGGATGACTAAGCAGCGAGAAATAGTTGTAAGAGTCTTTCTTGGAAAAGAGGGGCATCTTGGTATTGACGAGCTTTATTCTTTGGTGAAGAAAAAGTATCCAGAGATTGGCTATGCTACGGTTTGGAGAACCCTCAACCTCTTAAAAGAGGCAAAAATTGCATCTGAGGTAAGCTTTACCGGCAAAAAGAGAAAATATGAGCATTTGTTTGATCATAAGCACCATGATCATTTGATATGTCTTAAGTGTGGAAGGTGTATCGAGATAGTGAATCCAAAAATAGAACAATTGCAGGAAAAACTTGCTCGTCAGCACGGTTTTAAAATAAGAAGTCATCGTCTGGAAATATTTGGTTTCTGTTTGCGCTGCAGCGGGGATAAAAATGAGTGACAGGGAAGCTATTCAATTAACAAAAATGAAGAGTGGGCAGAGCGGGGTGGTGGTTGGGTTTGCTGCTGGACATGATGTTGCTCGCCGTCTGGAGGCCATGGGACTTCGACTAGGGAAAACAATAA
>JABMQY010000048.1 GCA_013202975.1 Candidatus Saganbacteria bacterium
AAACAGGGGGAATGGGATCTGGATCAATATGCCAGGATCTTGGAAGAGAGAAAGCAAACAAAAACAAGAATAAAAAATGTTGTAAGAACACTTAAGCCTTATGCGGAGTATGTGCAAAGGCCATAATCCTATACATAGGAAGGTAGATTAAGATGAAGGGAAATGTAATACCATCACAAACAAGGACGAAAAGGAGCGGGGGGAGGACACCTGCTCAGCAAATGAAGAAACCCCATCTGCCTAAAATGGAAAAGATAGATTTAAGTCAGGGAGCTAATCCTAGTACTTTTCCCAAGGGCAGAACACTAACTACCAACAGCCCCTCTCCAATAGTCCTGGCCTTTGACGATACCGGATCAATGGGAGATTGGGTAATCCGTATGTATGAAAAGCTGATTATGTTTTATGGTCAGATCTGTATAACAAATAGTCTTCTTCCCAAACCGGCCCTAAGTTTTTGTGCCTTCTCCGATTCAGCCTGCCAAACTAAAGATGACCATACTAAAAAAAACAGGATCGGAGATAATTATCCTTTTCAGGTTACAAACTTCGCCGAAGGGGATAGGTTAGATACTAATATTGAATCGCTTTGGCTCCCCAAAGGCTATGGCGGAGGCAATCATGTTGAAGACTATGCAATGGTTGCATATTTTTATCTGCATTTTTGCAAGCTGCAGGCAGCCCAAAACCCCTTCTTTTTTATGACCGGGGACGAAGGATATTACTCAGAGTTAGATCAGGGCCTTATTAAACAACATTTTGGACGTGTGCAGGAGGGAGCCTCTTTAGATAGTTTGACAGTCTTGCGTCAATTAGCAAAGAAGTTTGAATGTTTTATGCTGAGAAAAAGATATGGCGAAACAACCTCAAGAGAAGAGAGACGTATCCAAAATTCCTGGCTCGAAGCCTGGGGTCCGCAAAAGATCTTAATGCTGAAAGAGCCAAAACAGATTGTTGATACCATGCTTGGGGCAATAGCATTAAAGATGGGTGAATGGAACTTGGATCAATACGCCAGGATTATGGAAGAGAGAAAGCAGAGCAGAGAACGAGTAAAAAATGTTGTAAAAACACTTACGCCTTATGCAGAATACCTGCAAAGGCCGTAGGTGAAGGAGAAGTATAATGCCTAAAGTAGGCTGGTGGTCCAGATTAACCGGAGGAAAGAGCCCTTCTGGGGTTCGCCCTGCTCCGGTGCAATCTCAACCTAGTCATCAAATGCCCGGACCGGTTGCAAAGAGCGTGAGTGTTATTGGAAGTTATCCCTTTGGTTTGGATCACAGAGTAGACATGGCCAGGGATCCGATGATTGATGCACTCCGTTTTAATACTGCTACCGATGTCTTTGGTAGTGAAAAAGATATCCTTCAAGGTTTAATAGAAGAGTGCGGAGAAAAAGAGCTCTGGATCGATCTAAAAACCAGACAGCTTAGGATTGCAGAAGCAGCCTATCTTCCCTATGCCATTCTAGAACTAACCCACGAAATTTCAGTTGACACCCCATTTGAAGTAATCTTCAGAAAAGGGGTTTGGAAGGGGATTGAAGCTCAAGGGAACCGTTTAATGGTCGCCTCACCAAAGGGGTTTGAAAGAAATAGCGGCAAGGGGGAGGCAATAAATATCCTAAGTCCCTCTCTTGTTGTCCATGGTTTTTTTACCCCATCCGACAAACGCTACGTAAAGGCAGCCAAGGCACTTGGAATTCACAAATTTATGCTCTCTTTTGTCGAAGAAGAGTCTGATATTACCTCTATGCTAAAACTTGATCCAAAAGCAGAGATTGTTGCAAAAATTGAATCTCAAAAGGGAATACGATTTGTAAAAGAAATTTATCCTAAATATGCAGAACGAGTCAGATTAATGGCTGCAATGGATGACCTTTTTACAAATATGGGAGAGGACAAAATCCAAATGTTGTCTGCCCTACAAACGATAATAGATGCTGATCCAAGCGCAATTGCTGCGTCCCGCATATTAAATTCTCTGCAGGGTGGTTATGAGATAAGCTTTCAAGACCTCACCTCGCTTAGCTTTTTAAGAAAAATTGGTTTTAGTTCTTTTATGCTTGATGATAGCTTATGTCGGGATCAAGACGCTCTCTTTGCTGCACTAAGAATAATAGAGGAGCTGCAAATTGAAGGATTGCTATGAGAACAACTCCTATAAAAAAAATTTCGGGTTACCAAAGGCCACCGCTTCAGTTGGCCCATCTGGATTTAGTCCCAGGAGATGCGGGTAAGGGGACCACGGTCCATTTCTCATCAAAACAAATAAGAGATATCTACGGACAAGCTCCGCTTAATTCCCGCACGAACGGCAGTGTTCAGGCAGCACATACAGTTTTTGATGAATTCTATCGTGGTCATGTTTTTATGCAGTTTGGAGCAGGAACCTTTGTTGACGGCGTAAACACATGGATTCCATCCACCATGCTGGTTGAACCCGAGATGTTAATTGTAGAAGAATTAGCACTAAAGGGACATGGAGTTAGAAGCCCGATAAGAAGGCTCAATATTTCTGAGAACTCACCAGTTGTTTTGAAATACCACAAAATGCTCTGCCAGATGCTTGAATCAAGCCGCGGTAAAAACCGTTTTGGATCGGTCGGTTTTGGTATTGGACAAGCTGTTTTAGACAACAAGAGAAAAGATAGATTAGGCATAGTTTTCAAAGATCTGCTTAATGAAACCCTCTTGCGAGAAAAATTAATGCAGCTTTTGCCAGAAAAGATAGCTATGGCCGAAAAAATCTTGGCACAATCTGCGCCCGAAGGAAAAAAAAGGACCGCAGAAATATATCAGCAATTTTCACGCTACCTTGATATCAATTATTTAATGAAGGCATACCTAAACTTTGGTTATTATTTTGAAGATAATGTTGTTGGTGAAGAATTTTTAATGAACAGCATCTTAGCCGGAGTCCCAACTGTTTTTGAAATATCACAGGGAGCAATGCTTGATCCGCGTTGGGCCTTTAAACCCTATGTAACCAAGACACCAACCACCATTGATGCGGTTACTGAAACAATCAAGAGAAGCTCTGATACTGCAGGAGAAAAACTGGAAACGGATATAAGAAAAATAGGAGTTTTAAGGGCTTTTTATAACCGCCACGGGGCCGGACCGATGGTAACAGAGATATTTGATGAGAGAATAAGAACCCTTTTAAGGGATCGCGAAGTTGACAATGAGTGGCAGGGTAATTTTCGGGTCGGCTGGCTTGATTTACCGGCACTGCGCTATGCAGTTGCTCTAAATCAGGGACTTGATTATCTCTCAGTTACCTGTGTTGATCGCTTGCAAGGAATTGGCCCGATAAAGGTCTGCACATCCTATGAATATGAAGGGGATTTTTCTGATTTAAGTAAATATTTCCATTGGGAGAGGATAAGTCGAAAAAAAGCTCGAATTCTTGGATTCAAAGAACCGGATTTGGCAAATCCGCCGGCAGAGGATGACTTTACACTTACGACCCTAATCCAGCGCTGTCGTCCCCTTGATTTTGTTACATTTGGTAAGACAGAAGAAGACATGAACTCCATTAAATATTTCGAGAAACTTCCTCAAAATATTCGTGAGCTACTGGATTTTATAAGCGGCCCTGACGGAATTAATATTCCGATCGGATTAGTCTCCGTTGGCAGAAGTTATAATGATAAGTTTTTAGTCGCTCCACAAATGTATCGGGAAAAGGTAGAAGTAGAATCTAGTCCAGCACGTTGTTGTGTTGCATAAGGAATTATTATGTCAATTGGATTTCAATTAGGAAGATTGTCAGTAAGACTCGGCGGCACCCTTGGCGCCCGGGTATTTTCTAAACTTCATCCAAATGAGACAACTAGAGAACGTTTGGCAGAGCACTATGATAACCGAGTCTTTCGACCAAGAATAACCGAACCTTGTATAAATAAACAATATCGTGAGGTAGAAGCAACTGTAAAAGATTATATTGAAGAGGCCCCCTGCAAAAGGGCTGTTTTAAATGTTTTAAATTGGCTGACCAGCGAAGGGCTTGAAACTAATTATGATCATGTTGCAAATTTTGTCGGATCACTCTTCCCCCCATTTGAGTCTGCAGTTGAAGAGTGGGCTGCAGAGCAACTTTGGCAAACAACCTTTCTTTCTGACTGCGGAAAAGAAGAGATAAGAGAGGGAGCTCTTCTTAGAAGATTCCAGGATTATCTCGCAAAAGTAGCTGCCAGAAGAAATCAAAAACTTCATCAAAAAGTTTTAAACCAAATGATTGGTAACTCTAACAGTGTTCTTGAGGCCGGCTGCTATATGGCAAAAAACCTGATCAGTTGGGCCAGAGAAAATCCGGATGCAACTACCTGCGGAGTCGATTATTCTGAAGAGGTTTTGGCAGAAGCCGAGAAAAAGGCACAAGGTTTAGACAACATAACATTTGTACAAAACGATATTAGAAATCTCCCTTTTAAAGATAATAGCTTTGATACGGTCTTTAACTCTGGGGTATTGGAACATTTTATAGGCGAGAGACAAGCTAAAATCCTGGCCGAGATGTGCCGGGTTACAAGTCCAGGAGGAAACGTAATTGTTTCTGTTCCGAATCTCAATTCCCCCTCGCTTAGATACAGATATTTTGTGCAGGATTTTGATATTGATCCAACTGATGTTTCAAAAAATGGAGCATATAAGAATTGGGGATTTAGATACGAACAAACTATGCGGCCAAAAGAATTAATCGCACTTTTTGAAGCTCAGGGATTAAAAAACATAAAACTAAGTGGCTGGAATCCGATGAAAGATTTAATGACCGGCGGCTGGTTGTGGGATCCAGAAAATAAAAGAGGGACCTGGTGGTGGGACCGCTGGAAAAAACCGCTCTACCCTATCCATCTTCAATTGCTAAGTTTTTTAATCGACTTCGCCCTTGTTAGACCGGCCGACTTGTTAACCGGAAACATGGTCTCGAGCAACTTTGGGGATCAAGTTATCGTTTCTGGAGAAAAATAGGTCAACACAATATTTATCTATCAACAGTATAGGCAAAGCTCTTACTGTCCGGGCTAAATTTTAATTTTCCAACTTTTCTAAAAGGCCCGCGCTTTTTCCCATCAATTATCACATACCAACTATTACCATTTTTTGCCCAATAGGCTATTTTTTTACTGTTGGGGCTAAAAAGAGGAGCCCCAACCATTTCGAATTCTTCACCTTTTTTTCCATCAACAACTACATACTCTTTTTTGCTGAAATTTTTTGCTTTATATGCAACTCGTTTGCTGTTGGGACTAAAAATAGGCAGATCAACTTCATCCAAGGCCGAACTTTTCTTGTTATCGATAACCACAAACCATTTTGCATTATCTATGGCCGTATAGGCAAGTCTTTTACTGTTGGGACTAAAACGGTAACGGCTGACAAAAGAATGCTTTTTCCCTTTCTTGCCATTTACTACTATAAAATCTGGTGCTTGAATTTTATTATCAACATAAAGTATCTTTTTGCTATCAGGAGAAAAGGTAAAATCCTCGCTTCTCAACCAAGATCTCGTCTCCTTTTTCTTGCCATCAATTACCAAAAAACGTTTGTAGCGTTTTTTGCCCTTTTTGACTTTGTTATACACAGAATATGCGTATCTCTTTCCATTTGGACTATAGCTAAAGCCTCTCGCCCCATCAAATTCTTCTCCCTTTTTTCCATTAATCATTAAAAAGCCTTTCCCCTTCGATCGGACATAAAACGCTATTCCTCCACTATTTGGAGCAAACTTTATAGCATTTGCATCACGAAATGATTTCTTTTTTTTGCCATTGATAACTATAAAATAGCTACTATCCTTTTTTGCAAAATAGGCCCACTTCTTTCCGTTTGGACTAAAATTTATTCCTTCAAAACCGCCTTTAATCCAATCATACGCTTTTCCTTTCTTGCCATTAACAACCGCCCACCATTTGCGTCCCTTAGTCCATCCCTCGTCCCTCATTGCAACATACGCTACTTTTGAGCGATCTGGGCTAAAATAAAAATGACTATAACGAGATTTTTCAGCCGCTTCAATTTTTTTTCCGTTTATCACCATAAACTCCCGACCATCTTTTTCTCCAGTATAATTTATGATTTTGCTGTCAGCGCTAAAACCACGAAAATTAATTTTTTCGAATCCTTCTCCAACCTTTCCATCAACAACCAAAACATAACCAGCCTTTTTGCGACCCCTTGGGGCTAAATATGCCGTTCTCCTGCTGTCTGGACTAAATTTAAAATCATCGATCTTGACAAATTTTTCTCCCTTAATACCATCAACTATCATATAAGTGTTGTGCTTAAATCTATATGTACTCCCCCCTTGCCTTTCCACATGCTCCCCCCCTCCCTCATAGGCAAATCGGCGGCTATCAGGGCTAAAGCCCCAAAACTTGACCCGGTCAAATTCTTCCCCTTTTATTCCATCAATCACCATAAATTCTCTACTGTTATTCCTGACCCGACATGCCGTTCTTTTATTGTTGGGGCTAAACCAATAATCGAGCACACTCCCTTGTATCTCTTGCTCTTGGTCATTTACAATGAGAGAGTATTTGTCTTTGTCTTTTTCATCTGGTTCACCCCCCCAGGGTAAACCAAAAGCAAAAGGTAGGCCGATCGGATAATTCCAGCCAAGTTTTAGGTAAGGGTTTATCTCTCTTTTATCTCCGTATTCAACTCCGGCACAAAAATCTAAATGTCCTAAAATTATTTCCTGTGGCCAGATAATACCAGTTTCAAGAGCAGTGCTGCTAGTATATCCGCTTGGTCGCTGATTTTGATACGCCCAAGCTCTTAATCGCCAGGCCCCAAACAACATAATGTTATATCCGAGACCGATCTTGTTATAATAACCTGCGCCCTCTGTCTTCTCACTAAAGGATAAACTCAACCCCCTGGCTCCCCAAAACCAAATCCATGACATGAAAACTGGCCCCGGATCTTTGTACTCATTATTATAGAATGAGATTATCGCTTCGTAGGGCATTCTGGCCGGAATATTGTGAGGCTGAACGGTCAAACCACCAAGGTATAAATGAACCATACTGGGATACATTATCGCTCTCTTGAGAGCAAACGCATTCGCCGGAATAGAGATCGCTAAAGTAGAAAGTAGCAGAATTAGAAATATAATTACAAGTTTTTTCATTTTTTATCCTCCAGAAAAAATCGGGACGGCGGGATTCGAACCCACGATCTCTACCACCCCAAGGTAGCGCCTTAGACCAAGCTGGGCCACGCCCCGATTTTCCTGATGTCATTGCGATGGGTATAGTATGTCAAAAGGGCAGCTAAGGCTGCCAAAATAACATAGGGATTTCCAATATTAAAGAACAAAACAATTATTGGCAAAAGAGTTAACAGTACAAGGGTGGTGGGAATATACTTCTTTATTAAAAAATAAAGCGGCCAGTAAATAATAATACAAACTAAAATAATATATGGATTAATTGCAAGGAATGCTCCCCCGGTAGTTGCCAATCCCTTGCCCCCCTTAAATTTTAAATAAACAGAAAAATCATGCCCCAACACAGCGGCAAGAGCGCAAAGAACAACTGCAACATCTGTCCCAATTAGCCCCCTGGCAAGAATCACAGCAAGAAAACCCTTTAGCAAATCCAGAACAATAGCAAGAATCCCAAACTTAACTCCAGAGGTTAAAATAACATTAGAGCCGCCAAGGTTTTTAGTCCCGCTTTTGTCCAGCTCAACCCCGCGGGCCTTTGCAATGAGCAGGCTAAAAGGGATTGAGCCCAAAAGATAAGAGACTAAAATAATCAGAAAGAGGTTCATTTGCCCAGATCGAATTTTTTGTGAAGTACGGCAACTGCTTTTTTGCCCTGTCCGGCAGTCACAACACAGGAAATCTTAATCTCAGATGTGCTGATCATCTCAATATTAATTTTTTTAGAAGATAAAGCCTCAAACATTTTGGCAGCAACCCCGGGTTGAGAGATCATGCCTGTTCCAACAATAGAAACCTTTTCGACTTCAGTATCACAAACTGCGCCCTCGGCCTTTTGGGCTTTGGCAATATTCTTAGTTATTTCAAGGGCCCTAATGGCATCGCCTTTGCCAACGGTAAAGGCCATATCCGCCTGCGACCCGGCAGAATGAACGCTCTGAATAATCATATCCACATTGATCTTTGCATCCGCGAGAGCCTTGAAAAGTTTTGCAGCTGATCCCGGCTTATCCGGAACTTTTAAAATACCAATTTTTGCAATATCTTTGTCTAATGCCACTCCCCTTACTGCTTTTTTGACTTCCATTTTATTTCCCTCCCTAATATATGTACCTTCAATATCTTTTGTGCTTGATCGTAAATGAATCTTGATCCCATAAACCATTGCGCACTCGACTGCCCGCGGGTGTAGAACCTGCGCTCCCAAACTTGCTAACTCAAGCATCTCTTCATAAGAAATCGTCTTTAACTTTTTCGCCTCCGTTACTATCCGTGGATCCGTTGTATACACTCCGTCCACATCCGTGTATATATCACAGACATCCGCTTTAAGCGCCGCCGCAATTGCAACCGCAGAGGTATCTGATCCTCCGCGGCCAATCGTAATAATATCACCCTTACTATCAATTCCTTGAAAACCAGTAACTATAACAACCTTGCCCTCTTTTAATTCCTGCTCGATTCTTTTTAATTTGATATTTTTAATTCTTCCTTTTCTGTAGATGTCTTCCGTCTCAACCCCAGCCTGCCCGCCGGTCAGGGATATTGCGGGGCAGCTAATTTCCTGGAGTGCCAAAGAGAGAAGGGCTGCAGAGACCTGTTCTCCGGTTGAAACCAGCATATCGTATTCGCGGGGATGCGGTTCTTTGGTAATCTGGTGCATTAAATCTATCAATTCGTCAGTTGTGTGCCCCATTGCAGAAACAATGACAACAACCTTGTTACCCTTAGCTCTTACCGCGGCTACTTTTTTCGCCACATTCTTGATTTTTTCAACAGACCCTACCGAGGTTCCTCCGTATTTATGTACTATTGTCACCATATATGTATTATAGCAAATATTTACAACAAGATAAATAAATTGAAATTTCCTACATCTCTAAGCGATAAGAAAACATGGTAGTAAGGATAAATTTAGGAAAAAGAGCGAATATTTCTTTGGTTCCAATATCACAATTACAACCTGCACGACCAGGGGATGTGCTGGTTGCTCACAATTGCAAATACCTTGGTAAGCTCGAAGGAACAACATCAATAAATGTAAGCCTACTCAATAGTGCTCAGCTTTTAGGCCACCCAAACCACTCTCCCGTTTTATCCTTATTTTTTCGGGGAGTACGATTTACACTAAGAAGAAGAAGAACAAAAAGAGTATGGGCCTTTAGCCAGCAACACTTGCAATCAGTTCAAGAAATATTAAATTCTTTTGGAACAACTAGGGTAAAACCAGATGAGGCCGTTGTAACTAAAGGAGATAAAACCTTTTGTAAGATACCGGGAGACTCAAAGGAAAATGCAAAAAAAATTAACGCCTTTCTTAATTCTTCTGCTCTAGAAGACTCCAAGACAATAATTGTTTTTGGAATACCCTTTACAAGAAGATTAAGCGGAAGCAATTCTGTTTGGGTCTTTAAAAAAGAGGCCCTTCCTTTCGTCATCCAGATTGCTAAGCAAATCATTGCCCACTCATTACCAACAAAAATCCCCATAGAAACAAGAGGGAAAATAAAACCAAGAAAAAAAGCCTCCACCCCTCCCACCTCTATAGAAAGACTTCTCCCAATACAATCGGGAGAAATAGCAGCAACAAATACAGATCGCATGTTTTCTTCAATGTATGGAACTGCTGCACCAAATGTCAAGAAAATAAAAGGTATAATCGGAGATCCCAACAAAGCAACAAGGATAACCATTGTTCAGGAGGGAGTTGTTTTTACTCTTAGAAGAAATGCCTCCCAAAGAATTTGGACCTTTAAAGAGAAAGACAAACTAGCCGTGGAAAAGATCCTCTCTTCTCTGCCTCTAAAATCTGCTCAAGAAAATGAAATCGCCATTATTAGCAAGGGAAGCCTCTTTTCAAACATACTTGGATCGACAGAAAAAAATGCTCGGAGATTAAACGAGCTAATCGAAGATTCCAACTCGGTAACTAAAACAACTCGTATATTTAGAGGAGTAGAATTTACTTTGAGAGAGAGTCGCGGACATAGGGTTTGGGTTTTCAGTGTTAGTGATTTTTCTGCCGTGGAAAAGATCTTAGGAGTTATTCCTCTTGACACAGTTCAGGCAGACGAAATAGCTGTTTCAAACTCTGACAAAACCTTTGCAAAGTACCCTACAACAACAGAAGTTTATGTAAAAGGCCTTCTCGAATTATTAAGCAGTACCCCAAACAGCTCCGATGTAACCAAAGAAGTTGATGGGATTGTTTTTACCTTAAGGCTTAGCGGACATGCAAAAATCTGGACATATAAGAAAGCGGATTTTGACAAAGCTCAAAACCTTCTCTTTGACAAAAAAATAATTCCGCTACAATTCATACAACCAGGAGAAATCGCAATCTCTCAACGTGATCCAAATTTTATGAGCATTCAGGGGATAACACTAATAAATACACAAAACTTAAACGATCTTTTGGGTAATCCTATGGCTTCGAAACAAGAAGAAAAACAATTACATGGAGCAACTTTTGCTATCCGAAGAAAAAACAACTGGAGAGTTTGGGCTTTTGCAAAAGAGGCCTTATCTAAAGTAGAAAAAATACTAGGAGTTATCCCAACAGAAAACCTTGCCTCCAATGAGTTTGCCATTTCAAGAAATGATAAATATTTTAAAAAAATGCCAGGAGCAACAGAAGCATACAGTCAACAATTACACTCTCTCCTAGGTAACCCCTCGAGGTCAGAAACAGTTACAACAGAAATAGAGGGCATTGTTTTTTATTTGAGAAAAAAAACAAACAGAAAAGTTTGGGCAGCTAAAAAAGAGGACTTCTTTAAATTGCAATCTTTAATGACAAGCCTAGGAATAGTCAATCCTAATAGTTTTTTTTCATGGAATAATAAGATTGGCCTCGGAAATTCAAACATCAACCAAAATGACAAGTTAATAAGATTTGATTCGTCCGAAGAAAGGACTATCTCCCTCTTGCTTAGATCTTATGGATTCACAACAAGCTTTCTTCCTGGAAAAACAATTCAAATTAGAGCAACAAAGGGCTCACGACACAAATATGACTTTGTTATTAATATTGGTCCACAACAAATTATTTTAGAGCATCACCCCTCTTTTTTTGAAGAGAGAAGAGAACAAAGCTTAATAGAAAAACAATATCTAAGACTCCTTGTTCGGTTGGAAAAAAGAAGAGAAGTCGATCGGGAGGCCCTCGACGAACTCCTTTGCCTCTATGACAATCCTCAAGAGTTTTCCGGAAATGGAATTGTTAAAAGATTACTTGGTCGACAACTTAACCCAACTGATCGCGATCTTTATGATATAAAACGCCTGATTTTAATGGAATTAAATCCTGATTTTCATGATCACCGTTACCTAAGAACAAACAGGGTAGCTGATCTTTTCGATCTTTTAATCTGGCCTTACTTTTACCAACCACAAGGACTGTTGCCTTATGACCAAGCCCGCAAAGCCTTTCTATCGGTAAAAAGCCACACCGAAGAAGTTGCACAAGAACATGATCAAATTGTCTTGCCTGTCCTGTTTGGAGAAAAAGCAGCGTAACCATTCCGTAGCATTTAATGTGAAATTTCCACCCATATTTAACGATATACATATAGAGACCCATAAGGGGTCCAAAAAGGGAGAGAATGCCATGAGCAACAATCAGAAAGTTATAAAAGTTATTAGTAAATTTGGCCTTTTGAGCTATTTACAAACTTTAATTGTCTCAAAGGTTCAGAAAATTGCCCTTCATTCTACCTTCCCAATTACCGGTGCTCCTAACTGGTCAGACAAAAGAGAGGTCGTTCTGGTTGAAAACTTTTTACCGCTGGTTAATCTGGTGGGAAGAAAGAATAGCCTTAACTAAGATCAAATGAGCATCTTAAGTATTTTTCTTACAAATTCATGCCGCACATCATCAAAAAAAGAAGAAAAAAACGCCACTGGGTAGGGATGATTACAGCTCCTGGAAACAAGGCGCTTGAAACATTGCGCTCAAAATAGAGTGAAATTTAGCTAAAAGGTAGTCGATATAATAACAGGACTACTGGGGAGGGAAAGATGACACAAGTTACTTTCTATATTAATAGACTGTCCCAAATAAAAAAAACGGGAATTGCACTCAGGGAAATAAAAACTGACCTGACAAGGTTGTCAAACTTTCTGGCCCCAACCTATCTCTTAAGGCACGCAGACAACCCCTGGCTTTCTAATTCGATAGATTGTGTCCCAACCCCAGTAATACACCGCCCCATACAAAATGATATCAAAAATGCCGAAGTTATCCTGATTTTAGGCAGCAATGACCTTGATCCTCCCAAACTGGCCGCAAAATTATACCAACAGATTGCTCCCCATAATCCATCTGTCAAATTAATTGCGAGCGGAAAAGGAGGACACCTAACCGTTCCGGGAACTGCCTTTACTGTCGCAGAAGCAGAAAAATATAAAGAAGAGCTTCTTGCCCTTGGGGTGCCGGAAGAAAATGTTTTGACCGAGCCAACCAGCACAAACAGCGGACAAAACATAACTTTTAGCGGGGCTCTCTTAGAACAGATGGATTTACATCCGACAAAAATTATTATTATTCAAACACCCGCCCTGCAGCTGAGGGCTAACCTGGCATTTGAAAGACAATGGAAGGGCAACTGGGATTATTATCTCAGCCTGCCGCCAAAAACAGCCGACATTAAAACCCTGTCTTTGCATGATGCGGATTTCCTTCTTGCTGCGGCATTAAGGGAATTAATGACATTAATCAGTTATTCCGGCGATCCGCATTGCAATTTTGTAACAAAAAGGGCCATTCCAGACCCGCTGATAAATATTGCATTGAAATACTTTGCACTGCTAAATGCAGGTCGGCAACAAATAACTCGGGACGACTTTTCCCGAAACATAAAAGTAATTACACAACTATTTAGGGATACTTTTCAGGACGCCGAGAAACAGTGGTTAAATAAATGAGGTAATTAATATGGGACTCCTTATCCAAAAAGCGCTTTATCCAATTTTAAGAATGACAACTGCGACAAAGTCTCCAACTCTTAATAAAATTACTAATCGTTTATCAAAAGCATTTTTTTGCACCCTTTTAGGCAGAGATCCCCGAATTGTGGGAACACTTAGGGCTGCGGTTTGGATTGCGGCACAACAAAACAGCACACTTGTTACCGCCTTCCGCGATGATGATGCCAGAGAACCGCTGGATAAAATCGTCCGCGGTGATGGAGCAGAAATTCCTATTAATAAGTATCCTGTTTTGCAGCAGCTCTCCTATTCTTATCTTGATGCAATTCAATCTTTTCGCAACAA
Organism: Candidatus Saganbacteria bacterium; assembly: GCA_013202975.1. GTDB lineage: Bacteria > Margulisbacteria > WOR-1 > XYC2-FULL-46-14 > XYC2-FULL-46-14 > JABMQY01. The sequence goes on from JABMQY010000048.1 coordinate 13,450, forward strand.
AAAATCATTTTTCGGCGGTCAAATTTTTGAAAATATTTACCAACAACTGCAAAATCTCTCAAACACCCCCGAAAAAATGTATGCCTTTGTTTTAGCCAACGCAAGCAAGGAAGGGTTTTTATTTATGCACGAAGATGTCGCCTCTCCTAATCTTCGACATAGGATAGCTTTGAAGTCCAGAGAGATGGAACTCCCGGTCAGCGCGGTAATAAAGATTTTTTCGACCGGGGTATGCGGAACAGACATTAGGGGGATCCATGGCAAAAGGCAAGAGATCGGTCCCATGACAACCCTTGGCCACGAAATTCTCGGGGTCGTCGCTGAAAAAAAGGGCATTGATAATCCCAAAATAAATATCGGGAGCCTGGTTAGCATTATTCCTCATTTTTGGTGCGGAGTATGCTTGCCCTGCATGACCGGACATACAAACTTTTGTGATTATCGTAAACACATTGGATTTGAACACACCTCCGGCGGCGGTTTTGCCCAATATATCGCCGTCCCCGAACAAAACATTGTCCCTCATCCAGACAACATAACTTTTAATGGGAGCAGGAGTGACTTCGCCATTTTAGAACCGATCATTTGCTGTATACACAGTATGGAATTAATGAAAGAAAACCCGGGCGATCCCGAGGAAAATCCGTATAAGGACAAAAAGGTATTAATCTTTGGAGCCGGTCCGATTGGCTGCATCCACGGCCGCATTGCAAAAGACCGGGAGGCCAAAGAGGTTCTTTTGGTTGACTTAGAAACAATAACCCCGGAAAAAAGAAAAAAAATTGAGGGAATTAATAAAAAGGCCGGGGGCCTGATCTTTGACAGCTTTGCCACCTATAATTGTGAGGATTATGAGGAAGAGCGGTTTGACGAAATAGTAACTAAAGCATGGGATGACCTGAAGACCACAATTGATACAAACAACATCGAGGTAGTAATTCTGGCGGCCTCCTCCCGTATTGCCTATGAACTGGAAATAAAAGTCGTCAGCAATGGAGGGAAGGTCATGTTTTTCTCTGGATTACCAAAGGAAGAACGCAAGCCGCTGATAATTGGCGAGAAAGAATTTGATATTCATCATATCCACCATCATGATGAAATAATAGATGTTGATGAAAATGGCCATCCATTTCGAATTGTCGGCTCGCAGGGATTTTATCCAAATTACAATGGGAAACTATGGAATGATTTTAGCCCGGAAAATGTAGAGCTGGTTGCAAGGCTTAATCCCTCCTTATTTGTTTCAAACAAGATCAGGCTGGAAGAGAATAATGGTGAAAACAAACATAAATTAGTTCGAAATTTAACGGTAGACTTTGTAGACCATTTAAAGAACCTTGTTATTATCGGACATAAACCAAATGGATACAAATAAAGGAGGAATAATTAATGACATCACTTTCGGCAGGCTCTTCTAAAAAAGCCGCTTTTTTACTTTTTGGCGGAAGCGGACTGGTAGGAAGATACATTCATGAGCAATTAAAAACACAGGGACATCGAGTTGTGAGACCAAGAAGCAGAGAGTGCGATATTGCCGACAATCAGGCGGTCGCTGACATTTTCAGGCAGACCAGGCCGGACTTTGTCATCCACTCCGCCGCCTATGTCAGCACCGAGGGGTGCGAATCAGACCAGGATAGGGCAAAGCAGATTAACGTGCAAGGGACCGAAAATATTGCGGCAGCCAGCGGAGAAATGGATATCCCCCTCCTTTATCTGGGGTCGGACTATATTTTTGACGGTACCAGCAACTCATACAATGAAGACGCCACCCCTAACCCGTTAAATTTTTACGGACAGACAAAACTGGAAGGAGAAAACATAGTAAGAAGACTGCCAAAGCATTATGTTGTCAGGGCTTCGGTAATATTTGGGCAGGGGACAAATAACATCGTTAACCAGATTGTTAATTTATCCGAAAAAAGAAAAATCCCGACCGACAAAATCCGCCGCCCCACCTATTCAAAAGACCTGGCGGATGCAATTTATTTACTTTTTGAAAAAAAAGCCGCTTACGGGATATACCATGTCTCCAATCAGGGACATTGCAGCAGTTTTGAGCTTGCGCAAGAAATTTTAACCCTGCTGCAGAAGCCGAAGGATCTGGTCGAACCGGTCCTTCTTGATGATCTCCCCAACCCAACACAAACAGCAAAAAGACTCGTCCTGGATAACAGAAACTGGCGAAGGGCGGGACTTCCCCCATTGCGCCCATACCACGAGGCTTTAATTGAATATTTAGCACAAGATTTAAGGACAATGCCTCAGCCAAAATAGAGTGAAATTTTCACCCAAAATTGACGATATATAGATAGAGGGAGATGAATAACAATGTCAGAACAAGTAAATCAAAAACCAAATTACGATGTAGCCAGAATAAGCGGCCATGTGGTTGAGATGAAAAACATTGTCACCAACGCACAAAAACATGCAGCAACCAAAAAGCCATTCATAAGTATTCTGGAAAATAAATTTAAAAACTATAAAGCGGAACCAACCATAAAGGCGGTTAAATAAGGAAGTGAGTAACATGAGCATCAATCAGAAAGTAATAGAGGTTATCAGCAAATTCGGGATGCTCAATTATCTTGAAAGCCTGGCCGCAGCCCAGACAAAAAAAATCGATCTATACACGGTTTTCCCTATAACCTCCGCGCCCAACTGGTCAGAAAAAAGAGAGGTCGTTCTGGTTGAAAACTTTTTACCGCTGGTCAATCTGATGGGACGAAAGAATAGCCTTAATTAACTCCAGCCCATCTTAGCCCGTAGCAGACCCCACAAGTCATAATCTTTAAAGCGTATAAGTTTGGTGACTAGCTTGGAAGGTTTTACAGAAACAAAATCTCCGGGAAGCAGAGAAATCTTAGTCTGACCGTCAATAGTTAACAATATCTCCTGCCCCTTTACCAGTCTGACCAATACCGGGTTATTCAAAACAATCGATCGATTCGCCGCGCGATGGGGACAGATTGGAGACAAAATAAACGAATGGGCATTGGGGGGAAGAATCGGTCCCATTACCGCAAAATTATAAGCGGTCGATCCGGTGGGGGTTGAAATAATCAGACCGTCCCCGACATAACTTGCAATCAGCCTTTCTGATAAATAGGCTTCCAGCTTTATTGTCCGTGCAATTTCATTTTTCCCGATAACAACATCATTTAAAGCCAGGCTCTTCTTTATAGTTTTTATCCCTCTGGAAGAGCGCGTCGCAACACCGACCTCCAACATCATCCTTTTGTCAATTTTAAATTTTTTCGCCTTGATTTTTGAAACTGCAACAGATATTTCATTAAGCATTATTTCGGACATAAGCCCCAGCCCCCCCAGATTCACAGAGAGGATCGGGATGTCCATTTTGGTAGCTATCTTTGAAGCACGCAGGATGGTTCCATCCCCGCCAAGAGTAATTATAAACTCAAGTCCTTTGAATTTCTTTTCATCAAGAAGGACCTTGTAATCCGCAGCTAAATCGGAAACCAGCTGCTTAGCAGTGTTTACAATTAACTCATCTTCCCTTTTATATATTATCCCTATTTTCTTCATTTCATAGTACGGACAGGTCGCGACCTGTCCCTATTCCCCCTAAAACAATTTCAAATAAACCATCAGCCAAATTATACCAAGAATAACTGACATTATAAAGAGAACCTGAACCAGCCTAAAAAATCCCTCCATCATGCCAAGGCGGCTCTTTGGAAATTCGAAAGAATATTCCTGAATTGACTGATCAACCATATCCAAAAGAAGCAGTCCATCCGGCCGGTAAACCGCATTGCTCTCAATAAATTTGCGCCGCAGGGCCGGATCGGCCGGATCAGAGGAGATCGATCCCCCATGCAGATGTACAATAAATTTTTTGTGCTCTTTTTCTACTAGAAAGTCGGCCGGAGATTCTCCAACATGGGATTTACCGGAAACGATGGTTAAGATCGTGGCCCTAAGCCCTCTCTCTATTATTTTGAATCCATTATTTTTAAGGAGTTCTTCCGCCTCTTTGGCAGCAGAGGAATGATCATCCTGGAGAGGGGTTTTCTTCTTGCTTAGAATCCACTGAGTCAGCAAATAAACAATAACCGCTCCCAGAACAATACCAAAAACAAGAAAAATCAGGTTTATTTCCACAACAGCTGGTATTGTAGCACAGGCAAAAAGATTGTGATAGAATGGATCTACTCCGAATAATAACAATGAAAAAACTCTTCATAATCCTCATTGCATTTTTTTTGATCCAGGCGGCTGCATCTGCGAACAGCGCCTTTGTTGCCGGCTATAAATCATTTCAACAAAAAGAATACAAAAATGCGATAGGAAATTTTCAGGAGTGTCTGGACGACCCGGAATTTATTCTGCCCGAATATGCCCGCTTCTTTATAGCCAAAAGCCACTATCAAAATTTTGAGTTTGCCAGCGCCGAGGCTTTGGCAAAAAAGTTATTGAGGATAAAAATTCTATTTTGCTCCCCGACGCTTATATCCTGATCGGAAAATGCCGCCTGGATTCGCACAAAAACAAGGCTGCCGCAGACGTCTTTTCGTATCTCCTAAAAAAACATCCCGGCAACCGGCTGGAAGCGCTGGCACATTACCTTTTGGCCGAATCAATAAAACGCCAAAAAAAATATAAACAGGCCTATAATCTTTACCACCACATTGACACCTATTATCCTCTCTCTGCTTATGCCAAAAAATCCCGCATAAATATGCGCAAGCTTGAAAAAAAATACAAGTTCAGAGAACCAAAAGCTTCGGCCAAAGCACTCTATGAAAAAGGCAAAAAATACTGGAAGAACTACCGCTACAAAGAAGCTGCCGCAATGTTTACCAAATTGATGAAACAACACCCAAAGAGTAAATATGTAAACTCAGCACTTTATATGACAGGCCTGGCAGAATACGAAACCAAGAATTACAGCTCAGCAATCAATACCCTGGAAAGAAACATAAAGGCTCGCGGCTCTCACCGCAAAAACAGTTATTATTATTTAGGGCGGGCTTACGGCCGCAGGGGAAAATACGAAAAAGCGGTAAATGCTCTGCAGTATTTTATCTCTTTACATCCAAAAAGCCCCTTAGCCGATAACGCGTACTACTATATTGGGTATTATCATGAGATCGAAAAAGATTTTGATTCCGCTGTCACAGCCTACGATAATCTTCTAAAGAAGTATCCTATCAGCCCCATAGCAGATGTCTCCCTCTGGCGTCTTGGCCGGATTTATTATCGTCAGGGCAATCACGATTACGCCCGCCGTTATTTTGCCCAGGCCTTTAATTACCCGGTCGGAACATATACCCACAGGTGTATTTACTGGTGGGGAAAACTGACTGAGGTTAAGAGTAAAAAGGAGGCAGCCGCACTCTATGCTTATGTAATTAATAACTTTGACCACACCTACTATTCTTATCGGGCTGATGAAAAATTAAAGAAATTGGGATACCAGTCCCCGCTCAATTATGACAACATCAAACAAAGCACCCCGAAAGAAAACGAAGAGCTTTCAGATAGGGCAAAATTGTTACTGGAAGCAGGTCTCACACAGTATGCAAAATATGAGGCCGGCCCGGCACCTGATAACAGTTATCATTCCAGTCTGGGATTGGTTTTACACAAGTACGGAGAATACCGGGCACCGATGGGTCTTGCAGAGAAAAAAATAAATGGGGCCATCTTAAAAGGGGAAGCCGGAAAAATACAAAAAACCACCTGGCAGCTGGCCTATCCAAAGGGATTCTGGACCTATGTGACCAATTCGTCAAAAGAGTATAATGTTGATCCTTATCTGGTTTTGGCTTTAATCAAACAGGAGAGCCGTTTTACGACTAAGGCCCGTTCCCGCTCTTATGCCCGCGGATTAATGCAAATTATTTCGTCAACTGCAAAAAGGATCTGCCGCGCACTTAAAATCCCCTATTCTTACTCCAGACTCTATAAGCCGGAAACAAATATTCGGATGGGGACCTATTATTTGTCTACTCTCATCAAACGCTTTAATGGAAACACAGCCCTGGCTCTGGCCGGATATAACGGCGGACCGGTCAGAGTAAAAAGGTGGGTCAATGAGTGGTATAATGGGGACACCAGAGACTTTGATCTTGATGATTTTGTCATAAATATTCCTATCAAGGAAACCCGCCAGTATGTCGAAAAAGTACTGGGGAATTATTACCAGTACAAGAGGATCTATGACTGATGAAATTATTTCGGATTTAGAAAAACGGGACGAAGAATTCTCCGGCATTCGTCCTCAAAAAATGGCCTCTTTCCTGGGCCAGGAAAAAATAAAAGACAATCTCAAAATCGCACTCCACGCTGCGGCAAAAAGAAAAGAACCGGTTGAGCATCTCCTTTTTTACGGCCCGCCCGGACTGGGAAAAACCACCCTGGCAAGTATTATTGCCAACGAGATGGCAGTTAATATAAAAGTAACTTCTGGGCCGGCAATTGAGCGGCCGGGGGACCTTGCCGCAATCTTAACAAATCTTAAAGAATTTGATGTTTTATTTATTGACGAAATTCACCGCCTAAATCGAATCATTGAAGAGGTCCTCTATCCTGCCATGGAAGATTTTGGTCTAGACCTTGTGATTGGAAAGGGCCCCTCTGCCCGATCAATTAGAATTGACCTTCCAAAGTTTACTCTGATTGGAGCAACTACTCGAGCCGGGCTGTTAACATCCCCGCTTCGAGATCGTTTTGGAATGATTTGCAGACTAGAATTTTATAAAGCATCTGAGCTGGAGCAGATCATTATTCGGGCGGCAGAAGTTTTAAAGATTGAAGTTTCAAAAGAGGGATCACATGAGATTGCAAAGCGCGCCCGCGGGACACCGCGGATTGCAAATAGAATGCTTAGGCGCGCCCGCGACTTTGCTCAAATTCGCGCAGAAGGAAAAATAACCAAGGAGGTCGCCCACGCGGCACTTGATAAATTGGGGATTGATGATTTGGGATTAGATGATATTGATCGAAGAATCTTAAATACTATTATTAAGAAATTTAATGGCGGTCCGGTTGGGCTTGGAACCCTGGCTGCCTCAATTTCTGAAGAGCCGGACACGATTGAAGATGTATATGAACCCTATCTTTTGCAATTGGGTTTTCTTGAGAGAACGCCAAGAGGACGATCTGCTACATTAAAGGCTTATGAGCATTTGGATATCCGCAGACCATCTAAGGCGCAGATGGGGTTGTTTTAGGGGATAGGGGTTAGGAATTAGAGGTTAGGGGTAAGGGATTAGTAAATTTTTTTCTACTATCCCCTAAACCCTAGCCCCTAAAACAACCTGAAATTTCCCCAAAACCAATGCGATAAAAACACATGCGAACAGGATTACATCTATGCGGCGGAGCAAAAAGGGTGTTGGAGCTTGACCAGCTAGGTTATCAGCTGGCCTCAAATAGCCATACAAAACTTAGGGATCCAACTTATTTCAAAGCCAAAGAGTTACTCCAATCCCCTCTTGCCAGCAAAGGAGAAATTCTAAAAAGACAAAATCAGATTAGATGGATGGTAGAAAATCCGGAAAAAAGAGTTGATATTAGCAATAGACTAGATCGTATTTGCGCTTTTGTCTCACCAACTGACGGCAATTCTTTTCAAAAATTCCTCCCCTGGTTAACCAAAAGGACCTCTTTTCATGAAACAGAAGAGGCCTATTATGGCATCCTAAAAACACTTACTGAGGCAAAAGAGATAGCAAGGATATTGGGAGTTCGAATGAGCTCTCTTGTTACCAATGTTAGAAGCCATGATCTTAACCTCCAATCATTCTTCAATCTATTTCTTCAAACTGATATTGAGGATTATCTTGAAAGAGAGGTTGAGGATAAGGGCAGGGGGCTTCTCAGTATTAATACACAAATAAAATCAGGGGATCTAACAATTGATGAGATCGCAATAAAAAAAGGCGGGAAAACTTTCAAATACAGGGACCTATCTCTCGCCACTTCTCAGTATTTGATGCTAATGTTTAACCTGCTTAAAACTAAAGCCTTCCAATACCAAAGAGAATATAATTTACTAAGAGATGCCTTATTCCAAATAGACCTTTATCAGGCCTTAGCAGAATTATCTCTGCAAAAAGAAGATCAAAATCAGCGCGGACAATATTCTCTCCCTACTTTTATTGACTCTCCAGAACTTAGGGTAAAAATCACGAATGGCTGGCACCCCTTTGTTGATCTTGGTTTTGAAAAAAGATTTGTCCCCTTTAATATCCATTTGGGAGAAGAAAATGAAAGGGTAATTATTGTAACCGGAGATAATCGATCAGGAAAAACAACCCTGTTTAGAACTATCGGAATAAATCTTGTCCCGGCTCAGGCTGGAATGCTTACCCCCGGCCAAGTTGAAACATCAATTTTTGATAATTTACTAGTTCATCGAAGCACCCCCACAGGTGCCGGATCAGGGATGGGGGATCTGCAGGCAGAAGAGAGAGAGATAACCGAAAAAGTTAAAAAAATAGAAGAGGGAGGAAGGAGTCTCTTTTTGGTTGATCAGTTCGGCGGAGCAAATACAGAATATAGTGGGATTATTAGTAGAGAGAGAAGATTAATTAAGCGGGCTGCCACCTTTCCAAATGCCCTTACTCTTCTAATAACCCATCATCATGAGCTTGCACGAGAATTTGAGGATGACCCTAGAGTTCGTTTATTAAATCTTGACAAAGAACGCATTCTTCAACCTGGAGTTGTAGAAGCGGGCTACAGTGAAGAAGGCGATGGTTTTTTGAGGGATGGATAACGTATCTAGTCCTCCCAAGTGTTCGTAGAATTTTTAAAAATAACCTGAAATTTCTCGCAATAGCCGGCGATAAAAAAACATGCGAATCTCACTATCAACATTAATAACAAAACCACAACACTTCGGACGAATGGGTGTTACGGATGAGCCGAATGGGAGTCCTGTATCAGCAGGAAAACAAATAATCCCCTCTCCTGCCATGCCGCACATTGTTAGCGCCGCTCCTCCGGACGAAATTTGGGATGGATGTGACAAATTGATTAGTGAGGGAAAACCTGAAAACGCCTGGAAGCTGATCCTTTGGAAGGTTCAAGCCGAAGGATTCTCCCGCCCCAGGTCTTTTTCTGAACTGCTTCAATTTACTCAAGCAGTAGATGAAGGAGCAGCAATCTTTGCAAGGTTTTTAAAAGCTTATCCAGAGACTGAGAGGGTAAAAATCTTCGACAACCAATTTGCAGATCTCACAGAAAAAGATCTTGTCGCAAGCTGGCCGGCTATTGCTGGTATCTTCTCTCACCTGTCAGAGAAAACAGGAAAAGAAGATATTTCTCTGGGAACAAGGATTTTGACAACTCTTGACAACCACATCGTAGATGGTCTGTTTGCCTACGCTCATGAGATAATTGGAACAACTGTTTCTGATGGAATTGCAGAGCTATTAACTGATCTTGATGAAATAAGCACCTCAATCCACACAAGGGCCTTGGCTGTTTTTGAGGGGGAGAGAAAGCCGGTAGGAATAAAATCAACCGCCTTAGTTAAATTAGACCAAAACCTGCCAATTAAGCCGGCAGAAGAGCTGGCTGTCTTTTGTCATGAACTAAAAAAAATTGATTCAAAAACACAAACATGGGTTTGGACTAATGCCTTGATATTAACAGTTTTGGGAGCAGCTGCATTATTACTCCCGGTACTACCAACCTGGTTTTTGTTAACATATCTTTTAACTCCCCTCTCCGGTCAACGGATTTTAAAATATTTTCTTGACAAAAGAAGGATCAAAGGCCCACTTAGAAAAAAATTAAGGGAGCTGCTTGATAATTACTCTGATGAAGAGATAGCTCTGGTATTGCGCCAAAGGAATATTTCTGATCGACTTGCATTAAGAGATATTAATCTTCTCTCGTCAGAAAGAGAACATGCGGTTTCAGAGGTTAATCTTGACATGATTAAACAACTAACCGGACATGATGAATCCTTTGAAATCACAGACTATCAATCATGCAAAAGCGCTCTTGAAAAAAGTCCAAACTCAATCGCATTTCAAACCGTGCTCGAAACTGCAGAAAAAGAAACGGAAGACCCCAAAAATCAATTAGCCCTGCAATCAATCAAAAAAGAAGTCCCCAGAATGGGAACTGAAAAAATTAATGACCTTGCAAGAATGAGCCCTGAAACATTAACCCGCATAACAGCATTGCTCAACACAAAAGATATCATAATGCTTGGATACAGAAAGCATAAAGACAAGGCAATGGTTATTATTAATGAAGAAATTATTTTGCGCGCAAGAAGAGAAGACCAGGCTATTCAAGAAGGACAAGCTATTACTCCTGCAAGAGAATACCTGTACGAAAAGGCATTAAACTGGCATGCCGAAGATTTTAATGCTTTAGCCAAAACCGGACTTTTTGAAACTTTACTCTTTTTTCTGCCCCCGCCAACAATTAAGAGAATTATTCGAATAGCTGATTCTGATGGCAGCTCCCTCACCGGCCCAAAAGATATCGCTATCTTATATCTTTTAGAAAAGGCAGAAGGGGGAAGTCAAGATGCTAAGAAAGAATTTCAAAATACCAAAGAATTAGACCTTTCCTCAAAACAGAAAGCAGCCTTAACAAGGCTTGGGGTAATGCAAAGGATCGAGGCCTTGAAAGAAAACTAAGAACAGCAAGACCCGGAATCGCCAGAACAATCGCAAGTTGGTGCGGTTCCTCGTAAAAACCCGGTAACCATTGCAGCAGCACAGCCAACCCCTGCTTTAACTTCGATTGCTTTCGCCGGACAATTTTTTTCACAAGCCCCGCATTCCATGCAGGCGTTTTTATCAACTATTTTCGCTTTCTTATTCTTTATATCAAAGACATTATGAGGACAAACCTCAACACATCTTCTACAGCCGGTACATTTTTTCTGGTCCAGCTTTAAGGTAACAACATTTTTTAGATATTCTTGTTCTCGCATTATTTACACTCCAAACAATCTTTCAATTAACCACAGAAACAATCCAAACCCTATTGCAGCCAGCTGCAGCGGAACTGCAATCCGCATCTCTTTTTGCACTCCCGAGGGAGAAGCATAAGTCGAGGCCCCGGTAAAGTTCATTAAAATCATTGATGATATCGCGGGCATCATAAGCATCCAGGAAAAAATCTCGGCCGGCCCGCGGCCAATCCAATTAAAAGAACAGGATGCCCCAACCACAATCAGCCCGACAAAAAAGCCCTTCATGGAAAAACTTTTTCCCGGAAGCCTGGGAAGCATTATAGGACCAAGAACTGCCCCCGCAAAATACGCCAACAAAACATTTATTGCCGCACGTACCCCGGCGTCTGTTTTGCCGGTCAAAATCGAAATCATATAAAAAGCAAAAATAACCACCAAAACATATTTTGCCGCAGCAACCAACTCCATTGGAATTAAATGAATCCGGTCGGAAAGATTAAAAGTAACCTCGCGCATTTGCGGAGTGACCTTCATCCCAACCTTTAGGAAAGCCGGAATGTCGGAAGCCCTGACCGGACCATAAACCACCTGAAAACCGGATTTCTTTTGTAGTTCGTGGGCAGAGGTTCCGGGGGCTCCAAGTTGAGGGAGAATTATTTTTCTATGAGAGACAATTTCTTTAAGCTTTGTCTTTTCAATTCTATTTACAATTTCATCTGTCCCAAAGGTCCCCTTCCCCGCCGCACACCAGACATTGATCCCTTTTGTGTCGATCACCATAATAAATGCATCAATCCCTTTCAACTCTTTGCGCAGGGCATCAAAGCTTAGTTTGTAATTTGCAGAGACAAAGACAGGGGAATCTTTGGTCGGGTTATTAACAGCATAAATTCCCGGATCGATTTTGTGTACCATTCTACCGACACCCCAGCGGACGAGGGTTGATTGGAATTTGTCTTGAAATGTCAGCTCAGTCGAAACCCTTTTTATATTTTCCATATATATAATTTTATCACACTATCCCCTGCCTCCTGCTATAATAAAAGAGATGAGTAAAGAAATATGGAAACCAGGAACAATGGTCTACCCTGTCCCAGCAACACTAGTTTCTTGCGGGGATAAAAAAGAAAACTATAATATTATAACCATAGCCTGGACCGGAACAATTAATTCAGATCCTGCCATGACCTATGTTTCAATTCGTCCGTCGCGCCATTCTCACGAAATTATTAAAAGGACAAAAGAATTTGTTATTAACTTAACAACAAAAAAACTAGCCTTTGCCACCGACTTTTGCGGAGTAAAATCAGGACGAAATATTAATAAATTTGAGGCAATGAAGCTAACCCCAGCTTCGGCAAAACAGGTTAAAGCGCCCCTGATAAAAGAGAGTCCGGTAAATATTGAGTGCAAAGTGACAGAAATAAAAAAGCTCGGCTCCCACGACATGTTTATTGCAAAAGTCTTGTGTATTCACGGAGACAAACAATATATGGACTCCCGTGGAAGATTCAACCTGGCCGCAGCGCAGCCGATTGCATACTCGCATGGCAAATATTATCAGCTTGGAAAATGCCTCGGATTTTATGGGTTTTCGGTAAAGAAGAAATAACCCCCCCCCAACCAAAATAAAGTGAAATTTCCGACCAAATTTAACGATATATATATAGAAGGGTGTCATTTGGCCTGTTTTTATTCGGCTTGGGACACGATCATTCCCATAAGAAGAGGCAAAATACCATGACTTGAAACGGCCCCGGCGGTTTCAACCCCAAACATTCCCAAATAAGAGGAGTAAAAACAAATGGGTGAGATCATCGGTTTATCTAGTTCGGGTTCTTCTCCAATTCATAACAATAAGACAGCCCCAAACTGCTTTCAGGGCGGAAAAAATGCCTCCCGCATGGAAATAATAATTGTCCGAAATGTTAGATATACTCTGCATAAAGACAAGGTCATTATTGAAGATTTACCAGATCCAAAAGCAAAACCAGGGAATTGTGCTGATCTGTTTGACCAACAATTCACAATTGTTAGGCATGACAATAAGGGTGAGAAAGACCGGGTTGAGGATGCAGTAAAAGCAGGGCAAAGACCAAAAGGAAAGTGTAATCCAAAGCCAGTCCATATTCCTGCCGGTCCGGCGTGCCCTCCAGCTGCTAATGATAAGAAGGGTATGCTTAACTGCGTGGAAAAACAGGCCATAAATAGGGTTAATCGTGAGCTCAAAAAAACCAACAATCCGGCAGACAGGGCAAAATTGATTAAGGTACTACAGAGGCTAAATCATGTAGCTGACTCGTAAAAGAATTCGAAATATATATGGGACAAATTCATGATTAACATAAACGACAAAAATTATTGCATAAAATCAAAAAGAGTTTTAAACAAGCCGACTTTTATTCAAAAACTAAAAGTTTCAAAAAAGGCTAAAGATATTGAAAAGCTGCTAGAAGAAATTGACAAAAAAGAGCCGTGCAGCCTGGCATATATAAAGCAGATGATTATTATTGCTCAAAAACATTGCAAGAGCAATCCAAAGTTATTCCTTAAAATAATAAATTATTTGCGAAGACTAGACAAAAGAGGATTACAGCTGCCACTAAACAAACTTTGCAAGCTTTATAATTACCCACCCAAATTACCAGATAATAGATTGACCGTTCGCGATCTTTTAACCCTTATTAAAGGGTTTTCTTCTCTTACAAAACCGATGCAAGGAAGCTTCAAAAGAATTGCTTTCTCAAAACCACAAGCAAAAACAACACACCAACTGCAGCGTTTTGGAGTTGTAATAAAAATCCCGGACCAAACCGGAAAAATTCTATCCACACTAAAAAAAGGAAGAAACATCCCGGAAACAATCATCATCCCGCAAGGATTTAGGCTGGGAACATTTTACAAATTGGCGGCAACTGCCCTAAAAGACAAACTTGATGGAGAAAGCTCCCCCCTAAAAAAAGAATGGGAAAAAATTGCAGGAGAGGACGATCTGGTAGAGTCCTTTATTAAATTAAAACAAAAACTTGCATACCAAGGATGTGCCCCCACCACCTGCTCTAGCAAACAATTAGCAGTATTGCGCAAATTTGGGTTTCTTCCAAAATAAGCTGAAATTTCACAAAAACATTACTGATATAATATCAGTATGGCAAATGTAAACGATCCGGATTATTGCATAACAGTAGATCCTAAAAAATACCAGGGACTTGATGCCTCAAAAGCAAAGATCCTGATAAAACTGCTTAAAAGCAAAAACCCAACCAGTGTCAAGGCCGCGATGAATGGCATATTTCGAGAAGATCCCTGCAATGCAGTTTTTACTGATCCTCTGCTTTCTGCCGCAACACACTATAAAAATATAAAACCTGACCTTTATTTTCAGATAGTTGTCTTTCTTCTGCAAATGAAAGAGAGAGGGGTAAAGTTTACGCCAGCTCAAAAATCAAAACTTCAAAGCTCCTATCCCTGGATGTCCGCAGAGGTAATGGTTGAAGATACCAAGCTTACAATCACCGGAAAAAACCTAAAACTTACAAGTAAGTACACCCTGACAGAAGGGACGGTTATCCTAACAAAAAGAGGGTTCGAAGTCCTCAGGGGAAAGCCAACAATCATAAACGGAATAAAAATAAAGAACGATTACGCAAACACACAGCTTTCGCCTCAAACATCCCCTGGACAAGAGAAAAACGCAATCTCAATCAATTCACATTTAAAAACCATCCTTACAAACGGTAGTTTCTCGATAGAATTACTAAGGGGAAATCCAATTGTAAACATAAAAAAAGGCAATCGGCTTACCTTTGATTCCTCAGGCGGCCTAAAAATTGACGCTAACACTAACCCTCCCCTAGCCACACTCTACGGAAATAGGGCAGTAATCCATAATGGAGCGGCAACCCCTGTTCAATTTTCAAAATTTGATGGCATTACAAGCTTTGAATCTCCCCCAAGAAACTCCAAACCATTATATACAAAGGGGAAACCGATCCTATTAAATTTTCAAGTAGTAGACAATAATTACAATTTGGCTGCGGTCGATTTTGATAACGAATATATGCCAAGGAAGTGTGTACTTAGCTATAACAAGAGTAAAAAACCGGTTATCCAATATAAAAATTCTCCGGTCAAGAAAGTCGATTACTTTCAAAAGCTATTCCCCTCAATCAAACTGGAAGGACAAATCCCCTCTATTTTCGACCTGACAAGACTTGTTAAGGGGCTAAAAAATATCCCCAAAAACATGCAAAAAAGCATAACGGCTATTGCCTTTTCACAAAACTACAAAAAAATAAAATGGGAACCTAAAAAAGGGGTTATATATAGCACGCACCAGGCAGGAACAATTAACGTCACCACAAAGGGGGGTAAAGTTTTATCCCAAAGAATATTCCTGCCAAACAACTTTGACCTCGGTTTCTTTTATATATTTGCCGCAACAGCCTTAACCAATAAAATCAATCTTCGAAACCCCAATTTCAAAAAAGAATGGCTGCAAGCTGCGGGCAATGTATACGGAAAAGTGACAAAAGAAGAAAAGGGAAAAACGCTTTGGAAAGATACAAAAATAGACCGGCTCGATCCCGCCCACGGTTGTGTAAATGCCAGGGCTTGTACCGGTTTCAAAGAGGATGTCGCCAGAACCTTTTCAAAAGCAATGCTAACTCCAAGTATTCTGGATTCGAATTCATATAAATCACTAATCAACCCTAAAAATCCAGACCCCCGTTATAAAAACAAACAAGCTCTCCTGCAAAAATACGGCTTTATCCTATGATATAATAAGACTATGGCAAAAGACAATTCATTCGACATAACCTCAAAAGCAGACTTATCAGAAGTTGACAATTCGATCAGCATGGCGACCAAAGAAATTGCAAACCGCTTTGATTTTAAGGGGAGCAAAAGTCAAATCACCCGCTCAGAAGAAATTATTAAAATAATATCCGATGATGATTTTAAGCTGGGACAAGTTGTTGACATTTTAAAGAACAAGATGATAAAACGTAAAATCTCGCTAAAGTTTCTTGACCTGCAAAATGCAGAGGATGCCCTGGGCGGAACAAAAAAGCAGGATATTAAAATTAAGCAGGGAATTGCACAAGATCAAGCTAAAGAAATTGTTAAAAAAATTAAGGACGCCAAGTTAAAGGTGCAGGCTTCAATTCAGGCAGACCAAATAAGGGTCTCGGCAAAAAAAATTGATGATTTGCAAACAGTTATACAACTGCTTCGATCCGCCAACATTCCAATTGAACTCCAATTTACAAACTATCGTTAAAGAGACAGTACAGTATCCGCTCCCCTTCAAAAAGCTTTTCTTCAAAAGAGTAATATTTAGATATTTCTTCCAAATCACTTCTCCTAAAAGCTTCGATGATACGTCCAATCTGTTTTCTTTCAGGGTCATTTCTGTCAAATAAAAAGAAAATATTGCTTAACCCATGTTTCCTGGCCGTAAGTATTGCCCAAACCACAAATTTAACTTTGAGTACCGGATCATCAACAAACTTTCTCAAAAATGTCGGTAGATAGAAAAAACGGGAAGCATCTGCCACTTCATATAAAAACTCTGCTACCCGCATTCTTCCCTCTAATAATCTTTCGGCTTCTACCATGGGATCAATTGCTCCTAAAGTAGTCCCAATTATTGCCAAAAAGCGTTTTTTTCCATATTCAACGGCTGACAACTCAAAAGGAGGCCTCCCGAGGTTGATGATTAATTCCTTTCGTGAAGAAGGAGGGCTAGATATTGATTTAACTGCTTTTTGCACAACTTCTAAGAGCTCGAATAATTCTTCTAAATTGTCCGGGGTCAAATAGCCCCTCTCGCCAAAAGCATTCTTGTCTGCAACCGCCAATAGAAACATCATTTCTATAAAATTTTCTCTGTTCTGAACCGGCACATTCAAACATTGCCAGATCAAATCAAACATTCCTCTCTCTTTTCCTTCCGTATCAGAAAAATTGGCATGCAGCCTGACCAGGTGAGCAACCTCCAGTAACTTGTCATAACGATATTCTTTCCCCAGGGCATATTTTACTGCGCAGCGCAATGATCGGTTTTTTAAAACAAGATTATACCCTTCCTCCAGGTGATTGGGGCCATCAATAGTTTTTCCATAATCGTGAATTAATGCTGCTATCAACAAAACCTTTTTATTTTTCAAGGATTGATACATTTTCGAAAGCTCTATAATTCTTTCTCTTGCCGGAGCAAGCCCTTCCGCCAACGAAACATAAAAGGGGTCTCCCTTTCTAAGCAGGTACAGACTTAGCTGAAGACTATCATCAGCATTTTCTAAAACCTCAAAAAATCTCAAAACCCGCACAGTATGAATTCCAATAGTTTGTTCTGTAATACCAAGATTATCCAAAACCTCAAAAACCGGACGCACATAAGATAGAGGAAAGGCATCGGCCAATTTATCAAAGTCAGAACTCTTTGGCAGAATCGCCTTTGCAGAGGCAAGTCGGTCAATCTCTTTTTCTCCAACAATTTCTAGTATTTTAGGCAAACCCTTTTTTGATAATAATTCTGATAAACCGTATCGGCGGGATTCCCGCAAAGGGGTGACCTGAAGCAGAGGGACGCTTAAAAACCTGGCTGCTCGCTGACCCCAAAGTTTTGGGTTAGCAACAATGGCCTTTCTGGTCCATCTTTTGGTTGTTACTTTTCCCCACATTTCTATCCCCTCCTAATATATACTTCGTTAAAATTTTAGAAAAATTTCAGGTAATTTTAAAATGCTATAATGGAAGAATGAAAGCCTACATAATATCCCTCGGCTGCCCCAAGAACCTGACTGATACAGAGGTCTTGATGGGGCAACTTGTCGCCTCCGGCCATCAAATTACCCTAAACGAAAAAGAGGCCGACTTTTTTATAATAAACACCTGCGCATTTCTAAAATCGGCACGGGATGAAGTTAAAGAAACCATCAAGGAACTCAAAAAATACAAAAAAGACATATTCTTAGCGGGTTGCCTCCCAAAATGGACGCAGGTTCCATTAGCCGGTACCGCCGGAACAATCGATTCCATCAAACTCTACAACCATCTCGCACCAAGAATCAAAGCCACCCCGCCCTGGACAGCCTATGTCAAGATAGCGGAGGGCTGCAATAACAAGTGCTCCTATTGCCTGATCCCAAAAATAAGAGGCCGCCTAAAAACTCGTGCAGTTTCAGACATTATATTAGAAGTTAAACAGCTAGAAAAGCGCGGTGTTAAAGAAATAATCTATGTTGCCCAGGACACCACTGCCCATCCAAAATTCGCAGAATTGCTCATAAAGACGGCAAAAATTAGCGGAATCCGCTGGATCAGGGTAATGTATGCCCACCCCTCACACATAACCGATAAGCTGTTAAAGGTAATGGCAGCGGAAAAAAAGATCTGTAAGTACCTTGACTTGCCAATCCAGCATATAAGTGATAATATATTAGAAGGGATGAACCGTCCTTTGCGGCGTGGAAGTGATATTGAAAATTTAATCTGTAAAATCAGGGAGGCGATACCAGGAATCATTATCCGAACGAGCTTGATCGTCGGATTCCCGGGAGAAAAGGATTCTGATTTTAAAACCCTGCTAGACTTTGTTAAAAGAATAAAGTTTGACAGACTAGGGGTTTTTAAGTTCAGCAGAGAGGATGGGACGCCTGCATCTAAAATGAGGGGGCAGGTTCCCGAAAAGGTTAAAGATAAAAGATTCCAAAAAATTATGGCAATACAAAAGAAAATTTCTAGGACGCTAAATAAAAACAGGATCAATGAGAAATTTGAGGTCCTGTGTGAAGGTAAGCGCGGTTCGTATTTTATCGGCCGCACTTACATGTCAGCGCCGGGAATTGACGGTCTGGTTAAGTTGAAACATTCTGGCAGTTCACGCTACGGAAGATTTGTCCACGCCAAAGTTGTTTCAGCTTCTGCTTACGACCTCACTGCTTCCGTTATTACTTGATTGCCAATATAATTACCTTTTTACGTATCTTATTAATCCCCCTCATAATAGGGCTCCTGTTATCCAACCAGGTTTATTGGGCATTTGCCCTCTTTCTCCTGGCAGCCTTAAGCGACTGGTTAGACGGGTATTTAGCCCGCCGTTTAAAGCAGGTTTCTGATTTTGGGAAGTTTTTGGATCCCTTAGCGGATAAGATCCTTGTTATATCGATATTAGTGGTCTTGATGATAGAGCCACGCCATGGCGTGGCTGTACCAACGATTATTATCGTTGGGCGAGAATTCGGGGTTTCGGTTTTGCGAATTTGGAAAGCAAAACAGGGCAATATAATGCCGGCCAGCCGGCTGGCAAAAATCAAGACCGTTGTTCAGCTAATTGCGGTCGGAATGCTGATACTTAGTATTCCATATGCAACAGCGGTACTTTGGCTGGCAGTTTTGGTTTCGATTGTTTCGGGGATAGAATATGCAAAAAAATAATTCTAAAGAGGTAAAAATCGAAAGTTTTTCTTCCAAGATGCTGTCCGGACTGGGAAGAATCACCGACGACCAGGTTGCAGAGACATTAAAAGAGAGCAATCAGACCGTCTCTGCGGCAGAGTCTTTAACCGGCGGTCTGGTTTGCGAAAGATTGACCAATATTGCAGGTAGTTCGGTCTATTTTATGGGTGGGATTGTAAGTTACCACAACCGTATTAAGGTGACCGAGCTTCAAATCCCGGGAAGCGTTATCGCAAAACACGGGGCAGTCTCGATCGAAGTGGCAAAAGCAATGGCCGAAGGAATCCGAAAAAGGTTTAAAACCGATATTGGATTATCTTCAACCGGCTGCGCAGGGCCGGACCCGCAACCACCGGCACCGGTCGGTTTAGCCTATGTTTCGGTTGCTTCAATAAAAGGGACTGAATTTAGAGAGTTACATTTGCAGGGGACCAGGCAGGAGATTAGAGAAAAAGCTGCCCAGGCAGCGATCGGTTTATTGTGGGAACATTTGGAAGTGGAAAAATAAAGTAAAGGAGGATTATGTATGAATGAAGGAAAAGAAAAAGCGTTGGGATTGGCAATTTCGCAGATTGAGAAAAGTTATGGAAAGGGCTCCATAATAAAAATGGGAGAGGCTTCGCATTTAAACATTTCAAGCATCTCAACCGGATCAGTCGGTTTGGATTCAGCCCTGGGAGTTGGTGGATTGCCCAGAGGCCGCGTAGTCGAAATTTATGGTCCGGAATCAGGAGGAAAAACAACAGTTTCGCTTCAGGTAATTGCAGAAGCACAAAAAGCAGGAGGGATAGCAGCATTTATTGACGCAGAACATGCCATGGATCCGGTTTATGCGAAAAAACTTGGGGTTGATATAGATAATCTTTTGGTTTCACAGCCGGATTACGGTGAGCAGGCATTAGAAATTTGCGAAACACTGGTACGCTCCGGGGCCATTGACATTATTGTTATTGACTCGGTTGCCGCATTAGTTCCAAAGGCAGAAGTTGAGGGAGATATGGGAGACGCCCAGATGGGACTACAGGCCCGATTGATGTCGCAGGCACTTAGAAAGCTGACTGCAGTTGCATCAAAGTCAAAGACCGTAATTATTTTTATTAACCAGTTAAGAGAAAAGATCGGAGTATTTTTTGGCAATCCGGAAACAACCCCGGGAGGCCGCGCATTAAAATTCTATTCATCGGTCAGACTGGACGTGCGCGCCAGAGAAAAAATCAAGGAAGGCGAAACTATTATCGGAACCAGGGTATTGGTAAAGGTTGCAAAGAACAAAGTCGCCCCTCCATTTAAACAGGCCTCTTTTGTTCTAATCCATGGGCAGGGAATTTCTAAAGAAGCAGAACTTATTGATTTAGGACTAAAAGAGAACCTGGTTGAAAAAAGCGGGTCATGGTTTTCTCTTGAGGGTGAGAAAATCGGTCAGGGTTTTAACGCAGCCATAAACTATTTGAAGGAACATAAGAGCGCTGCTAATAAACTAGATAAAAAGATCAGAAAATCGCTCGGGATAGAAAGCAAAGATGAAATAACAGTTGTTAAGGTCGACGCAAAGAAATCTAAAAAATAATGAATATGTGTAGGGATCGGTTGCGACCGATCCCTACGACAAAAACAAAGGGGTGACATCATGAATATAGAAATTTTATTATCAATCATCATCGGATCCGCGGTTTTCTTTGGATTGGGAGTTGTTTTCTTAATTATTAGAAAAAACGTCGCCGGGCAAAACCTAAAGATTGCCCAAGAACAGGCAAAGCGTGTCCTTGAAGAAGCAAAAAAGGAAGCAGAGACAAAAAGAAAAGAAATGATCATTGAAGCAAAAGAAGAGGCCGTTAGGCGACAAAAGGAACTTGAGGCAGAAGCAAAAGATAAAAAGGCAGACCTAACCCGGCAGGAACGCCGCCTGGATCAAAAGGAAGAAAACATAGAAAAGAAAGCGGTTAAAATTGAGGAAGAGACAAAGATTCTAAAAGATCGGGCAGAGAAGCTGGAACTGATAAAGGTAGAGATTGAGAATATTAGAAAGCAGCAGGTTGACCAGCTTGAAAAGGTAGCGGCACTATCCAAGGAAGACGCAAAAAAACTCCTTCTGGAAAACCTGGAAAAGAGTATGCGCGAAGAAGCCGGAAAGGTTATCAAGAAGATA
>JABMQY010000049.1 GCA_013202975.1 Candidatus Saganbacteria bacterium
TCGATCAAAATAACACAGCGCCCGTTCTTTTCAAGCACCTCATCCAATTGCGTCCGGTCACCGTATCCAACATAGCTGGGAGGAGCCCCCTTAAGCTTTGTAAGCTCGTGCTCTTGCTGGAATTCTCCTCCATTGATTACAACGATTGCATCTTCCCGGTTAAAAACCAGACGAGCCAGCGCTTTGGCTGTTTCAGTCTTTCCTACTCCGGTCGGCCCGGCAAAAAGCCCGGCAAAGATCGGTTTAGTCGGATCCCCTAATCCCAATCTTGAGCGTCTAATACGGGCAGAAACTGCATCCATTACAACATCCTGCCCAATTATCCTCTTTTTCATTTCTGCTGCCAGGGTATCAAGAAACTTTTTATCCAGTTTTTCAAAACTCTCATAAGGAAGCCCGGTTAAAATTGAAAGGGCCTCATAAACCTGCTCTTCTACTAATTCCGCCGCTCCTTCAAGCAGCGCCTCGCTTTTTTCCTTAAGATATCTTGTAATATTATCAAGCAAGAAATTCTGACACTCAGCAACAGATGCCTCATCTTTCTGGGACAATGCCCGAAGATACTCGTTAAACATTTTAAGTAAATTTGTAAAGATCATATTAAATTTCATATTAAGCATTGCATTTCTTGTAACCAGCCGGGAGAGGGCCTGCTCTAATAGTTTGATCGAACGGGAGGGATTATAGCCGGCCTTATCCGGATTGACAAATCTGACCGCAAGCTCAACACACAAATTTACAATCATATCGGGAATAGCCAGGGCAAAAGGCAAATTACGGTATTTTTCTCCCTTTAATAAATTTTCACGATGCTGTCTTAATATCAGTTTTGACAAAGCAGGGGTTGCCTCCGGAATTGGCACTATTGTCCAGCGCCGGTCCATTGCGGGAATATTAGCTAAGTATTTTTTGTGTTCTTCAACCGTCGTCGCAAAAATAAAGTGACTGAAGGATTCATTCAATAAGGGCTTCATCAGTTCAGCAATGGGTGACGGATCAATTGGATCGGTCTTTCCCAAAAGATGGGCTTCGTCAACAAAGACAATTGTATCCGGATAACGCTTCAAATATGTTTCCATTTCACGGATTTTATCTGCCGCCCTACCCCCATCTTTTCCACCTAAAGTAGCTGCATCCAGATATAAAACCTCAACTTGCGTATCAGCCATACCGGTAATGAATAATGGATCAAGGGTCCCATCCGAAAAGGACCTGGCAATGACTTTTGCGAGAGCGGTCTTTCCCGTGCCGGGAAATCCTAGCAGCATAGCGTTTCCGTTACTGTCCAGCGCAAGAATAGAGAGAAGGTCCTCAATCTGCCTGTCGCGGGAAATAACATCCGAAATATTCGGCAAATCGAACTTTTCGTCAAAGGGAACTAAGAATTGGGGACGCATCTCCACCCTTTGCGGATCAGCAGAAAGCCCCAGCTTAACTAAGGCAGGATTATCCTCCGGCGCTAATGCCGCCGGAATAGTCTGCAATTGTGCCGCAACATATTTAAATAAATTCCTAAGCATTTTGAGTCCTCCCTTTTGGCACACCCGTCGGCGTAAAATCATCATTATCAGCATCATCATCAGAATCATTGGTTTCTTCCGGATGATCCTTGATATATTCTTCCATCTCCAGCTTTAAGCTGGCTACTTGAGCAGCCAAATCTTCGGTAATATCCGCGGAAGCAAGTTTATTCTCAAGAATTTTTATTAAATCATCATCTTCTGCATCCAGCCCGATTCTCTCTTTTAGAAGCTCTTTTAATTCTGCAAGTTCTTTTGGATTGCCAAGATCCATTAAATTGGCATCTCTCATCCAGTCTTCAAATGCATGTGAAATCTTGTGCTGGTCAAGTTCATAATCAATTGCATCAATCCCCATCTCGGATCGAAGATCAGTAATTAAGGTGTCAAGGAAAGAATTAATAGTGCTTTTAATCTGGTCAATTTGTCCCTGGAATTCTCTGATCAACTCATCATTTCGCCCCTTAATCCCCGCAATAATGTTTCCAAGATTTTCAGCGATTATATGCGCCAGATTACATATCCCAAAAACTATCGGAACTTTATTAATGACAATTGCCTGAAGCATTGGAATTACCAGCGGTGGATTCATGATTGCTAATTCAATTAATGGTGCATATTTACTGGTAGCAAAATCTGAAATTCTGCCCTGCAGCGATAAAGCAGTATTTTTAAGTTTTGCTCGTATATTCAACGGTTTTACAGAATTCCCTATATATAATGTAGAGACAGTCGATACTTTAAGCATTCTGCGTCCTCCCTTTTGGTGCGCCTATCGGCGTAATATCATCATCTTCATCATTATCACTATCAGTATCTGAATCTTTATCATGATCTTCTATCTTTTCGTTAAAAACTTCTCCCATCTCTTTTGCAAGGTCAGCTACCTCACTAGCAAGTTTTGCAATGTTTGGATCAGAAGAGAGTCTTCCCTCTAAAATAGCCATATAATCATCATCTTCTTCTTCAAGCCCCAATTTCTCTTTCAAAAGCTCTTTTAGTCTGTCAATTTGCTCGGGGTTATTTAAATCAGCCAGATCAGCCTCTTTTAACCAAGACATAAAGGCATGAGATAGTTCGTGTTGGTCAAGTTCATAATCAACTGCATTAATCCCCATCTCGGATCGAAGATCTGTTATCAACACGTCAAGAAAAGAATTAATAGTCGCCTTCATCTGATCAATCTGCGCACCAAACAGGGCAACTAATTCTTGGTTGTTTTCAGTAATCTTTCCAAAGATATCTTCTAGCCTTCCATGATCAATCTGCTGGTCCTGTCTAACCCGCTCTGCCATAATTCTCATTGACGGACATGAACAGACAACCATTGTTACCTTGGTTAAAGCAATTGCATGAAGTGCCGGAATTACTAAGGGAGGATTCATGATTGCAAGTTCAATTAACGGCGCAAACCTACTGGTTGCTAAATCAGAAATTTTTCCCTGTAGCGATAATGCAGCATTTTTAAGCCCTGCTCTTATATTCCAGGATTTCACCTTTCTGGCCTGTGCATTATATGTAACCGATACTGCTGCCATATAAAATCTCCTCAATTTCTCTATATATATATCGTCATCTTTTCCAAAAAATTTCACTTTAATTAAAAATATTTTGTTATAATGGGATTTATGCGAATTATCACGGGAGGTGCATTTTAATGTTTGAATTATTAATTGATACAGAACTAATTGTAAAATTACTTTTAGCAGTTCTTTTTGGCGGAATCATAGGACTATTGCGTGAAAAAGAGAAAAAAGCCGCCGGCCTCAGGACCCATATATTAGTCTGCCTTGGTTCCGCCCTATTTAGTCTGATTTCAATCTTTGCCGCAGAGAAGTTCCCAGGCGAAAGCGCCGGCCGTATTGCCGCATCTGTTGTAACGGGTATTGGTTTTATCGGCGCCGGCACAATTATACAAGCAGGTTCCTCTGTTATGGGGATTACAACTGCCGCATCAATCTGGACAACCGCTGCAATCGGAATGGCGCTGGCATTTGGCTTTTATGACGGAGCGGCCATTGTAACACTTTTTACAATAATCGCCCTGACCCTTCTTGGACGGTTTGAAAAAAAATATATTCACGCCAGGGATGAGAAATAGTGCAAAAATTATACCTGATTATAATCAGTGCGGTTTTAGTCAATAATTTTATTCTGACAAAGTTTTTAGGGATTTGTCCTTTTATCGGCGTATCTTCCCAGATTGACGCATCAATCGGGATGGGCGCGGCAGTCATCTTTGTTATGACAATCGCGTCGCTTGTAACCTGGCTGATTCAAACCTATCTGCTGGTCCCTTTTGGACTGGAATTTTTGCAGACCATATCTTTTATCCTGGTAGTCGCCTCGCTGGTGCAGCTTTGTGAAATAATTATCAATAAGGTCTCCCCTACCCTCAAAAACTCACTGGGAATCTATCTGCCATTGATAACCACCAATTGTGCGGTGCTTGGTGTTGCGATATTGAATATCCGCACCGGCCATTCTTTTATTGAGAGCATTGTAAACGGGTTAGGATCCGGCATCGGTTTCACCCTGGCATTGCTTTTAATGGCCGGAATCCGGGAAAGGCTTGATCTGGCACCTGTTCCACGGGCACTCAAGGGCGCTCCGATTACCTTTATTGTTGCCGGGTTATTAAGCATTGCATTTCTAGGCTTTGCCGCATTAATTCCACAATGAAAACAATTATAATATCAATATTAGGCTTAGGGGTTATCGGATTAGTTGCCGGTCTGATCCTGGGCTATACCAATCAAAAGTTTTATCGAAAAGTTGATCCCCGCATTGAAGAAATCGACGAAGCACTTCCCGGCGCAAATTGCGGCGCCTGCGGTTATCCCGGCTGCCGCGGGTTTTCTGAGGCAGTTGTTGCGGGAAAAGCAGATGTAAAAGGCTGTCTTTTGGGCGGCGAGCAGACAACCTGTAAAATCAGCAAGATTATGGGAATTGAAGCTAATAAAAAGAAAGAAAAAATAGTTGCCATCTTAAAATGCGGCGGAGGGAAAGAGCAATCACCTTCAAAGTTTGATTATCAGGGCGTACAAACATGTCAGGCGGCACAAACAATCGGCGGGGGATTTAAAGCCTGCACTTACGGATGCCTGGGATTGGGAGATTGCGTAATAGTCTGCCCGGTTGATTGTATTAAAATGGACGAAAACGGCCTGCCGCAAGTTGAATACGAAAAATGTATTGCCTGCGGAAAATGCCTCAAAGCCTGTCCCAGGACATTATTCACCCTGCTTCCGATATCTACAAAATATCATGTTAATTGTTCGTCAAAAGACAAAGGGGCAATTGCCAGAAAGGCCTGCAAAATAGCATGCATTGGCTGTGGAATTTGTGTTAAAAAATGCCCGTCAGAGGCTATTACAATGAAAGATTTTCTTGCCAAAATTAATCCGAAGAAATGCACCAAATCCGGAAAATGTATTAAGGCATGTCCGACAAAGTGTATTATCCAGATGTAGAGAAATCTTATCCTGATCCTCCAGTACCACCAGAGCTGCATTCTGGATCATTACCAGTGTTGCATGCGGTGTAACTAGTCCCGATACCGTTTGCACAGTTACCAGCATCAGGGCCCCTGGTACACGCGGATGCATCTGATGCGCCTAAATGGCAATAATTAGCAACGGTGCTTCCTGAAGAGCATAGATTGTCATCAGTTGCGTCGTTACCAGTTGAGCAATACCCCCTATTAGGAACTGAAGCTAATCCTATCAATTTGGGCTTTGTATATTTCACAGCGACTCCTCCTGCACAAATAACTTTATAGAATATTAACATGACAGTTTTTTGAATGCAAAATAAAAATGCTCCTAAAAAAAAGCACTCCCAATCTTATGCTGATCCCCCACTAGAACCAGAGCTGCATTCCGGATCATTACCAGTGTTGCATGCGGTGTAACTAGTCTCGATACCGTTTGCACAGTTATTAGACTCAGGACCCCTGGTACACGCAGATGCATCTGATTGGCCTAGGTGGCAATAATTAGCCAAGGAGTTTCCGGTGGAGCAGAGGTTGTCATCAGTTGCATCGTTACCAGTTGCGCAATATCCCCTATTGGCAACTGAAGCTAAACCAATCAATTTGGGCTTTGTGTATTTCACAGCGACTCCTCCCGCAAAAAGAACTTTCAAGAATATTAGCATGACAGTTTTTTGAATGCAAGATAAAAATGCTCCAAGACTGACGAAATTCCGGTCAGTTCCAAGAATTTCATGTTAGACTAAATATATGGACACAATCATAATTTTAGGCCCCACTGCAGTTGGCAAAACCAAATATTCGATCGAATATGCCAAAAAACATAATGGCGAAATTATCTCGGCCGATTCGATGCAGGTTTATCGGGGGATGGACATTGGAACCGCCAAACCTCACAAAGACGAACAACAAGGAGTAATCCATCACCTCATTGATATTCGAAATCCGGACGAGGAATGGACCGTCTCTGACTTTGTCAGAGAAACTCAAATTTCAAAATCCAAAATCCAAAAGAAAGGCAAACTTCCAATTATTGTCGGCGGAACAGGACTATATCTTTGGGCACTGCTTAAAGGATACTCTTTTCCAATTGTAAAAGCCGATCAAAAAATTCGCGAAAAACTAGAAAAACTTCCGCCTTCGGCTCTCAGCTCCCGGCTTTCAGCTGTCGATCCCGTTTCCTCCAAAAAGATTCATCCAAATGATAAGAAAAGAATCGTTCGAGCATTAGAAGTTTATGAATTAACCGGAAAGCCAATTTCAGAATTACAAAAATCAAGGATAGTAAATACCAAGGAACCAGAGTCAAAAATAATTGGACTTAAAATGAGCCGGGAAAATCTATATCCACGCATAGAAACGCGTATCGACCTAATGATTAAAAAAGGGTTGGTCGACGAAGTAAAAGGATTGCTTGAAAAAGGCTATACCAGAGATTTAAAATCAATGCAGGCCTTGGGCTATAAAGAGGTCATAGATTACCTTAACAACGAATATTCTTATGATTATATGGTTGAGCTGCTTAAAAAGAAAACCCGCAACTTTGCAAGGCGTCAGATGACCTGGTTTAGACGGTTTGACAAGGTGAAGTGGCTCGAGGTATCATAGAAATCATGAAAGATTTAGGTCCACGATATGATTTTCACATGCACTCAATCTTCTCAGACGGGTTGCTGCTGCCTGCAGCCATAGTCCGCGAAGCGGAAGTAAGGGGCGCATCGACCATTGCAATAACAGACCATGTTGATGCATCCAATATCGAGTTTGCAATTCAGGCTATCACAAAATTTATCCGCGAAATGGAAGGAAAACTTCCGATCAGGGTTTTGCCCGGAGCGGAAGTAAGCTATCTTACTCCGGATCTTATTTTAGAATACTGCAAAAAAGCGCGGCACCTAGGCGCAAAAATAATTGTGGTCCACGGCGAATCCCCGATAGAATCGGTCTATCCGGGAACAAATCATGCCGCAGTCTCGGAAAAGGGGGTGGTTGATATTTTAGCCCATCCGGGAGATATAACCGAGGAAGATGTTAAGCTTGCGGCAAAAAACGGGATATTTCTGGAATTGACAGCAAGGACCGGACACAAACAGGGAAATACCCATGTAGCAAAGTTGGCAAAAAAATACGGAGCAAAGCTTTTAGTCAATACCGATTCGCACTCAGAGAAAGATATGATTACTCAGGAACAGGCTTATAGGATTGCCAAAGAGGCCGGGCTTTCTGACAAAGATGCATTGATTACAATAAAAGATAATCCGCAGGAATTGATTAAACGGTTGATCTAACTACCACCTTCCCATAAAAATCACCCGAAATTTTGCTCTAGAACTGACGATACATATAGAGAGAGGGTATTATGTCATTATCTATTAGAGGAATTGGGAGAAAAATTAAAACAACTGTTTGCCAAGGCTTTTTAGGGAAACCGAACCTTCTTAGATCCCTCTCTATGTCTGCAGATTCAGTCTCATTAAGTCCTAAGGCAAAAATAACAGGAGAGATAATAACACAAACGATAACCATTGATAATATTTCATCTTTTCTAACCCCAAACTCAAACACATTGGATGTTGAAGCAGCCAGATTTCATCTTGATAAGCTCATGAATAAAAGACCTGATATATCTTTTGAAATAGAAGAAGACTTTACCGTCCCAGCACACATATTTGCTGCATTTTGTGATGAATTGAGCCGAATTGACTTGCCAAAGCCAGAGAAGGATGAAGACTTCTTGGTGGTTATAAAACACAACACAAATAAGAGGGGAATAAAAAACAACGTCAGTATTGTTTTTAATATTGTTATTAAAAAGGAAAACTATCAACACGCCCAAAACATATATTATTCCCATGAAATGAAAAGAAATGAGATGTATTGCTACCTTAGAGACAATGCTCTTACATTCCCAAGACTAGACAGAAAAATGGAAACAGTTGAACTCACCGGAGCAGGCCCAATATTGAACTTACTATTAATCCCTCTTCGCCATTTAACAATGGACCGTATAAATACTTACATTCGAACAAGATTAAAATGTTCGGACTTACTACGAATAATATATTTCCCTTTCTATTACTTTTTTGTCCGCCTAATAAATTATACAAAGAACCCCTACCATCTTCTTTGGGGTGTTTTGGGAAGAATAAAAGATCCTCACAAAGAACTTGACTCGAACTGGAAGGTTTTCCTTGATATTACAAATAAATCGCTGGACAAAAAAATAGGCTTTGAAAGCTTCATGGAAATCACAAGAAAGAATCGATTGATTCTTTTTGGCGAAATGCACAGCGAGGGACCTCACTATCCATTTTTCAAAAGACTAATATCAAGGATTCCCGACCTAACCCACATTACGATAGAAGCAGACAGCGGCTTGCAAGCAATTATTGATGAGTACTCGCAAAACAAAACAGAAGAAAACCACTCAAAATTCATGGCCGCATTTGGCAGGTCCTTTACTTCTCCAATATGGAAATATGGCAGAAAAGCAAAGGGAAGCCTATCTCCGCGCAACGAAGCATTTTTTGATATGATAATTTACGCAATAGATTCAGGTAAAAAAGTCGTTGCAATAGACATGCCAAAGCATTTAAAAAACATGTCAACCAACCAAAATGTGAGTGAAAACTATTACGCTTCAGGCGACCGCGACAAAAAACACTTTGCCCCAATTATCAATAAACTATTAGCCAATCCCAAAAATAAAATATTGGGTTTTATGGGATCGGGACATGCCATTCTTTCTACTGGAGAATATTCAATTCCAAATGTTACCCGCTATCTTCGCATTAAACCATTTTCTATATTGCTCAATGAGGATCCCACCTTCAATATGCTGGCCGAACAGGAACTATCCAATGAAAAAGAATGGATCATACCTGTCCCAGACGATCTTTTTGAAAAAGAAGGAATCCCAAGATTAGCAGATGCGATTGTTTATTCACTCCCCGCCTCCGACCAGGACTGGCGGCCAAAAAAGTGAACTTTCCTGTAAAAGCTTAAGAAATTAAACAGCTAATCTAAATATCCTGCACTATTCGAAAACCAACCTTCTTATCGCCAGAAAAGGCAGGTTCAGTTCGCCGAAAAGAAGCCTTAAGATTATGGGGAGGGTGATCCTCATACGATCCTCCGCGAACAGCCCGACACCCATTAGATCCATCAAAACACCACTCAAAAACATTCCCGCACATATCCATTACACCGTGATAGCTTCTTCCTCGATCAGCAACTGGAGCAGTATCTCCTCCAGTCCCCCAGGAAATACACTCTGACTGGTCCCATTCATCTCCAAAAGGAAAGGTTCTATCATCTTCTCCCTTTGCAGCCCACTCCCACTCTGCTTCGGTCGGTAATCGGAAACCTTTTCTGTCCATGTGCCAGATTGTTTTTCTTTTATCAAATATTCCGTCTCCCCCCTTTTCTTGAATCTCATAGACCTCTTGCTTTCCGCTCATTCTACTGATCCAATTGCAAAACTTAATTACATCAATCCAAGAAATATTACGCACCGGATGAAGCACTCTCTGATTATCTTGTAATTCTTCAGATAACTCCCATCCCATATCTTCCAAAAAAGCTCTGTATTGCTCATTTGTTACCGGATATTTACCCATCCTAAAGGCAGAAACTGTTACCTCTCTTACCGGCTGCGCATTATATGCAGTCAAAGATCCCATATTAAATTTACCGGCCGGAATATCTACCATTTCTATTTTATAGGGCAGGCGGCTGGGCATAAAGGCCTCAATAACTCGCAATATACTTCCTTGGGAAATTTTATTTTCAATCAATGCAGTAGCCATTGGAAGACCAGCTAATCTTAACTCTCGCAGAGAAACCGTCTGCTCTCCGGTTATTTTATTTCCAAATTCAAGTAGAAGGGGCACTATAGCTTTTTGAGTTGCCAAAAGATCCGGCTCACCACCTAGTCCTCTTAACGCCTGGGCAATTAATAGTCCGCTCATCCCAGCCTCATTTACCAGATCTATTCGACCATGGACAATGGTATCGTGCAATTCTAAAAGGGAAGGTGTTTTCGCTCTTTTTAATGCTACTGCCGCATCAAATGAAATTAATTTTTTTTGTATAAAGCTGCTCACATATATATATCGAGGGAATATTCAAAAAATTTCAGCTAAATCAAGAATCGAAGCGGGCTTCGAAGGCTTTGGCGTGGGCATCCATGCCCTCCACCTCGGCCAATGTAACCGCCGAATCGCGGTCATTGCGCAGTGCATCCTTTGAATAGCCAATTATACTTTGATGCTTAAGGAAATCATAGACTGTAAGCGGAGAAGAAAAACGGGCAGTGCCGGCAGTCGGCAAGGTATGATTTGGACCGGCCATATAGTCGCCTAAAGCGACCGGAGAATAAGGACCAATAAATATCGCGCCGGCATTTCTTACCTTATCCAAAATCTCCTGCGGGTCTGCAACCATAATCTCCAGATGCTCCGGGGCAACCAAATTAGCAAGCTCAACCGCACCGTCAAGCGAATTAACACAAAAGATCTTTCCGTTGTTTTTAAAAGAGGCCTCAATAATCTTTTTTCGTTCAAAATTATTTACAATATCTTTAATTCTATTATTTACTTTTTGCGCAAACTGTTCAGAAGTTGTTATCAGGATAGCAGATGCATTTGGATCGTGCTCTGCCTGAGATATCAGATCAAGCGCAACATAGTCAAGATTGGCGGTCTCATCCGCAATCACCAGAATATCTGAGGGCCCGGCCAGTGAATCAATACCCACAACGCCAAAAAGAAGCTTTTTTGCCAGCATTACATATATATTGCCGGGACCTACAATTTTATCAACAGACGGAATAGTTTCTGTGCCAAAAGCCAAAGCCGCAATTGCCTGCGCCCCTCCCACCTGATAAATATCTTTGATCCCAAGCTCTGATGCCGCAACTAAAACAGCCGGAGCAATTGGCGGAGGAGAAACCAACACAATCTGCGGAACTCCTGCAATCTGGGCAGGAATAACATTCATCAAAACACTTGAGGGATAGGCCGCCCTGCCGCCCGGGATATAAATTCCCACTTTTTCCAGCGCCAGACTTCTCAGACCCAAAAATTTCCCCTGAACCTGAACCCTTAGCGGAGAAATCTTCTGTCGTTCATGGAAAGCCCCGATACTGCGGATTGCCTCTTTTATCGCATCCAGGCAGGCAGAATTGACTTTGTTGTAGGCCTCTTTTATCTCCGCTTCATTAATTTTAATTTCATCAATTTCGAGGCCGACTTTGTCAAATTTTTTAGTGTATTCAATAAGGGCCTTATCTTTCTTGTTCCGGACATTCCTTATGATATCACGCACACTTTTTTCCTGAGGAAGATCAAAAAGCGCCGCAGCCCTTTGTCCTAAGGCACCAACTTCAGCCTCTATCTTATCTTTGTCAATTATTTTTAACATATAATTCTACACTTACCTAAAACCTGGACCCTTTCTTTATTATACTATGATCCCCGATAATCGCGCCATCTAAATTTACAAAATCTTCAATAATACAATTTGCTCCGATTATACAATCGTGCAGCCTGACCTGCTCTCCAATTACCGTGTTTCTCCAGATAATAGACCCTTCCACTCGGCTCTCCTGTCCGACCCTTACTTTTTCCCCCAAAACAGTTTCGTCCTGAATGGCCGCTTTCTCATCAATTATGACTCCGTCCCCGATAAGCACCGGACCTTCTAAAAGTGCGGAGGGATCGATTATGCAATCATTTCCAATCCAGTTCGCCCCCTCCTTTTTTCCCCTGATAGAAACATTTACCCTGCCTCGTAATATATCTTTTTGCGCCAGCTTGTATTTTTCCGGATTTCCAATATCAATCCAGTAAGAATCAGAAATGTAGGCATAAAAGGTCTGCTTTGATTTTATCAGATCAGGAAAAAGCTGGCGTTCAAAAGAATAATTCTGCCCGGCCGGAATCTTATCAAACAATTTTGGATCCAGCAGATAGACCCCCGCATTTATTGTGTCTAACCCTCCCTTTTGATAAGTAGGTTTTTCAATAAATTCCGTTACCCTCCCATCCTTGTCTGTAACCACCAAACCAAATAAGCTGGGATCCGGAACCCGGGTCAGCGTTATGGTCGCCTTTGCTTTTTTTCTTTTATGTTCTTCGATTAAAGCGGTCAGATTAATATCAGACAATGTGTCTCCGTTAAAAACCAGCAGCGGTTCATTATCAAAAAATTGGGATGCATTTTTTACCGCACCGCAGGTCCCCAACGGCCTTTCTTCAATCGAAAAATCAAGGTTAACTCCCAATTCATGCTCTTTGTTTAAAATCATCTTAATTGACTCGGGCAGATAATGGAGATTTAAAATAATATCCTTTATCCCGTGCCTTACTAAAAGTCCGATCTGGTGCAGCACTAACGGGACATTTACAATCGGAACCACCGGCTTTGGCAAATTATAGGTCAAGGGACGCAATCTGGTTCCAAATCCTCCTGCAATAATAACCGCTTTCATATTTTTTCCTCCTATTTGTGTTTTCCGCCCTTTAAAAGGGCTTTTAGTTTTTCAATAACCAAAACATCGGCTGGACTTCTATTATATAAGATCGCAAGGTTAGCAGTCAAAAAATCAACCGTATATATTAAAGAAAGTAAGCGAGCAAGTCTACTCCCCCCTATCGAAAAGATCTCCTCCATTGCACCAATATTCTTGTATATAAGTTTCTTAGTTAAGATTATTCTTTTTTTAACACGGGGATGCTCTTCTTTATCCCTCAGGATAATCAGAAAAAAATCATGTAAATTCCTTTTTAAGTATGAAATATTTACAATCTCATTGTGGTTAAGCTCCGGGAAAATACTAAGATGGGCAGTTACCTTGCTGTTTTCATTAAACTGGGTTTTAAAACGGTAACCGGCAGCCGAGGTTATCCCCTCTGAGGCAAAAATGATTGGGATTTTTCCTCTCAGCCTGCGGGATATCCTCTTTGCTTCTGCCTCAAGCTGATTCTGCCGCCTGGTTAATTGAAAAGCTGCCTTTGTAATTAATCCCCTTTGTGAAGGGATAAGGCCGGCCTTCTCCAGCACCAACAGGAGCGAAACCAAAAGATAAGGAAGCGCAGAGCGGGGCTGAACTCCGCCCTTAACTAACACCAGCGGCAAATTGTTTTTCTTTGCTAATTTTTCTAGTTTTCCGCCGGAAGTTATGCAAACAATCGGAATATTTTTCTTAAGTGCTGAAGCAAAAAGAGAGAGGGTCTCTTCTGTATTGCCGGAATAACTAATGCAGACCAGAAGATCATCTTTTTTTACACAGGCCGGAAGAGAATAATCACGAATCACCGTTATTGGCACCGCAATGCTGTCCCTAAGGTATGCGGCAGAAATATCTGCCGGGGACGAAGATCCACCCATCCCGGCAACAAAGACACTTTTTGGCTGCCTGATTCTTGTAAGCCCGGATCCAAATGAGAGTGCTTCACTCAACATCTGAGGAAAAAGTTTTACCTCTTTTAAAAATCCCTGCTCGGATTTATTCCCCCACCAAATATGCCCCTTTTGGTGTGGGAATTTATTGGACATAGATCATCCCGTTTATTATTTCGAGCGCTTTGTCCATCTGGCGGTCAGCTCCTTCCTTTTGATCCAAGAAAATCGCCTCAACTTCTTTAGTAGAAAGCTTGACCACAACCTCGGGGCTGATGCCATTTTTAGTAATATCATCCCCGTTGGGAGTCAAATATTTTGCAATGGTCAAAAGTATGGCCGACCCGTCATCCATCTTCTTTACTGTCTGGACCGAAGCCTTTCCAAAGGTCGTTCCGCCGACCAGGGTTGCCATATGATTATCACGCAGGGCTCCGGCTAAAATTTCTGAGGCAGAGGCAGAGGCTTCGTTTATCAGAAGAACCATCGGCCCGCTCCAAAGGATCTTTCCGCTGGAATATTTAACCTCGCGCATTCCCTCACGGTCAACAATTTGGACAATTGCACCCGAGGGGATAAACATCGAACCAATTTCAATTGCATTATCAAGCAGCCCTCCCCCATTTCCCCTCACATCCAAAATCAAACCTTTTGCGTTTTTATTTCGTATAGCATTAATTGCCCTTTTCATCTCCTCCGATGCAGCCTTTTTTTCAAAAGTATTCAGTTTGATATAACCGACATCCTTGGTTAACATTTTATATTTTGTTGCCTTTATAACGATGCGATCCCGTCTTATCGGCACCTTGGTCTCTTTTCCTTTGCCGCGGATAACCGTAAGAACGACCGTCGTCCCTTTTCTCCCGCGAATATGGGATACCGCTTCATCCAGTGCCATATCCCTGGTTGATTTGCCGTTAATCTTTATTATTTTATCTTTGGGTTTTAGGCCGGCACGATACCCCGGGGTGCCTTCGATCGGAGAAATAACCACCAACTGCTTATTTTTCATTCCAATATAGACCCCGATTCCGCTGTATTCGCCCCCCATCCGCATAAGCATTTCTTTGTATGACTTTGGCTCCATAAAGCGGGAATAGGGATCGTCCAGAGAAGCCAGTAGTCCCCTGATTGAACCGTAAACCAGTTTAGTGTCGTCGATCTTTTTTTCAACAAACTCTTTCTTTACCAAAGAGAGGGCCTGAAGGTAAATATCTAACTTTTTTTCAAGCGATTCTTCTGCAATCCCCCGTCCAAAAATAAAACCGGTGCTAAAAACAAAAATAAAAATAACAATCGCCCAGACATGATTCCTATAACTTTTCATAAATCCTCCTCATGGTAAATATTTTATGGGATTGGTCGGCTTCCCATTCTTTCTTACTTCAAAATGCAGATGCGGCCCGGTGGAATAACCGGTACTTCCAACTAAGCCGATAATTTGCCCCTTTGCAACCTTGTCGTCTGTTTGAACATAAATACGGGACATGTGTCCGTAGACCGTTGATGTCTTTCTGCCATGACTGATAACTACTGCCTTTCCGTAGCCATCCCACCACTTTGCCATAATTACAACCCCGCCATCCGCTGCCTTAATCGGACGCCCATAGGGAGCGGCAATATCAAGCCCCCTATGCATCTGCCGTCCACCCCAGTACGGATGGCGGCGATAGCCATAACGAGAAGTAATCCTGCCCCGAAGCGGCCATTCAAGCAGCCCGCTCCCCTTGGCGGTAACATGCTTCCCTACTTTATTCTGGATTATTTGAGTCAGCTCGACAGAACTCCTCTCAAGTTTCGCAATGCGTTTCTCATAGTTGAGACGCCGACCTTTTAAAGCAGCATAGACCCTTTGTTCTTCTTTTCGCTTTACACTTATTTCGTTTTGCTTAGTATTAATTATATCTGCCAGTTGTTTTATTTCAGTAGTTACCCCTTCAAGATTTTGGCGCTTTGTTTTAATACTTTTATTCTGCTCGGAGACCAAATTGATTAAATTGACATCTGTCTCAACCAATTTTGAAAAAAAGTAGCTGCGGTTAATAAAATCAGACATATTTCTGGCGCCAAAAATCAGGTCCAGATAGTTAACCGAACTGTTTTTGAATATCTCGCGAATTCGAAGGCGCAATTTATCGGCCTTTTGTGATAAAAGAAGGTCAGTCTCCCTAATTTCAACCTTTAGACCCTTGATTGTTTCTTCGTTGACAACTATTTTGCTTTTGGCCCGTTTAAGCTGGCGGCCAGCCTTTTTAAGCTTACTTTTAATCTGTACCAGCTGAGAAAGGCTCTTCTGTTCTTTCTTTTTTGTTTCCAAAAGCTTAGCCTTTTTCTCTTTAAGCTCTTTTTTTATCCTTTGTAATTTTGCCTTCTCAGGATTAACCTTTTGCGCAATTGAGAGGCCGGATAAACAAAAAATCATTAGGAAAAACAACAGGAGGATTTTCTTCATTGCTTTTGGATTTTAACATATATATTGTGGTCTTTACAAGGTGACGGCCTTCCTACGCTTCAACCTATGATATGCTACCGCAAACCGGTGCGCCTCGTCGCGGACGCGCTGGAGTAAATACAAAGCAGGAGAATCCTTTTTTAGGCGGATCGGAACGTTTTTCTCTGGACGAAATATCTCTTCTTCGCGCTTAGCGAGGCCGATTACCGGCATTTTTCGAAGTTTTGCTTTTTCAAGCGCGGCTTTACCAGCCCGAACCTGCGCAATTCCACCGTCAATTAGAACCAAGTCAGGACGGGGAAGCTTGCCTTTTAAAGTCTTGGTATAACGGCGCAAAACAACCTCAAAAATTGCCGCAACATCATTTGCTTTTTTATTGAGCGAGCGGATTTTAAACTTTCGGTAATGGGACTTTTTTGGCAAACCATTCTCAAAAACCACCATCGAGGCGACATTATTGGTCCCAGAAATATTTGAAACATCAAAAGCCTCAATCCTCTTTGGCAGTTTATTTAGCTTGAGAGCTTTTTTCAACGCAACAACTGCCTCAGCTGCCCGATTAAACTCATGCCGATTAAATAAAATTCCGGCATCCTGTTTTTGCAAGATACGCTTTAAGTTTCTTATCTTATCCCGAAACTTTGCCGCAGCCTCAAAACGTTTTTCCTGTGCTGCCCGCTTCATCTCCTGCTCTAACCGATTAATTGCCTCGCCTAAATTACCGGACAAAAAAGAGGCCAGGGCCCGGCATAAATTCAGATAGTCATCCCGGGAAATTTTTTGTGTACAGGGCGACAAACAATGTTTAATATAGTAATGCAAACAAGGCTGCTGCCTCTTCCTAAATTTTTTGCACCAGCGGATCGGAAAAACCCTCTTTATCTCCCGAATAGTTTCACGAATAGCCCTTCCTTCAAAAGGGCCAAAATAAAGTGCCCCGTCATCCTTAACCTGTCTAACCATCATAACCCTGGGCCATTCTTCATTCATTGTAAGCTTTAGACTAGGATATTGTTTATCATCCCGAAAAGAGACATTAAAATAAGGATGATATTTTTTGATAAGCCTGGCCTCCAGAAGAAGGGCTTCAAGCTCGCTTTTTGTAACAATATAGTCAATAGTTTCATATTTTGAAAGGAGGCGGATGAGTTTGTCATCATCAGTTGTCTTTGAAAAATAAGAAGCCAGCCGCTTTTTTAGGGATATTGCTTTGCCGACATAAATGACTTTGGCGGTTTTATCTTTAAATAAATATACCCCTGGTTTGTCGGGGAAAGGCATGATTTTACTTTTTTTCTACAACAATTTTAATTTCGGCCGAAATCCCATGAAAGAGCTTAATCTGGGCAACCGTTTCGCCCAGCGTTTTTATCGGCTCAATAAGAATGATCTTTTTGCGGTCAATCTCAATATTTTGTTGTTCCTTTAATGCTTCTGCAATCTCTTTGTTGCCGATTGATCCAAACAGTTTGTCCTTTTCTCCGGCTTCTGCCTTTAGTGTTATGGCAATTTTTGAGATCTTCGAAACCATAGCCTTTGCTTCTGCTTCATGTTTTTCATTTTCAAGGGATTTTTTCTGACGCCTTTTTTCCATCTGCAAAATTGCAGGGGCAGTCGCCAATATTGCTAATTTCTTTGGAAAAAGATAATTGCGGGCATATCCGTCCTTAACCTCTCGAACCGCATCATCTTCTAATATAATAACCTTCATATCCTAATTTCCCCCTCTTAGTCTACAGAATACGGAATAAGTCCGGCCTGGCGGGCCCGTTTTACGACCTTCGAGACAATCCGCTGATGCTTTGTGCAGCATCCGGTAGAACGGGTCGGAAGGATCTTCCCGCGGTCAGAAATAAAACGCCTGACAAAAGCAATATTTTTATAATCTGCACCCTTTCCTTCGCATAAAAGACATGGCCGGCGCTTCCTTTTTCTAAAAGGTTTTTTTACCCTGGCATCTCCTCTCCCTTTTCCTTTCCCCTTTCCTTTTCCCTTTCCTGCTCCTGTTCCTGTTCCTTCTCTCATTTTTTTATACATCAATTCCTCCCTCCTAACAAAGCGGTGAGCTCAGTCGAACCGTTAAAACGGTACATCTTCTTCTGTGCTGTTTTTCTTGACAGCCGGGGCAGACTGAGCATCCTTTGGCTTGCTTCCAAGCATCTGCATATTCTCAGCTACCACTTCTGTAAAAGTGCGATCCCGACCCTGCTTATCTTTATATTTTCTTAATTGAAGGCTCCCCTCTATTGCGACCGGACGGCCCTTTTTTAAATATTCACCGCAGATTTCGGCCAGCCTTCTCCAGGCAACAATATTTAAAAAATCAACCTCGCCCTTTTTAATACGGTTCACAGCAATAGCAAATTTGGCCACCGGAATTCCTGACGGTGTATATCGCAGTTCCGGATCCCGGACTAAATTTCCTATTAAAAATACTTTATTATACATAATTTACCTTTTGACAGAATACTAGAATGGCAAATCGTCTTCGGGAAGCTCCTCGATCTCGTCATCAGAACTTTTTGCAGCAGCAGTTGCAACCGCTTTTTTTGAAAAAGCAAAAGGCTTAAGGTCTGAAGCAACAACCTCGGTCGCCCAATTTCTTTCCCCTGCTTGATTCGTAAAACTGCGGATTTGAATTCGGCCTTCTACTAATGCCATATCCCCCTGCTTTAGTTCCCGTCCGGCTGTCTCTGCCTGGTTGCTCCATGCCACAATATCAACTACATCCGAACCGGCTCCTCCAAAGCGAGTAACCGATAATTTAAACTTTGCAATACCAGTTCCCTCCATAGAAGAACGGACCTCGGGATTATCAAGCAGCTTGCCTATCAGGATAATGCGGTTAAGATTGGCCACGGAGGGGATCTCCTTTAACAGGGGCCGGTCTCTTTGCGGCTGAGGAAGCTTCTTCGGGAACAATCGAAACTTCCAGTTCATTTGTTTCGATTTCTTTTATGGTCACCATGAAACGAATTATCTCTTCCTGCAAGCGTAACCAGGCCATTACAGATTCGCTCGTTTTCCCGATTCCCTTATATTCCACTAAAACAAAAAGGCCCTCTTTTAGTTTTTTATGTTTAGAAAAGGTAAAAGCCAGCCTTCTTATCCCCTGCTTAGTAACCTTAACTATTTCTCCGCCATTGTCAGTGACCCTTTTCTGCAGACGCTCCAACAAGACATCCACTTTTTCAGGGGCAATCCGCGGATTTACAATAAATAACGCATCATAGTGTTTCAAGGTGTTTTTCCTCCGTATTCAAGTCTAATATGTACTTAATTATATCATAAAACTAAAGAGGAAGGCAATATCATACGTTAAAACGAAAAAGGATTAGGTCTCCATCCTGCACAATATAATCACGCCCCTCAAGATGCAACTGACCTTTTTCTTTTAATTTGTGATAATCTCCGGTTGAAGTTAAATCATTATGATGCACAACTTCTGCTGAGATAAAACCTCTTTGCATATCAGTGTGAATTTTACCAGCTGCTTCATAGGAAGTTGACCCTTTTTTTAGGGTCCAGGCCCGGCATTCCTTTTTGTTGGCCGTGAAAAAAGTTATCAGATTCAAAAGATCATAACTTGATCGAATAAAACGGTTAAGCCCCCGCTCCTTTTGGCCCATTGACTCTAAAAATTCCCCAGCATCATCAGGGGACAACTCTTTAACTTCCGATTCAATCTGCGCACACAAAGAAACAACCGTCGCACTTTCTTTTTTTGCAATTTCTTCGATGATTGCAACTTGGTCTTTGTTTCCTGCCCTTGCACCGTACGGTGCAGGGCCGGTTTCGTCGACATTGGCCAGGTATAAAACGGGTTTGGCGGACAACAATGAGACATGCGATCGCATGTCTCTACCGCCGCCCTTTTCTAATTGGTTTTTTATTTCCGCAAGATTTTCAACCTCTTTCAAGATGTTTTTATCTCCGCCCTTTGCGGCGGTTTTGGCTTTTTCTAATTGTTTTTCAACCGTTGCAAGATCGGCAAGAATTAATTCGGCCTGGACAATCTCAATATCTGATTTTGGATCAACTTTTCCAGAAACATGTGTAACATTTTCATCGCTAAAACATCTGACAACATGAACAATTGCATCAACATTACGAATATTCCCTAAAAATTGATTCCCCAACCCTTCTCCCTTACTTGCCCCTTTTACTAATCCGGCAATGTCGTGGAATTCTATAATTGTAGGAACCGCTTTGGGTGAGCCGATAATTTTTTGGATAGCTTTTAGCCTTTCGTCCGGAACCTCGACCACTCCAACATTTGGATTAATGGTACAGAAAGGATAATTGGATGCTTCGGCGTGGGCAGAGGACAAAGCATTGAACAAGGTTGACTTGCCAACATTGGGGAGCCCCACAATTCCAAACGAAAAACTCATGATTTTATTATAACATTTATAAATCGACTGAAATTTCTAAATAATCTTGAAGATAAACAAACATGAAAATCAATCTTCCGATTAGAAAGAGCTATTACCCGGGAACAAGCCCGTGTCACATTCCAGGGAAAGAGCCCTATCCATTAATAAGAACATGGACATATAAGATTGATAAGCAAAGCAACTTTGCAGCAAAACATCCGCAATTTACTAAAATAGCAAACCTGGAACATGAAGAAGTATATGATTTGGTTGTCAAAAAGCTCTCGGAAAATATAAAGATACTCCTTTTAGCCCGAATTATTTCAAGAACTGCAATAATACCATCAATAATTATTTTCTTCCTCGGAAACCCACATGATTTTGAAGAAATAAGTCCTTTTATGAAAAACATCTGCCGAGACGCAGGAACTGCTGGTATATTTGTATCAGGATACAATGCCTTACAGCTTATACCAGAGTATCTCGAAAGCAAAATATGCAAGACAAGGAGCGGGATCTTTGGCAATACGGCATATTTTCCAATATTCTGGCTGCTATCCTTAGCAGAATTCATCCCTCTGGTTTATCCAGAATTTGAAGGTTGGGGTGGATATGGAGCAACCTTTGATCCAACTGACATTCTCTCCTATTTTTCCGCAACTCTTACACTTTACACCCTGGATCGGATAGGAAATCCAGAATGGTTTTAAAAAGAAAATTAATTTCATTCGATTTTTCGATGAGTCAAAACCCAATCCAGGGTCAAATAGATAGCTTTGATGGCGCTTCAGCCCATGTGCGCATTTTGCAAGGAGAACTTGTTCGAATACCAAAACTCCTTCTTCCCGCAAGAACTCGCAGAGGAGCTCTTGTAAATGTAATTATTGTTGGCCAAATAGAAAAATACTACTTAGGATACCCAAAAGAAGCAGAAAATTTTGTTAATACATTATCAACTGCATGTAAAGAAAAACCAATTAACGCTATCATTACTAGCAATAGAACTACCAATCAAATTAGGGTATTTGTATTTGCTTTTAACAAAAGCGGATATCAGATCAGGATAAACATTGGAAATATAAAAATGGAGAGTTTTATTGAAACAGATCAAAATCTAGATAAAGATAATATGATTAAGGTCGTTCCTTCCCTTCTTCTTAATCCATGGCATTTCAATATAAGTCCCTTTGAAATAGTAAAAGCAATGTGTGAAGGGATTTTGGGGTTTGAGCTAGTGGAGTGAAAGATCTACTTCCTAACCTCAAACATCAAAATCCCAACATCAAAACAAATCTCAACTACCAACATCCAAATACCAATATTTTGAAATTTGGCTTTGGGATTTTGGATTTATTTTGAAGTTTTTGGTTTGTCCCGCCTCTGCAATATTAATATTGTTGTTGCGGGATCCCGCAGAGCGGGAAAGTTTGAAGTTATTCACTAATCCCAAGTCTCCACATCATCATCTGACAAGCCCAGCTCGTCCTCAATAAGCCACTTCTCGTAACGATGTTCTGAAACTTCTTTTAAAAAGCGGGAGGCCTTTAGCACAATATTCCCTTCGCGGGACTGATAGGTAATTGGATAGGCTAAATAAAGCTGGTCCTTTGAGCGGGTAACCGCCACATAAAACAATCGGCGTTCTTCTTCCAGATCCTCTTTTTTGTCAAATGACCTATAAGATGGAAAGCGCCCATCGGCCAGCCAAACAATAAAGACAACTCTCCACTCTAATCCTTTTGCCTGGTGAACCGTGGTTAAAACAACCGCCTCTTTTTCGGTCGATCCACCGGCTGTAATCTCCTCCGCTTTTGTCCCGCCGACTAAAACCATGGCAGATAGAAATTTCTCAAGCGATTCGTATTCTGAAGCATAATTAGATAATTCCCTAAGCTCATCTGCCCGCATAGAATGATTAGCATAAGTCATTTGTAAATAATCAGAATAACCGTTATCTAAAATGGTTTCCATCATAGAAGAAGGAGAGCCCTGCTGTCCGGCTAAAACCTTCAACAAAAGCTGGAGTTGCTTGAATGAGTCCTGCCCTCCCCTTGTGACCAGAGAAGCGGTAGTCGGTTTTATTATCTCGCCAACCGGGTCTTCTGATTTTTGAATACTTCTCCAGATCTTTTCTGCAGTCTTTTGACCGACATTTGGTAAAAGCTTTAAAATCCTATACCAGGACAAGCCATCCTGTGGATTATGGAAAATTTTAAGATAACTCATAACATCTTTAATATGCGCCTCTTCAAACAGCCGCAAACCGGAGCGAAGCTCATATGGAATTCCTCGGCGGGTCAGCTCCATCTGCAGTTCTAAACAGTGATAATGAGAGCGATAAATTATCGCCATCTCATTCATCGGCATGCCTTCGTTATACTGTTCTAAAATCCGCTGGGCCACAAAGGTTGCCTGCTGATGCACATCCCGAAAAGAGACCACAATCGGGTTAACTCCTTTTTTTCTGACCGGACGAAGGTTTTTCTCGAATTTTTCTTCGGCATTTTTAATGCTTTCGTTTGCAAAGGAGAGAATTTCAGGGGTTGAACGATAGTTTGTCTCGATCTTAAAGACCTTGCAATTATTATAACGGCCGGGAAATTCAATTATATTTTTATACTCGGCGGCGCGGAACTTATAAATCGACTGCGAATCATCTCCAACTACCATTAGATTTTTGTGTTTCGAAGCTAAAAGATCGATGACCTGAGCCTGGACCAAATTAGTATCCTGATACTCGTCAACCAAAATATAATTAAAGCGTCCGGCATATTCTTCTAAAACCTCGGGAAATTCGAGCAAAAGTTCGAGCCATTTTGATAATAAGTCATCAAAATCCATTAGGCTTTGTGTTTTTTTGGTCTGCTCATAAATATCTAAAACATGCTTAATCTCTCCCTGCATTTCAAAAAGAGTCGGATGTTTTTCAGCTATTACAGTATGTAGTTCCTTACGAGAGTTAACCATATAGCTGTAAACATCCTGGATAACATCCGCTTTAGGAAATTTTTTCTCCTTTATATTAATCCCTGCCTCTTTGGTTGAACGGGCAATCAGATCTTTTGAATCCCCGCGATCCATGATTGTAAAGTTTTTTGAATAGCCAAGTTTTTTGGCATGTTTTCTCAGGATCAAATTTCCGACATGGTGAAAGGTCCCGGCCCAAAGCC
Organism: Candidatus Saganbacteria bacterium; assembly: GCA_013202975.1. GTDB lineage: Bacteria > Margulisbacteria > WOR-1 > XYC2-FULL-46-14 > XYC2-FULL-46-14 > JABMQY01. The sequence continues at coordinate 23,415 of JABMQY010000049.1, forward strand.
CCTGCAGGGAACGTTTCAATAATCCCTCTACCCGATACTTCATCTCTTTAGCGGCTTTATTCGTAAAGGTAACCAATAATATATTCCGCAACGGAACTCCGGATTCAACCAGGTATGCTACACGATAAGTAACGGTGCGAGTCTTTCCCGATCCGGCTCCGGCAATAACCAGAATCGGACCATCCTCAGCTTTTACAATCGGAAGCTGTTCGTGATTCAACTCCTTTTCATAATCAATCGTTAAGTTTTTTGCTTCTTTAGAAAAAGAAGGCTCCAATTTATATACTTGTGGCATTTTTTTCTCCTTGAGGAATTTGAAATACCATTATAGCAGAAATCAGATATTTTTAAATTAAGTGAAATTATTACCCAAAATTGACGATATATATATAGAGACGAAGAATATCCTCCGAAGCCACGAGCGTAGCGAGGGCGAAGGAGGAAGATTCCCTAAATAGGAGGAACAAAAAATGGTTCATACAGGATTACCAGCTGCATCAGGAAGAGTGTTACCAGGATCAAACAGCTACGTTTCCCATTACTTAGGAAAAGCAAGACAATGGTTTAAGACACGACCAACCAGACAAAGCCGCCCAATAAATCCCCACCGAACAATTTTAGATATGACCGTGGATCAACTAATCCGCTCGTCAAATCTCGATTCGATAATACTTCTTGAAAACAAATCGATGAGAGAAGTAGCAATCATCCTTGGAGAGTTGCTAAAAACCGACGAATCTAAGGCAGAGAAAATAATATTGCTAGGAGTTAAGAGCAGATTCGGCTATACCCGTCAACATAGAAGCGCTACAGAAAAAGAAGAGAAAATATTTGATATAGTCCTTTCTCCAAAACAAAAAGAATTCGCATTCCAAAGTCTATTTGCTTACAAGGCTGAATGGGCAGTCCCGTTGATGATATCTTTTGCTAAATTAAAAACAGGAAAGAATAGCGGCAAGTATATACCAATTCATACTCAAGCACAGCCAATAGAACCTGAAAATCCAGCTTTCAGACGCACTGCCTGACCCTGCGACCGCTCCGGCAGATGATACACCGCAGCAAAACTCCGTCAAAAAAAGAGTGAAATTTTTAATTTTACCTGCTGATAAATAAAGACGGAGGAAACACTATGTCAATAAATCGAGCTGCACCAATCCCACGATCATTGCATCTGATGGCAGTAAAAGCTGCTGGAGTAAATATTATTAAGGATAGAGGAGTCGCCCCATTAAAAAAACTGGTTGCCTGGTATTCGTCAGCATTGCCCGATAAAAAGAACTTAATAGAGAAAGCTGCCTTTCATGCGACCGATCAGAGAGTAAAAATTACAGCATCCCTTATGCTTCAATCCCTAAACAAAACCGGATCCAAAGGGGAGATCCAACGCAAGCTGGTTAGACTTTTACCAAAAGCCGATCTGCACCGCCATCTGGACGGATCGGTCAGAGAAGAAAAAATAATCGAACACGCCATTCGTCAGGGGATCGATATTACAAAAGATCCGGGAGTACAGGCATTTATCCCCGACCTGCCATCCGATGTTGTTTCTTCTCCCGAAGCACTAAGGCAGTACACCCGACTTTACGGAAAGGATTTAGGAGAAGACTTTTTAAGGTTTCTGCTGGCCGGGTTTGCTATCCCGCTGGCAGTCATGCAGGACAGGATTGCGCTGGAAGACATTGCCTATGACGCAATAAAACAGGCTTACAATAACGGCCTGCTGCATGCTGATCTAAGATGTGCTCCCTGTCTACACACAGAAAACGGACTAACCTACGATGAGATTAGCGAAGCAATTATGCAGGGACTGCTGCGGGGAGAAAAGGAATTTGGAGTCTCATCTGCATTGGTGCTATGCATATACCGAGACAAGATTAATACAGAAATGTTCGGGGAAAAATATCTGGACCATCCAGAAAAGACAGCACTATCCGCCGTACGCCTGGCAGAAAGGTATCCGTACCGGATCGGACTTGACATTGTGGGATATGAGACACCATATCCTCCGGAGATTTTTCTCGAAGCAGTAAAATTAACTTTTGGCACATCAGTTTGGAGAACCATCCACGCAGGAGAGACCCCTGAAACTGCAAGAAACATCCTGACTGCAATTTATAAACTCAAGGCAAACCGAATTGGACATGGGGTGCAGGTATTTGATCTAACCCAAGTTGAACAGGACGGGATAAAAAGGACTGGTGTTCCTTTTGAGGTAAGTGTTCGCAGCAATATTCATTTAGCGGTATTAAGTGAAAAAGAACATCCGTTTTTGAAAATGCTGCGGGCCGGATTTCCGGTAACAATCGCAACCGACAACACGACAGTTTCAGATATCTCACTCCCCGAACAAATTGAGGAGATCTCCTCCCCCTTTACAAACTCGGGCATTTCGGACGAACTACGCAGGACACTAAACACATCAATAACAGCTGCTTTTGCCCCGAAAGAAAGAATCGTACAGATGAAAAGTGAAGCAAAGGTATCTTTTGACTTAGTCGAATTTCTGCTGAAGCAGCCTACTCTATTTCAAGGCTGATATCCAGCGCCTTGGCAGAATGAGTCAAAGCACCGATTGAAATGGCATCAACCCCGGTTTTTGCAATCGATCTAACTGTTTTTATATTAACTCCGCCAGAAGCCTCGGTCCGAATTTTGGCTTTTTTACAAAGCCCAACTGCTTTACGCAATGTTTTGAGATTCATATTATCTAATAAAATCCTGCCAACCCCGGCAGAGATTGCCTGTTTGACCTCTGATATATTTTTGCATTCTATTTCAATAGGTTCGGGCATGTCGCGACATGCCCCTACCGCATTCGCAATGCCCCCCATAATTTCAATGTGATTATCCTTAATCATCACAGCATCATATAGCCCAAAGCGGTGATTCGATCCTCCCCCCGCCAACACGGCGTACTTCTCTGCCCCGCGCCACAAGGGAGTTGTCTTTCTTGTATCAAGAATCTTGACCCTTGACCCTTTGACCCTTACCACAAACTGATTAGTAAGAGTTGCTATTCCTGATAAATGCTGCAAAAAATTCAAGACCAACCGCTCACCAGATAAAATACTGCGAGCCGGTCCCTTGACCTTTGCTATTATTGTTCCCTTTTTAACACTGGAACCATCTTTTATTTTACAAATAAATTGAACTTTTTTATCCAAAACTTCGTAAATCAAATAGGCCAGAGGGAGCCCGGCAATTACCCCTGATTCTTTAGCAATAATTTTTGCTTCTGCCCGAGTTTTTTGGGGAATAACAGCATTAGTTGTTATATCACCACCTCCAACATCCTCAGCTAATGCCATTTTTATCAGATTTTTAATTGATTTGTTCATCGAAGCACCACCCAGACTAAATAATAATACATCACCGGAACAGTTAAGATAAAAGAATCCATCCGGTCAAGCACTCCGCCATGGCCGGGGACAAGATTTGAAGAGTCCTTTTCTCCGGCATCACGCTTAATTACCGATTCAATTAAATCCGATAATATTGCCACAATGCCGATGATAGCACCAAGAATCAGGGCATGAATCAAAGGGAGTTTTGCAATCCAGGAAAAAATACCGGCTGCAGCAAGACAGACCATGAAACCGGCTGCCGCCCCCTCAACGGTCTTTTTGGGAGAAATATTCGGCGCCAGTTTTCTTTTGCCAAATCTTGTCCCGACCAGATAAGCCACCACATCATTAGCCCAGATGGTCAACATCAAAAAGAAAAGATAGCCGCCATGATCAGTCATGTTTCGTATAAAAAGGAAATAACTAAAAAACCAGCCGATATAAACAATCCCCATAATAGTTACCGCAATGTCTACCGAGGTATCTTTCTCACGCTTTAAAAATACTCCCGCCATAAAGGCAAAGATCGCCGCCATGGTAAAAATCGCAGAATGGGCCGGCTCCCAATTTCTCTCAAGAGAGTAATATGCAAAAATTATAAAAAATATGGTAATAACATTCCCAAGCCAAAAAGCCGGCATATAGCCCTTTTTCATCATCAGTTTATAGAACTCGTTAATTGATAAAAGCGCCAGGGATAATATCAGGGCTAAAAAGGCCAGTCCTCCAAAATAGGTGCAGGCCCATATGATCGGAACGGTTAAAATAATTGTCAAAGCTCTGGCTTTCATTTTCTTAATCCAAAACGGCGTTCGCGCATACCGTAATCTTTAATTGCTGCTAATAAATCATCTTTCCCAAAATCCGGCCACAATACCGGGGTAACATAAATCTCGGCATAGGCCAGCTGCCATAACAAAAAATTAGAAATCCGCATCTCGTTAGCCGTCCTGATCAACAAATCCAGATCCGGCATTCTCTTAGTATATAAATTATCCGAAATATCCTTCTCCTCTATTTTTTCTCCCGGTTTCCAGTTCCCATTTTCCAGTTTCAAATTAACAGCATCCACTATCTCAGCTCGACTCCCATAACTCAACATAACATTTAAATTGAGTCCGCTATTTTTTTCAAGCTTATTCATTGATTCCTGCATTTTCTTTTGCAGTTTATCAGAAAACTGATGCAGCCTTCCCAAAAAGCGGATTCGGACATTGTTTTTGTTAAGCTCATCAATCTCTTTTTCCATACTTTGAAACAGAAGATCCATAATAAAACCAACTTCTCCTTTTGGGCGGCCCCAATTTTCTGTTGAAAAAGCATAAACAGTTAAATATTTAACCCCTGCTTCGGCAGAGGCAATAACAATCTTTTTTAGGGAATCAACACCCTTTTTGTGACCGGCAATAGGAGGAAGATTTCGAGCTTTGGCCCAGCGGCTGTTCCCATCCATAATAATTGCAACATGTTGGGGGATTTCAGACATTTTTACACTTCCAGGATCTCTTTTTGCTTCGCCGCCGTTGCAGCATCAATCTGGTCAGTAAACTTTTTCAAAACTTTTTGCACTTCAGCTTCTTGGAGTTTCTCTGCATCCTCAGAAAGCTCTTTATTGGTTTTTTTCTTTTTCAATTCATCCATTACATCACGGCGGATATTTCGAAGGGCAACCTTTGCTTCTTCGGCAGAAGATTTAACAACCTTGGTAAGCTCCCGGCGTCTCTCTTCAGTCGGCTGGGGCAGGCTTAAGATAATCCTCCCGCCCTCATTTTTTGGGTTAATTCCCAAGCTTGACTTTTGGACCGCTTTTTCAATATCTTTTAATGCTGACTTATCATAAGGCTGGATTGTAATAGTTCGGTTCTCAGGAATTCCGATGTTTGCCAGTGATTTTAGCGCGCAGGGACTGCCATAATAATCAACCATTAAGTTTTCAACCAGGGCAGGAGAAGCGCGACCGGTACGAACTCCGGAAAATTTCATCTTTAGTGATTCTATTGATTTTTGCATTTTTTCTTCGGTGCTTTTTATTATTGCTTCCATACTTATACCCTCCTGCTTTTTCTGTCTGTAATCAATGTCCCGACCTTCTTCCCCATAACTGCCCTTTCAACATTTCCCTTCTTGAGCAAATTTAAGACAATAATCGGAATATCATTATCACGGCATAATGATGCCGCAGTACTATCCATTACCTTTAGTCCGCGCATAATCCTCATGTAACCCAGGCGCTTAAATTTGCGGGCATCCGAATTCATGGCGGGATCTTTATCATAGACGCCGTCAACCTTTGTTGCTTTGATTAAAACATCCGCATCAAGCTCTGCCGCGCGCAAAGCCGCGGTAGTGTCGGTTGAAAAATAGGGATTGCCGGTTCCGGCCGCAAGAATTACAACCCTGCCCTTTTGCATATGGCGAAGTGCTTTTCTTCTAATAAAAGGCTCGGCCACTGATTTCATCTCAATTGCGGTCTGAACCCTGGACCAAACTCCTTCCCTTTCAAGCGCATCCTGCAGGGCAAGGGAGTTAATGACAGTCGCCAACATTCCCATGTAATCTCCGGTTGCGCGATCCATCCCTTTTTCAGAACCCTTCAAGCCGCGGAATATATTGCCGCCGCCAATTACAATTGCAATTTCAATCTTGCGTCTGCGCAGTTTTTTAATTTCGTCTGCGATAAAATCCATTGCAGCAGGATCAAGTCCAAATCTGTGTTTTCCGCCAAAGACTTCACCGGAGAGCTTTAAGAGGATTCGTTTATATTTAACCTTGGGCATACTTTATATATTATAGCAAAGAATATTATAATATAAAAGAAAGAAAAGGCGCCCACCCTTCCCCAAAAACAAAAGGGGTAAAGGTGTAAAAGGAAAAAAGAGCAAGGTGTAATTATTTTAAAGTCCTCGCAAAACGCAACCCGACGTTGCTGTACCGGTCCCCTGCATGGTAGAAGCTACGATAGTCAGCCGACAGATTGTCGGCATCGTTGTGGCACCACGAACCACCACGGAGAACCTTTCCATCTTCATCACTATCATACCATGAAATTGTCCACTCCCATACCAAACCTATTAGATCATATATTCCTTCTGTTGCGTTTACCCCACCTGGCTTAGACTTTACCGGTCGTGTTCCTGAATCATCATACACTGCCTTATCTGCTGAAAGTTCATTTCCCCATGGTCGTTTTAATCCATCTGTACCCGAAGCCGCTCTCTCCCACTGTCTTTCATTTGGAAGCTCGTATCCTAGCAGCCTAGCTATTCCGGCAGATTCGATCTGGCTCACATATACCAACGGGCAATTATCTCTCTCTTCTGCTGGAACATCATCCGCTATTTTATTCTCTGATTCTTGAATGACTTTATCAATATTCCATTTTGAATCTTGAAAAATAGCTCTGACCTCATCCCCTTTTGATTCAAGCAGTTTCTTCATTTGGCCTATCGTAAATGGTGTTTCGGCCAGTTCAAAAGACTCAATCTCTGCTGCCTCTCCTTGGTACTTATAGCTTCCGCCTTCCACTCCTCGAAAGACTATTCCTAAAGAATCAGCTTCTGCTGCGGGCAACACCGTTTCTAATACTTCTGCTATCCTTCCCTGCCCGATTCGGTATTTGATTAATGGGCTTGCCATGGAGACTCCCAAAACAGCACGAAGTCCCTGGATGATCCTTTCCATTTCGCGGTGTTTTTCCTCATCAGTAGGCAGGCAGCTTTCATCTATTTTAAATGATATCAGTTTTTGTTTTAATCTCATATATATTTATCGAACACTTTTGGAAAAAATTTCACTTGAAAAATGCTAATATAGAATATATGACTTCAAAAAATATTTACCCCAAAAGATACGACGTAATAGTAATCGGCGCCGGGCATGCCGGAATAGAGGCGGCCCTGGCCTCAGCTCGTTTAGGCTGCAAAA
>JABMQY010000050.1 GCA_013202975.1 Candidatus Saganbacteria bacterium
CCCCCCCCCCCCCCCCAGACGGATTCGATTCCGGAGATCCGGATCTATGTGAAACTGGAACCGATCCTGGAATATTATGCAGGTCGGGTAATTATACCGGATAATTTATTCTGTCTGATCCTCTAAACTGCCCTGGATCGGACCGGATATTTGTTTGATCATATTTATAATGCCCCAAGAATGCTTTCAACCGTCTTAATTGCATCAACTGCGGAGCTGGTAATACCGCCGGAATAACCGGAGCCCTCACCAACCGGATAAAAACCCGAATAGCTGACCGATTCTCGTTTTTCGTTTCTCACTATCCGAACCGGGGAGGATGTTCTGCTTTCTGGCGCCAGCAGGGTCGCTTTTTTACAAATAAACAATGGGAATCTCTCTTCCCAATATTTAAATGCGGCAACGATTTTGTTATAGATAAAATCAGGGAAAAGATTTTTAAGCTCAGCCGAAAAAGTATCCATTTTGAATGAATTTGGATTTATCTTTAAAGATTTTGTCGAGCTTAAAAAATCGAGCAGGTTTTGTGCCGGGGCTTTCCAGTTATTAAAACACTTTTTCTCAATCATTCTTTGAAATTCGATTCCGTCAAGGGGGTGGGGTGACCCAAGGTCAGCTGTTTCGACTTTTGCAACAATTGCCGAGTTAGAAAATGGACTGTTTCTCAATGAATTACTCATTCCATTTAATGTCATCATCCCGTTTTCTGATGATGCATTTACAATTTCTCCTCCCGGGCACATGCAGAATGAAAAAGCTCCCTGGTGGGTTAAAATATATTCGGCCGGACCCAATTTGGGATGATTTTTATATTTATCCCCGTATTGCATTAAGTTGATTGTTTCGGCTGGATGCTCTATTCGTACTCCGACCGCAAAAGGCTTTTGTTCCAGTGTAACCCCTTTTTCATAAAGCAGCTTAAATGTATCCCGGGCAGAGTGGCCGATTGCAAAAATAATATTCGAAGAATAGCATTTTTGATAACCATTGATATCTACTCCCTTAACTTTTTTATTCTCAACAATTAAATCAGCAACTTTTGACTCAAAATTGATTTCTCCGCCATTTTTTTGAATATATTCTCTGATATTTTTAATTATTTTGCATAGTTGGTCGGTTCCCAGATGTGGTTTGTTAAGATAGGCTATCTCTTGCGATGCGCCAAACTTTATAAAAGTATCAATTACCTTCGCAACATATCCTGTTTCTTTGATTCTGGTGGCCAGTTTTCCATCAGAATAGGTGCCGGCTCCGCCTTCGCCAAACTGGGTGTTTGATTCTGGATCCAAAACTTTATTTTTCTCAAAATCTTGAATGTCTTTCATTCGATCTTCAACCCTTTTTCCTCTTTCAAAGATTATTGGTTTAATCCCGTGTTCTAAGAAGGTAAGTGCCGCAAAAATCCCGGCCGGACCGAAGCCGATTATTATTGGACGGTCTTTTATCTTGTTCTTGCTCTTTCCTGTCCTGCCTTTGCCTTGGTCCTTACTATTACCTTTCTTATTTATTACCGGAATGCGTTTTTTGTTTTTATATTTATCCGGCACAGTTACTATAAGAGATATGTTGTAATAAAATTGCTTTTTATTTCGAGCATCGAGGGATTTTTTTAAGACTTTTATGTTTTGAATGTGTGGATCGGCTAGGTTGAGTTTTTTTACAACTATTTTTCTGTATGCAGATGGATCATCTTCTTCCAGGGGGATTGTGATGTTGTTTAATATTAAGTCCATAAATCAATAATAGCATGTTATCATTATCTAATGTCAGTTTGGCAGCAGCTAAATCACGATAGTATTTTGAATGCAGTTGAGAAAACCCTCGGCGAAAAGATGAGCAATCTTCTCCTAAAGCGGAATAGCTATATAAACCGTGTTTATGAATTAGAAAAGTATGATTCAAGAGAAAGGGTTATTGTAAAATTTTATCGTCCTGAGAGATGGACAAAAGATCAAATTAAGGAAGAGCACGATTTTCTTTTTGAGCTTGCAAAAGAAGAAATCAAAGTAATCCCACCATTACTAATCAATAACCAATCACTCTTCGACCTATCACCTATAAACTATACCCTATTCCCTAAAAAAGGGGGCAGGGCTCTTGATGAATTCAACCAGGAGAGCTGGGAAGAATTGGGCCGGCTGTTGGCCAGGATTCATTTGATTGGAGCAAAACACAAAGAGAGTTCCCGCATTACCTGGAGACCATCGATTGCGACAAAACATCACCTTGAGGTCTTGTATAAAACAGATTATCTCGATCAAAAGTTCGAACCATCATTTAAAAAAGTGGCCGAACTTTTTATGGGAAAAGCTGAGCCAATGTTTTCTGACCAGGAATTCATTCTTCTCCATGGCGATTGCCACAAAGGAAATTTAATCCACCGCCCGAACGAGGGTATATATATAGTTGATTTCGATGATATCTCTTTTGGTCCGCCTGTTCAGGATTTATGGCTTCTGCTCCCAGGTACTCCTGAAAATTGTGAGAACGAGCTGGAATGGTTCCTCAAGGGATACGAAGTATTTCGGAAGTTTGATCGTAAGTCGCTTGAACTGATTCCAATTCTCCGTGGAATGAGAATTATCCATTATGTTTCCTGGCTGGCTATTCAAAGCAAGGATCCTGACTTTATTACGCATTTTCCTCATGCCGGGACCTCACGCTATTGGAATGAATTGATTAAAGATTTGCAAAGTATTTGCTATAATTAACCAATGCAGAACTATAGTTTTAAAATGGAACTCTCTGTCCGGGATTACGAAAACATGCCCGCCATGAATATCTAAAAAGCGTCGGTCTGGATTTTGCCGAATTTTGCAAAAAGGGAATTAGCCTGAGAGAATCTCGTCTAAAGTTTGCTTTCTATCAAGATATTTTCCGTTTGCCGGATGAAAAGTTGATTATCAAAGGAAAAGTGATAGGGACTGCGCTAAATCAAAAAGGCCGTCCGGAGATACCGGCTGAATTGGTTTATTTGCTAGGGACTGTTGCGAAATAGCTTCATTCTTATCCCTCTAATTACCTCCTGTAGCGTAATGCATGATCTTTTCCTGCGTGGCACCTTCTCCGGGTATAATTGCCTGGAGATGACCTTTATGCATAATCAGAATACGATTACTCAGCCGTAAAACCTCCGGAAGCTCCGAAGAGATCATAATAATACTAACCCCTCTTTCGCTTAAATCTTTAATAATATTATATATTTCAGATTTGGCTCCGATATCAATGCCCCGGGTAGGTTCATCCAGAATTAATATCTTCGGCTCAGTCGCCAGCCATTTACCAAGGATAACTTTCTGCTGGTTACCGCCGCTGAGATTATTAACTATAAATTGAGTGCTTGGGGTTTTGATCCTAAGTGATTTAATATATTTTTCTACAATATTTTCTTCATCCTTTTCATTAATAAGAAAAAACTTCCTGATTTTGTGGATAACGGAAAGAGTCATGTTTTTACCTACTGAAAGCCCAGTAATCAAGCCAAAACGCTTCCTGTCTTCTGTAACCAGACCAAATCCTTTTTTGATAGCTTCATGCGGAGAATTAATGTGGATTTTCTTTCCGGAAAGATATACTTCTCCTCCGCTTTCAGCCGGAAAGGCTCCGAAGAGTGATTCCGCCAATTCACTGCGTCCTGCCCCCATTAATCCGGCAATCCCGAGAATTTCGCCTTTCTTCAATTCAAAATTAACTCCATCAACTACTCTCTCTCCTGGACGAAGAGGATGATGAACATAATAATTCTCTACTCTTAATACCGTCTCTGCTGGGTGGTTTTCAATCCGAGGATAAATATCAGCGATTTCCCTGCCCACCATGTGTTTTACAAGAGTATCGTGGTCAAGATTTTTGCGTTCCCATGTTCCTACAGTAGAACCGTCTCTAAGAATCGTTATCCGGTCAGAAAAACGAAAAATTTCTTCCATACGGTGAGAAATGTAAATAATGGTAACCCCTTTTTTGCGAAGAGATTCAATAATCTTAAAAAGAGACTCTGCTTCCTGTTCGGTCAGTGCTGACGTGGGCTCATCAAAAATCAAAATATCTGCTTTTTTTGAAATCGCCTTAACTATCTCTACCATTTGCTGTTTACCTATCGAAAGATTACGAATGGGTTCCCAAGGAGAAATATCTAATTCAAAACGGCTAAGCAGTTCTTTAGTATTTAGCTCCATTTTCGGATAATCAATTAAGTGTCTCAATTTACACGGAAATGAACCAAGATAAATATTCTCCATAACCGAAAGCTCATAAATCAGATTAAGTTCCTGATGAATAATGGCTATTCCGGCTTTTTCTGCATTCCGGATTCCGCTAAATACTGTTTTTTGCCCGCACAGGTATATTTCGCCTTCATAGTCAGTATAAACCCCGCTTAGGATTTTCATTAAAGTCGATTTGCCTGCTCCGTTTTCGCCGACCAAACTATGAAATTCTCCTTTTCTGATATTTAAATTCACACCGTCCAGTGCTCGGACTCCTGGAAATTCCTTGACGATGTTATTCATTTCTAAGATAGTTTTATTCATTGGTTTTATTCATCAGGTGTTTCCCATCCTTCTTTTTCTAACGTTTCCTTGGTAATCATCTCTATTCTTATCTTGATTTCTTCAGGGAGTTTCTCCCCTTGTATTATTTTGACGGCGTATTTTACCGCCTCTTCCCCCATCAGGGCAGGATACAGGGAAACTGAACCGGCCATTCTTCCCTGTAGGATAGCCTTCTGGGCATCTTCTGTGGCGTCAAAACCAACAATAATAACTTTTCCCTTCATTCCGGCTTGTTCTGCTGCGGCTACGGCTCCCAATGCCATCAGGTCATTGCAGGCAAAAATGCCCTGGACATCACGGTGCGCCTGGAGGATATTCTGGGTCACGTCGAATCCTTTTCCCCGCTCCCAATCCGCCGTCTGGGATGAGACTACTTTGAGTCCCGGATAATGCTTAAGCGTATCCCGAAATCCCTGTTTCCTCAAATCGTTTGCTTGAGTTCCGTGGATTCCCTCCAGGATGACAACCTCTCCCTTACCATTAAGCTTTTTTGCCATGAATTGAGCCGCAATTTCACCGCCTTTATAGTTGTCTAAAACGTTAAAAGCCGTGTATTTAATATTGCGTTTCTTAACCATTTCCTCGTCCAGCAGCGTATCGATAACAATCACCGGAATTCCCGCCTTGTTCGCCTGGACTAATCCGGGAAGTATCTCCTTAGAACCACTGGGTGTGATACAGATTATCTTTACCTTATTCGTAATCATATTTTCCATGTAACGGACTTGTTGTTCCACATCGACTTCTCTCTCAGGTGCCTGAATAATTAATCGGTATTCCGGATATTCTTTTATTCCATTCTTCGCCCCTTTAGCCATATCGATAAAAAAAGGATTATTTAAGGTTTTCATAATGAACCCTATTTTAGGTATTTTAGCCTGGTTCCAGCTTCTTATTCCGACGAAGCTCAACCCGGCAATTACCAACATAAGGATAAGAACTAAACTTACTGCATATTTTTTCAGGAACTTTTGCACACTAAACCCCGGACGATATTTAAACCGGTCAATTAACACTGCCAATATAATTACGATACCAATCACAATCTGCTGAATAAAAGAAGAAACATCGAGCAGGTTTAAACCATTACGTATGACGCTGATAATCATAGCCCCTACCAACGTTCCGGTGATAAAGCCGTATCCTCCCGTTAAGCTAGTTCCTCCAACTACCGTGGCAGCAATAGCATCAAGTTCAAACATTATTCCTGCTGTGGGCTGTGCTGAATCTATTCTTGCAGTAAGCATAATTGCACCCAAACCTGCAAGTACTCCGCTTATAATATAGACCCACAATAAAACTTTATTTGTATTAATACCGGATAAATGTGCTGCTTCTGGATTGCCGCCAGTAGCGTATACATATCTACCGAAAGGTGTTTTATTCAGAATAATATAAGCCAGTATATACACCAATACCACTATCAGTATAAACACTGGTATCCCCACGATTTTCCCTTCTGCAATAAAACGGAAAGAACTGCCAAAATCAGAGACTGGTTTACCGTTGTTAAGGACCAAAGCTACCCCGCGGGCAATACTCATTGTGCCTAAAGTAACGATAAAGGGAGGAAGTTTGCCGCGGGTAACTAAAAAACCATTGATATATCCGAAAACAGATCCAGAAAACAAACCAAGAAGCAGAGCGGGAAAAAGAGGCATACCTCCGTGCAGAGCAAAACCAAGGATTATCCCGGAAAAAGCCAACACCGACCCAACGGAAAGATCGATCCCAGCAGTAATGATAACAAAGGTCATACCTGCCGCCAGTACGGCGTTGATGGATGCCTGAAGAATCACATTTTGTAAATTTGTCGCCGTAAGAAAATTTGGCGAAAGCAAACTGATAACTGCGCAGATAATAATAAAAGCCATAAATACAGGAATGATTTGTCGGAATTCTCCAGCTTTTTTCATCGTTTGTCTCCTCTTTTTTTATGATGTTTATTCTTTTATCTTAGTAACATGGACAATTATAAGAACATTCTTTTCAAAAGTCAATTATGTTAAAATTAACTTTCTAAAGCTAGAAGGTATGGTTGCCCTTCTTGCCCGAAATGGATGAAAGTTACCAACTTGCTTCCCACCCAAATCAGCGGTAGAATATTGCTTGGAATTTAAAAATGAAAATTTATGAATACCTAATAAAGAAAATTCAAGATACAGGAACAAGACATGTGTTTGGCATACAGGGAGACTATGTATTGAATTTCTATGAAAAACTCTGCAAAAGCCCACTTACAGTTATTAATACCTGCGATGAACAGGGAGCAGGTTTTGCTGCTGATGCCTACGCGCGTATAACTGGTTTTGGAGTAGTATGTGTTACATATGGAGTCGGAGGATTAAAACTTGCTAATACTACAGCACAGGCTTTTGCGGAACTTTCACCTGTTTTAGTAATAAGCGGTGCGCCGGGCATATCCGAACGAAAAGGCAATCCTTTGCTTCATCATAAAGTCCGTTCTTTTGAAACACAGATAAATGTTTTTCGGGAAATGACTTCTGTGCAAGCAGTATTGGATGATCCAAAGACTGCTGCTTCAGAGATCGATCGTGTTATAAATGCTATTCATCGAACAAAAAGACCAGGCTATATCGAACTTCCCAGAGATATGGTACAGGCTGAGATAAATGAATCGCATAATACAGTAGAAAAAAAGGAATTGTATATAGATAAAACAGAAACCAATAAAGCACTTCAAAAAGTTTTATCTATGATTGATAAAGCAAAGAATCCTATTATTATTGCCGGAGTGGAAACACATAGATTTGGTATGCAGGATTTATTATTAAAACTAATAGAGCATTCAGGTATATCTTTTGTTACAGGCGTTCTTTCTAAGTCTGTGTTTTCTGAAAATCATCCGCAATTTTTAGGGGTGTATGCAGGTGCAATGACTCCGGATAATATCCGAGAAAAAGTAGAGGGATCTGATTGTGTTATTGCTATTGGCCCCTTGATTACAGATATTTCTACAGGAATCTTTACACATAACATTGATCATAAAAATGCAATTGTTTTGATGCAGGATAAACTTTTTATTGAAGGAGATATATATTCAGGAATCGATATGAGAAATCTCATCAAACAAATGGCTGATACAATACCGGAAAAGAAATTGCCTGAAAAAGAGATAAAAAGACATATGCTGGATCCTTTTATTCCAGAGAAAAACAAAGAAGTAACTATGGAACGTTTTATTTCTTGTCTAAATACATTTTTAAATGATGACATAACTATAATTGCTGAACCCGGAGATCCTTTATTTGCCAGTCTGGATCTTGAGGTTCATGCAAAGAATGGATTTTTATCCTGCAGTTATTATGCTTCTTTAGGTTTCTCTGTTCCTGCATCAGTTGGAGTAGAGCTTGCTGATCCTAATAAACGCCCGATAGTTCTTGTGGGAGACGGTTCTTTTCAAATGACAGGAATGGAGATTTCCGTAGCTGCCAGATATGGGCTTAGCCCGATTGTTATTGTCTTAAACAATGGCGGATATGGAACCTTCCGGCCGATGGTAGATGGTGAATTTAATGATATTTTGGAGTGGCGATATGCTGAAGTTGTAAAGGTTATTGGTTCAGGAAAAGGATTTAAAGTTTCTAATGAAGAAGAATTAGTATCTGCTCTTATAAAAGCAAAAAATAATAATACAGCACCGACTATTATAGATGTAAAGATTGGAAAATATGATTGTTCAAAGAGACTAAGGAGCCTAACTGATAAACTTAAAAAAAGTGTAAAGTGAATTCGCCCCCGCAAATGCGGGGTCTCTGCACACATTTTAAAAAACCTCACTCAGCATACATCTGGCGCTGCCACCTCCGACCTTTTCTATGGTATGAATATCTACAGCCACTATTTTTCCGGACTTTTCTAATTCGGCTTTTTGCTCAGGAGTAAAATTATTATAAGCTGTAGTAGACATAACAATGATATTATTATTGTCTTTTGTTTTAAGCTCAAGTATATTTCCGCACATATTATTTACTTGATCAGGGCTGATCTTAATTATTGTCTTGCCTAGTCTCCTTAATTCATTTAATACCAGTTTTCTTTCCTTTATGTTTTTGATATTATTGGCGGCAATCACAGCAAAATCTTCGCCGATACTCATTATTACATTAGTATGATAGATCAATTTTCCATTCTGATCATAAGTGTGAAACATTATAGGGCTATAATTTAGCTGCTTGCAGAATTCATTAAGAACTACTTTGTCAGTTCGAGGTGAAAGAGAAGCAAATGTAACATGGTTTACACGGTCAAGCACCATACTGCCGGTACCTTCTAAGAATTTATTTTGTTTATCGAAATAACTTAAATCAATTACTTTGGATATAGCATAACCATTTTCTTTAAGATTTGTTTTTAGTAAATCAATTCTTACTTCGGCTCGACGGTTTGGTGTAAGCATTGGATAAATTACTAATATATTTTTACCATCTTTAGTCTTATGTGTAGAAAACCAATTATTTGGAAAAACAGCATCAGGAGTTTTTATATCTTTACGGCTTGGCACATGAATAACATTAATTCCTTTTGCTTCCAAAATTTTAACCATATTATCAAACTGTTCTACTGCTAAGCTTGTTACTTTACTTGTATCTTTAAGCTGATGCTGGAAGAGATTTGATTTTGCCGTTTCCGGATTATATGCAAAATCATCAGGTGAAACCATAAATACTGTATCTGTTAATTGTGAAGGTTTAGTTTCAACAGTTATTGCACGCTGTGCCTTTGCAATTAATGTTGTATTTTCTATCGTTACAGCAAATACATTTACAAGTATAAATAGCGAAAAAATTACTGCTATACAAGATGTTAAACCCCAAAACTTTTTGCTTTTTATTTTCATCTTTCCCTCCTTTTAAAATATATTCATTATATTATATCACTAGTGTCCGGTTAAGAAATAAAAAAAATTGCGGTTTCCAAATCATCAGGATAGAATTGATTTGATAAAAAAACAAAATCCTGAAAGGAGAACCGCAACATGAGCCATTATAACACGGTGTTTTATGAATTGTTGAAGTTGATACCGAGACATGAGTTTGAAAACGCGGTTTATAGGCATCAAGGAGATTATCGGGTGAGAAGAATGAATTGCTGGAATCATTTCGCGACTTTGCTCTATGCCCAAATATCGGGCAAGGACAGCTTGCGAGATATTGAAATGGGGCGCCCATACCAGATTTACGAACAGGTTTTTAACAAAGCGTTGGAAAGAACATATCGGATAACCACAAAACACAAATTCAAATTTAATAATCCGTATAATGCCTTCCAACCGGACAGCATAACCAAGCTTGTCCGGAAAAAGGCTTAATTGCCGATAAAATCATCAAACTAACCGGTTATTATAGTGGCCAGAAATACCCTGGCGAATTACGGTTGGTTATCTACAAGGATCAAGAGACCGGAAAGGTGTATGAGTTTCTAACCAACAACTTTAAGCTATCTCCTTTTACCATCGCCAAGCTGTACAAGGAGCGCTGGCAGGTAGAATTGTTTTTCAAATGGGTCAAGCAGAATTTAAAGATTAAATCTTTCTTTGGGACGACTAAGAATGCAGTCTTATGCCAGATTTGGACGGCGATGACTTATTATCTTTTGCTTTGTTATATCAAATTCCAAAGCCGTTACAAGAATTCTTTGCTCTATCTGTCCCGAATTATCCATGAAACATTGATGGAGCGGGTCAGTCTGATTGATTTATTGAAGATAAGGGTCGAATTCTTGGCCAGGATCAAGAATGCGATCCAGCTAAGTTTAGGATTTTAACCGGACAGCAGTGCTCCTGTATATATCTTAGGAGATTTTAGAACGGATTAGGGGGTGTGTCAAGAAATGCAGATGCTTTGAGTGTCGGGGGGATAGACTAATAATGTTAGTCATAAGACTAATAATGTTAGTCATTGACAGAAAAGGGGTGATTCTGATATACTGGTATGTGAAATGCTAAAACCCTTATTAGATAATTTAACCAAAGAAAGATTGCTTTTGTCTATTCTCTTGCAGAAAGAGGTATATGCCAGGGATATTGCCTCTACCTTTAATGTTCATCTTTTATCTGTGCAAAATCAGCTTAAAAAGATGGAGGTGGGAGGGGTCTTGGTTAGTAATCTTCGAGGGAGGACTAGGCTCTATTGTTTTAACCCCCAATACCCGTTTCTTAAAGAATTAAAAAATCTGCTTCGAAAGGCTTTAGCTTTTATTCCAAAGCAAGAAAAAGATAAATATTATACGCAAAGGCTCCGACCTCGAAGATCCGGAAAACCTCTGTGAAAAGATCCTTTAAAAAGATATCTGTTAAAGAATTAGCTGTGCTGGTTTGCTCGTATTTAGAAAAAAATGGGATTGAGGCTGTTTTGACTGGGGGCTCTTGTGTTTCGATTTTTTCAAACAACAAGTATCAGTCTTTTGATCTTGATTTTGTAACATCTGCAGTGGAGTATGATGCAAAGAAATTAAAAAAAACAATGAATGACCTTGGATTTATTAAAGGTAAGACCGGTTATTTTGAAAGATCTGATTGCAAATATTTCATTGAGTTTATTGGTCCTCCTTTGGCAATTGGGGGAGAGCTGGTTTTGGATCTTAAGTCTTTAAAAACAAAATGGGGATATTTGAAAATGCTCAGTCCGACCGAGTGTGTAAAGGATCGACTTTCTGCATTTTATCATTGGAATGATTTGCAATCGTTAGAACAGGCAATTCTGGTAGCAAAAGATCAGAAGGTAAATTTGAAAGAGGTCGAACGCTGGTCAAAGGCCGAGCGGCAGATTAAGAAGTACAGCCAATTTTGCGAACAAATTCAAAATTAAAAAACAAATGAAAAAAATCATAAACATTGCAATAATTGCCCACGTTGATCATGGTAAAACTACCCTGACTGACCATCTCTTGCGGCAGGGTGGAGCTTTTGGTGAGCGGGAAGAGGTCCAGGATTTAGTTATGGATTCAAACGATCTTGAAAAAGAGCGTGGAATTACCATCTTTTCAAAAAATTGTTCAATCCATTATAAAGACTATAAAATAAATATTGTAGATACCCCCGGCCATGCAGATTTTGGTTCAGAGGTTGAGCGTGTGCTTAAAATGGTAGATAGTGTTCTTCTTTTGGTCGATGCAAAAGAGGGGCCGATGCCGCAGACTAAGTTTGTCCTTTCCAAATCTCTAAAATTAGGTCTTAAACCAATTGTTGTAATTAATAAAATAGATAAAAGAGGGCATCGGGCAAATAAAGTTGTTGATATGGTTTTTGATCTTTTTATTAAGCTCGATGCTAATGATTCTCAGCTTGATTTTCCATATATATATACAATTTCAAAAGACGGGATTGCAAAACATGATTTGAAGGATGAGAGCAAAGATTTGTCTCCGTTATTCGATACTATTCTGAAACACGTTAAGCCTTATCCTGACAAATCTAGTGAACCGCTTCAAATGCAGGTAGCTAACCTTGCCTATAATGATTATGTCGGAAGAATTGGTATTGGCCGGGTCTTTTCTGGTATCCTAAAAAAAGGAGATTCAATTGTTGTTTCAAAAAGAGATGGATCGATTGAGCCGGCTAAAATCACTAAACTTTCTAACTTTGAAGGATTAAAAGAGGTTGAGGTAGAAGAGGCTGCCTGCGGGGATATCGTTTCAATTGCCGGAATTCCCGATATTACAATCGGTGAAACTATCTGCTCTCAGGAAAATCCAAAACCGATGCCGCTTCTGGTAATTGATGAACCGACGTTATCAATGGAATTTTTAGTCAACAATTCTCCCTTTGCGGGGAAAGAGGGGAAATATGTCACCACCCGCCATTTACGCGATCGCTTAGAGAGGGAATTACAAACTAATGTCGGCTTACGTATGGAGCCGTTTGAAAATGGCGAGGGATATAAAGTTTCTGGCCGCGGAGAGCTGCACTTATCAATTTTACTTGAAGAGATGAGACGGCAGGGTTATGAGCTCCAGGTCTCCCAGCCAAAAATAATTTTCAAAACCATTAATAATGAAAGGATGGAGCCGATTGAGCAGGCTGTGATCACAGTTCCGGAGGAATTTGCAGGATCTGTGATAGAAAAATTGGGTAAACGCCGCGGTGAGATGCAGGATATGCAGGTTAAAAATGGAACTACCAGCTTATCCTACAATATTCCAACCCGCGGATTGCTCGGTTTTCGCGCAGAATTTATTATGGATACCAAGGGGGAGGGGATATTGAATCACGGATTCTACCGCTATGAAAGATATAAGGGGACAATTGCAAAGAGAAAGAACGGGGTTTTAATTTCCTGCGTTAACGGAAAGACCGCCGGTTATGCCTTAAATAATCTGCAGGAGAGAGGTAAGTTGTTTTCTGTTCCCGGAGCTTTGGTTTACGAAGGGCAGATTGTGGGCGAGAGTTCTCGTGCAAAAGATATGCCGGTAAATCCATGTAAAGAGAAGAAAAAGACCAATATCCGTTCTGCCGGAGCGGATGAAGCAATCAAGCTGATTCCGCCGATAAAATTAACAATTGAATCGGCATTAGAATTTATATCAGATGATGAACTTGTCGAGTTAACCCCAAAAAGTATCCGCCTGCGCAAAAAGTTTTTGACTGAGAATGAAAGATCCCGCTCCAAGGCTTGAATTCCTGCCTGGTATATTATATGATGTTAGAAAATATCTGCCAAAGGAGATAAAATGATAAAAAGAATATTGTTTGCTGCTTTATTTGTTTTCTTAATGGTTTCTGTTTCTTCTGCTGCTCAGTTTTTAGGTGGAGATATAAGACTAAGTTTTAATCTAGATTATCAAACATTGGGACTTAATGATGCAGGGGATTCTGTCTATATTGGAGATATTACGGTTGGTAACTCAATCGGTTTTGGTGGACGAGCTGATGTGGTCTATGCGTATAGTGATCTTCTTGATTGGGGTTGGAACTTTGATTTTACTTATGCCTCTTATGATACATCTCTTTATAGTTTAACTACAATAAATCCATCAATTGGACCGTTAGCAAAACTTAAGTTTGGTAAAAATGCACTATTGTTTTCTGCAAACTATAACTTAGGATATGTAAGTACACAACAGGAAGCAGCTGGTGCTGCTGGTTCTTTTGTTGCCAATACTCGTGGCTGGTTGATTACCCTAAGAGGGCTTTTTCCGGTTTGGAACAATGTTGCTTTAGGTCCATATGTAACATATGCTCCTCAAGTCTTTTATGCATTTAAATATAAAAGTGGTAGCACTTTTCAATGGGTAGATATTGGAACTACAACCATGACCTATGGTTTATCAGTTTATATTTAAGTAGTTTTTTTCCTGAATAGAAAAATTGGATAAATCGATTTTTCGGTGATGAATCGGTTTAAATAATACTCTTTTTCCGGTTGATGATCCGCCGTCCAGCATGATTTTTATACCCCATTTTTCGTTATAGCTGTTTCCAATATGGTTATGGCCAAAGAGCAGGATATCTATTTTGTTTTTAACGATTTCTTTTAATTTATTATGATCCTTTAGTTTATGGAATGGGATTCGGCTTACGGGGTGGTGGTGCAGATAGACGATTTTGGTCATATCCTTATACTCTTTGTTTGCCAGAATTTCTTTTAATTTTTCAAACTGAGCGTCTCCGATCTCACCGTCAGCAAAGAATCGATCATACCAATGTAGTTCTTCGGCATTCGAATCTAATCCTATAAAGAGTGAATTTCCTACAGGGTTAACTATTGGGAACTGGGTCTCTGTCAAAAGAAAAGTTTTATTGAACATTTTTGCAATTTCTTTACTGTTTACGAATCCGGATCCATAATCGTGATTTCCGGGACAGATAAAAACTAAAAAACCGGCCTTTCTTAGTGTATTTATTAAATTCAATGCCGTATTAATGTGGTTTTTATTGAAAGCAGTTTCAACCAGGTCGCCGGTGATAATGATGATTGTTTTTTCAGGCTCTTCGCTTTTGATTATATTTCTGACAATGGCAGCCGATTTTGATCCGCAATCCTTATAGCCGATATGCAGATCGCTAAGATGTATTATTTGCTGCCCTTTTTTCATCTGACCAACTATAATACAATAGATGGGAATGAAAACAAAACTTATTTTTTGTCTGATGACTTTTGCCATGGTTTTTCCTTCAATTGTAAAGGCAGAAGAATACTCTCTTATCTATAGTCCCTTGATGCATCAACAGGAAGGATCTCTGAATATTTTATCTGTTAATAAGACATTAATGGGTTGGACCAGATCAATTGATCCCTTATTTCGCAAAAATTCTTTTCTTAGGTTTTCAAAGCTTCTTTTGGATTTTGAACTAATAGATTTTACTTCGGTAGTGAATCATGAGGTCTTTGGGCACGGATCAGTTGCGCGGGAGATGGGAGGATACTCTGAATATTCCATTCGACTAAATGGATTTGTTTGGGGGGGAACCATCTGGTCTTATGGCTTTACCCACACTGAGGACAGTTCACTGTTTTCTTTGGCAAGCGGCTCCGGAGTTAATCAGGTCCTGGGATATGAGGCCCAAAAATATCTTTTTACTAAGGATAGGGTTTCGGTTGATGAGCTCTTTTTGTTAGCCCCTAAACTTGATTTTTCAATGTATCTGTATGTTACTGCAAACCCTCATAGCGATTATGCTTCATTTATAAGCAGCAATAGAGATCCTGCCAGGATTGTGCGGGGGTTGTGTGAAAAATATTACGGCACAGCGTATAGCTCAGACCAGCTATTGGCTGCTTATGATCAGATGAAGTTTTATTCATACTATTCTTTTCTTGATCCCGGTATTTTAGCCGGTTTATATTCAATCTATGCCTATACTTTTTTGGATCAATATGAATATGAAATCCCGGGCTTTCTTTTTAGGGATCTCAAAATTTCACCGGGGACAAGAATAACCTATAATCCATATGGTCCGGATGCTTATCTGGATTTTTATATAAAGCCGGCCAATGTTTCTAATCCGCCATTGTTGGTTTTCTATTTACGCAGCGGTGAGTTTGCCGGGAATGGCAGTTGGGGGACCGGATTTGAATTTTATAATCTTAAAAAAATACTTGATGGTTTCAGATTTGATTTTTGGCATCAACCGGACGGAAATGGGTTCAACCTTGAGATGTCAAATAAGATAAAAGTTAATGATAAAATATCTTTCTTGTTTAATCCGTACTATAAAACAAGGGGCTATCTGATCGGGAAACCGTTTGGGGAGGGGATGAGGCTGTTTGGGGGAATAGGGATTATTTTATAGCTTCTGCCCTGGCATGGGCTACTTTACAAAAATAATCAACTACCGCATCCATCTCTCCGGTTTCAAGATATGCATGAGCCGGACACCACAAACAGAGGTTGATAATTGAACACCTGCGGCATTTTTCTA
>JABMQY010000051.1 GCA_013202975.1 Candidatus Saganbacteria bacterium
AAAACCGGTCAGCTCCCAAAAAAACATACGGAAGTTTTAGGAAAACATATGCTTGATACAATCATATTTGACATTGTGCGGACCAGCAAGGGTAAGCCATACGTAAAAATGAGCAAAAAGGTCGCAACGGCTGTTCAGGGAATGTATGATTTTCTCTATAAAAAAGTGTACACCAATCCGATTGCAAAAGCGGAAGAGACAAAAGTGCCGGCCATGCTCAAATTGCTATTCAGGCATTATCTCTACAATCCAAAAACAATACCGGACTACAAAAAAAGCATGGGGGAGAAAGAACTTCTTCAGCTGACAGTAGACTTTATTGCCCAAATGTCTGATCTCTTTGCAACCGATAAATTTCGAGAAGTATTTATTCCACAAGAATGGCACAAATAATTACCCACACCAAAAAAAACGTAATAATCTCGCTGCAAGTGAGAGATGATGAGGTTTTGGTGTGGGTATAAACTTTAAACAGACTATTGAAGAGATAAAAAACCAAACTGATATCCTGGCTGTCATATCGGGATATGTACAACTCAAGAAACGCGGTAAAAACCATATTGGCCTCTGCCCTTTCCACTCAGAAAAAACCGCCTCGTTTACAGTGTCTCCTGAAAAAAACATCTTCCACTGTTTTGGCTGCAGCGAGGGGGGCAATGCAATCGATTTCATCATGAAGATCGAAGGCCTTGAGTTTATCGAAGCGCTAAAACTGCTGGGCGATAAAGTCGGAATTCCGGTTGAGACCAAAGCAGTTGACCCAAAAACCAAAAGCGAGCGTCTGCGTTTTTATTCAATCAATGAAGAGGCCTGCAAGTTTTTTGAATCTCATCTCGATACATCGGTAGTAAGTTATTTTGAACAAAGAGGGGTCAAAAAAGAGCAGCTTAAAATATTCCGTATAGGTTTTTCAAAAGAGGGCTGGGACAACCTGACAAAACATCTGATTGGCCGGGGCTTCAACCCGGCTGACATTGAACGGACCGGATTGATAATCAAAAAAGAAAACCAAAACGAGTATTTTGACCGTTTCAGAAACAGAATCATTTTTCCAATCATTGATATGCGCGGAAAAATACTGGGCTTTTCCGGAAGGGCCTTTGGCAATTTTGAGCCAAAGTACCTAAATTCTCCGGACTCCCCTATTTTCCACAAAGGAGAAACATTGTTTGGGCTCAACCTTGCGCATGATGCAATAAAAAAGAAAAGATTTGCCATCCTGGTTGAAGGGAATGTTGATCTTATGATGTGTCATCAACATAACCTTCAAAATACGGTTGCCCCGCTGGGAACCGCCTTTAGTCAGGCCCAGGCAAAGCTAATAAAACGCTTTGCCGATACCGTAGCAATTGCATTTGACGCTGACCCGGCCGGGCTTATTGCTGCTGAGAGAGCAGAAGCCCAGCTTAGAGAAACGGATATCGAGGTTAGGATTGTAGATCTAAAAGACAAAAAAGATCCGGCTGATTTCTTAGCCGAAAAAGGTGAAGAAGCCTTTCTCAAACTGCTAAAAGAATCCCAGGCGGCCCTGGAATTCAAAATAAAAAGAAAGATCCAAAAATACGACTTGAAGCGGATCGAATCAAAAGCAAAAGCTACGGCAGAAGTAGTCGAAATACTGAGCAAAGAAAAAAATCCGGTGATTGTAAATGAATACATAAAACTATCCGCCAAACTACTAGGGCTGGAAGATAACATTTTGGTTTCTGAAATAAAAAGAAAGTCCTTTTATAAGAAAAAAAGAGGCTTTGATAAAAGCAGATATATAATTAATAAGCCGGCAACCAAAAGGATTGAGGCAGAAAAAAGCCTGATCAGATTTGCCTTTGAAAACAAGTCGGCCCGGGAGATTATTAGCAAAGAAATAGTAATTAAAGATTTCTCAAATCCGCAATATGCTGATATAATGGAAAGACTGCTTAAACTCAGCTCACCAGAGATTGATGATCTTAATTCTGAAGCAGAGAAAGTAATTGTTAGGGGAATTTTGTTGCACGGGGATCCGGTTGAAAACCTGGAGCAGTCAATTAAAGATTGTATCTTAACAATTAAAAAAGAGGAACTCCAAACACAGTCCAACCTCATTCGCACAGAAATAAAAAAAGAAGAAGCCCTGGGCAATTTTGAGCGGGTAAAAGGGCTTCAGGAAGAGTTTACAAAATTAGGTGAAATTTTTAGATCTTTGTCACGATAAAAAGATAGGGGAATAGGAGGATTAAATGAGAGATAAACAAAGCTTAATAGCAAACATACGCAGCAAAAGCAAAAGCATTCTGACGCCGGATGAGCTTCTGGTTCTTTATCCTGAACCGGAAAAGAATTTGGCTAAGATTGAAGCACTGCTTGATTCGGGCGTAGTGATAAAAGAAGCCAGCACAAAGAAAGCAGGGGTAACCCGCAGAAGAGGAAAAAAAGATCCGGTTGCAATTAAGGGGGCAGGAATTGATGACACAGTCCGGCTCTACCTTCGCGAAATCGGCCGCTACCCGCTATTAAGCGGAGAAGAAGAAGTAGTATTGGCCAAAGGAGTCAAGCGGGGCGAACAGAAGGCAAAACACAAACTGGTAAATTCAAACCTGCGCCTGGTGGTATCAATTGCAAAAAAATACACCGGCCGGGGAATGCTCTTTCTTGATTTAGTTCAAGAAGGGAATCTCGGATTAATACGAGCGGTAGAAAAATTTGACCACCGCAAAGGTTATAAGTTTTCAACTTATGCCACCTGGTGGATCCGACAGGCCATAACCCGTGCGATTGCAGACCAGGCCCGAACAATTCGTATTCCGGTCCACATGGTTGAAACGATCAACCGTATGCGAAAAATTTCCAGGATGCTTTTGCAAAAACTGGGGCGCAAGCCGACAGAAAAAGAGATTGCCCGCCGTGCCCGCGTATCGGTAGAAAAGGTCCGCGAGATTATCAAAGTATCACAGGTCCCGCTCTCACTAGAGATGCCGGTGGGAGATGAAGAATCTTCCCGTCTGGGCGATTTTGTAGAGGATGTCGGAGTACAGGCACCCGATGACATTGTAACCCAGGGACTATTAAGGGATGACCTTGAAGACGTAATGAAAGCATTAACTCTAAGAGAGCGCATGGTTCTTAAAATGCGCTTTGGATTGGATGATGGACACCCTCGTACTTTGGAAGAGGTAGGACGAGAATTCCGAGTAACTCGTGAGCGTATTCGACAAATCGAAGCTAAGGCTTTGAGAAAGTTAAAACACCCGACACGAGCTCGAAAGCTTAAAGAGTATTTGAGCTAATAATCTAGTAGGGTTGGATAGGATTATATCTCCATCGATTCCCACCAGTTTCTAGTTTTTGTCCTATTGCATACAAAAGCAGCTTGTGATCATCTGTAATTCTTTCACCAGACTGATATAAAACAGCAAGCTCTGATACTAATTTACCAAAACCGTTTACAAAACGGCTCTTTAAATTTGTAATTCTCCTCCCAATGTCTCCTTCCCCATCCCTATACTCTCCACTATTCCACATATCATAAATACCAGCCCCACTAATCCTATTAGAATCAGAAAGGACATTTGTCCCGTTCAAACCAAAATGGATATTTCGAATGACCCTTGCATCTGGATCAATTTCCTGATCTGGATCTCTAACATCCAAATCATATCTTTCTAAATCCCTATTACTTCCCCTGACATCAAGCTTCATAACAAACCGATAGGTCCAGTCTTTTGGAACATAAAAGCCGACCGCAACTCTAACTCCACCAATATTGGCACTTAGGCCTTTTCCCAGCATAGCTTTTATCTCTTCATTAAAATTCTGCAGCACCCCGGTTACCTGCTCTTGTGTAAGGGGGACTTCAGTTTCTATCTGCGGAGGGGCCTCTTTTCCAAAGACTAAATCTACCAACTCCTCAACGTTTCCCTGACTAGCTCGTAACTCGATTAAGGCACTTGCCATAGGACATCCAATTCGTCTTAAAATTCTAGCAGCATCATCAAAGTTGCCTCTTTGAACAGCTCTTTGCATGGCAGATTCTACCTCTTCTCTAGTTGGAAAAACAAGCTCTTCCCCTATTCCCTCTATTTCATACGATATTAGTTTATTGCGCATAATATAAACTCCCCTCTATGTATATATCGTCAATATAGGGAAAGAATTTCAGGTATTTTTGGATTTTGGGGCTATTCTTCGCTATCGTAGGTAATTAATGAGAAGACCGGAAGACTGCCAAGTTTTCCCCTTCCTTTTAAGAAGGTCAGCTCGATTAAGAAGGCACATTCGATGATTTCACCACCGAGTTTTTTTACCATTTCAACAACTGCTTTAACCGTTCCGCCGGTGGCAATCAAATCGTCCACTACCAAGACCTTGTCGCCCTTTTCAATTGCATCAACATGAATATGGAGAGAATCTTTGCCGTATTCTAATTCATACTCTTGCGAGATAGTCTTTGCCGGAAGTTTTCCCGGTTTTCTGGCCGGAACAAAGCCGCAATGTAATTCGTGTGCCAGGACTGCGCCAAAAATAAAACCACGGGACTCCGC
The DNA here is from genome assembly GCA_013202975.1 of Candidatus Saganbacteria bacterium. Classification (GTDB taxonomy): domain Bacteria; phylum Margulisbacteria; class WOR-1; order XYC2-FULL-46-14; family XYC2-FULL-46-14; genus JABMQY01. Next base: position 4,521 of record JABMQY010000051.1, read on the forward strand.
CCCTACCACCTTAGTAATCCCGGAATCCTTATATCTGTCCCTAAATTCTTTTATGGCAAAACGAAAAGCCTCGGGGTGCTTTAAGAGGGTTGTAATATCTTTAAACATGATTCCCTGTTTGGGAAAATGAGGCACGGTCCTTATGTGATCTTCGAGTTTCATAATTTTTCAATTACCTCCAACAACAATTCTTTCACCTTTTCGGAATTTTCCTTCATCGTCCTCATGACCATTTCAAAAGTTACCGGCTCCTCGCCATCCTTCCAGCAGTCATAATCGGTCGACATGGCAATTGCCTGATATTCCAGCCCCAATTCATTGGCCAAGACAACCTCAGGTGCTGTCGACATATTAATGATATCCGCACCCCACTGACGAAACATGTGGGATTCGGCTTTGCTTGAAAAACGGGGCCCTTCGATCGTTACGACTGTTTTATTGTTATGATGATCAAGGCCCAGCTTCTTCGCCTGCGCAACCAAGGCCTCTCTAACTCTTTTGGAAAATGGCTCAGACATCGGGGTATGGATTACCTTATCCTCAAAAAATGTAACCTTGCGAAAGCGGGTAAAATCAATAAATTGATCCGGAAAAACCAGATCCCCCGGTTTAATTTCTTCGCGCAAAGATCCAACTGCAGTAGCGGCCAAAATCACCTTGCAGCCCTGCTCTTTTAGCGCCCAAATATTTGCTCGATTATTTATTGCCGTCGGATAGATTGAATGGTTCTTATCATGACGGGCTAAGATTATTATTTCTTTATCTTGATATTTTCCAAAGGTCAATTTTGAGGAAGGCTTACCATAAGGAGTATCTATCTCTTTTTCTTTTACCTCTTTTAAAAGCCTGGGATCGTCGAGTCCTGATCCACCGATAATTGCAATTGGCATGAATTAATTATAACATAACTCTATTAATTGATTAATAGAAACAATATTGATAAAATACAAGAATAGATACAAAGGAAACCCTAATCATGAAAAAAATTGTTTATGCCAAACCAAAGTTGATCGGTTTTATGGCTTCTTATTTAATGGGTTATTGCACCGCAGGGACCGGGGCAGTTTCTAGTGAATGTTCTAATGGAACTTCGGTGACTGATTCTGGTTGTAATTCCGGAGGGTCTGCCAGAGTTGGGTGTGGCGCCGGAACAGGTGGAAATGATGATGTAGCTGGTGATAGCACCTGTGCTGCTACTGGATTAGAAGCAGGTAGAGATTGTAGAGAGGGTACCACAGCTGGTGTTTATTGCGGAAATGGAACCACGGCAGCTTAATCTCGATAAATCTGCCCTACACCCCGAAGAACTCTTGCCAGCCCCCCCCCTCATGTTACTATATTAAACAAATTCACTCTCATAAAAATAGAAAAGGAGAAAACATTATGTCAGGAATAGAAAAGATATTGTATGGCATTCCGAAGCTGCTTAATTTCATCGATAAAAAATCATATGGGGCTAATTGCAGCGATGGGGGATCGGCATCAGAAGGGGGCGGTACTAATGGTAACGGGGCAGATGGATTAGAATGCGATGGCGGTGGAACTCCGGACGGAAACACTGTTCTTGCAGGATTAGGCTGTGCTTCTGGCACAGATCCTGGTGTTTTATGTAATACAGGCACTGAAGGAGGGGGATGTTATGGGGGCGGTGGAGATTAGTCTCTTAAGTTATTAAAAGCAAACAAGGCCGTGAGAAATACTTTATTTTGTTTCTCGATAAATCTGACCTACTGCCCATAGAATAGAAATAGTGGCAATGAAGAATATTACATAAAGAAAATCTTGTGACACAGATAATCCGGCTAATTTCACCGCATCATAATAAACATAGATTGCAAAACAGAGAGCAATGCACCAGCCATAGGATTTTTTCTTTTGAGCAGCCAGCAAAACACCCAGAATAACAACCACCGCTTCACAGAAAATTGATAGCCATTGTAGATATTGCATACTTATCCCTCCTTTCCTCCTTTGCACTTCGTGCTCCGGAGGATTATTTTAAAATATAG
>JABMQY010000052.1 GCA_013202975.1 Candidatus Saganbacteria bacterium
GGTGTTCCACAGCACCAGAAAAATTTAATCTTTGTTCGACAAGGGGATAAGGTTAAGGTTGAGTATACGAGATCTCCAGTAAGGGTTGGCAGAGGCAGAAGGGGAGAAGCTAAAAAGGTTGAGATTCCAAAAGGAATTAATGGCAGACCGGTTGACCAGGCAAACTATCGGGAAGTGCAAAATGCTGGCCAATTCAAGCACGGAGATATTTTACCAGGAAGTGCATTTGTATTGGGTGATGCCAGGACCTATAATCGTGAGTTATTAAGCGTAAATACAGGTAAGAGCTCCAGCCTGTATAAATTGAGGCAGGCTGCCCGCAGACTAGCGCAGAGCCATCAGGGGACAAAAAAGGAACTGGTGGACAAAATAGCAGATTTGGTTGAACAGGCTTATCCGTCACAAAAGGATAACCATAAGGCTGCAGAGGCAATGACTATTGGGCACTTTATTGTAAATGGAGGCTGCTGCCGTCATCGATCAGCTGCCTTGCAGATGGCCTTGCAGTCTGCTAATTCAGGATTAAGACAAGCAGGATCATTAATGAGAATTAATAGTCAGTACACCAGGGGACGATTGGGTGGTGCCGGTAATCATGCCTGGGTTGAGGTTAAATTAAGCCGGGGAAATTATGTGGTTGATCCAAATGCGAATAATCCTAAAACAGGAAAGAAAAACCGTGGATTTATGGAAGATAGTTTGCAGTTAAAATCCAAAGAAGGTGAAATAATGTTTGGAGCTGGTTACCACCTGTACATCAGAGGTGGTTATGGGACTACTGTTTGGAGACCAAAATCTTTGGTGAAATAATTTCTATTCCCTCTCTCATTACTTAGTGCTATAATATCTTTTAATGCTAAAAGACATTATAAAAAAGGTTACTAACCTCGAGAATTTATCCCAAAAAGATGCTGCCAATGCCCTTAATATTATAATGACCGGCAAAGCCACCCCCTCGCAAATTGCCTGCCTAATTACCGCCCTTAGAATGAAGGGTGAAACTATTGACGAGATTACCGGTTTTGCAAAAACCATGCGAAAACATGCGGTTACACTTCACCCAAAATCAAAGAGGGTAGTAGATACTTGTGGTACAGGGGGAGATCTTTCGCATACTTTTAATATTTCTACTGTATCGGCATTAGTAGCTGCAGGGGCGGGGGTTATTGTTGCAAAACATGGCAATCGTTCGGTCTCTTCAAAATGCGGCAGCGCAGATTTATTAGAATCCCTGGGGGTAAAAATTGACCTGCAACCGAAAAAAGTTGAAAAATGTATCGATAAAATTGGAATTGGTTTTCTTTTTGCCCCTATTTTTCACAAGGCCATGAAGTACGTAATGCCCTCGCGTAAAGAGATCGGAATGCGGACAGTATTTAATATTCTGGGACCGCTTACTAATCCGGCTAATGCCAAGGCCCAGGTTTTGGGGGTTTATGACCCAAAACTGACTGCGCCCCTGGCTCTGGTTTTAAAGAATCTGGGGGTAAAACATGCCCTGGTTGTGCATGGTAATGCAGGACTGGACGAAATGTCTATTTCAAAGAGCACCCGTGTTTCGGAACTTAAGGATGGAAAAATAAGAAATTACACCCTCTATCCCGAGGATGTCGGTTTGTCCCGCGGTAAAAGTTCCTGCCTGGTATGCACAACTCTTAAAAAGAATAAAGAGATGGCTCTAAATATTTTAAAGGGGATAGAACAGGGGCCCCCGCGCAAGATTGTTCTTCTTAATGCCGGAGCTGTGATCTATGTAGCAGGAAAAGCAGAAAGTATAAGAGAAGGAATTTTAAAAGCGGCAAAATCAATTGATTCGGGGGATGCAATGGCAAAGCTTGGAGAGCTGCGTAATGTTAATTAAAACAGAAAACTTAGAAAAATCTTATGGAAGCAAAAAGGTTGTTAATCAGATTAGCGTTGAAGTAAAACAGGGAGAAATTGTCGGAATACTAGGTCCCAACGGAGCCGGTAAGACTACGACCATGAAGATTATTACTTCTTTTTGGACCCCGACATCCGGTCGGGTGGAAGTTGACGGTCTTGATATTCGGGAACATTCAATCGCGGCCAGGCGAAAAATCGGCTATTTGCCGGAAAC
>JABMQY010000053.1 GCA_013202975.1 Candidatus Saganbacteria bacterium
ACTTCCTCTCTCTATATACATCGAACATTCTGTGAAAAAATTTCACTTTATTTTATTGTACAGACATACCATGGTATGTCTGTACAATAAAATAAAGTGAAATTTTTTCACAGAATGTTCGATGTATATAGAGAGAGGAAGTTGGGGCAGCTCGCGAGCTGCCCGTACATAAAATATAAGAAGGGAGGTGTAAGATGAAAAAGATAGCGATTCTTATTGCGATTGTGATGGTGATTCCACTTCTGTGCGGCTTTGGGCAAAAACCGGCTACCAGCAAGACTGCAGCGACAGCAGCTTATCCCTATTTGATAGATAACTATGAAGACGGGACATATACTAAGGATCCGGAATGGTTTGTTTTTGATAATGTTATCCCAACTATTGTTAAAAATTCGAAGTTGCAGGAAGGGGATGTTTCGGTTATTCCAAACATTGGAATCTATTCCCTTAACTTAAAGGGGAGTGCTTCTAACTGGTATGTTGGCGGCATGGGGTCAATGCTTGGTATCGATGCTTCAGGCTACACCAGCTTTGAAATTGATATTTATGGAAAAGGAGAAGGGAGCGGGCGCCTGAAAGTAGAACTCTACGATGATGATAATAATAATTCTGAAGTAGAGGTTGATAAAAACTGGAAGCCGCTGTACGACGATTTGTGGAGTACAGACATTGAAGTGAATTGGAAGGGATGGAAGCATTTATCTATTCCTTTTTCAAAATTCAAAAATGTCGGCCGGGGTAACTTTAAATTTGATCCGGCATTGTCTGCTGGTTCAGGCGGTTTGGTTAAAATGCAGCTGATCTCTGTAGCGGCAAGCGAAACCGGTCAGGTTAACTATTATATTGATAATTTAGAACTTGGCTTAAAATAGACCTGTTTTTTTAGAAAAACGAAAAGAGGGGGGCAAGAAGTGATTCTTGCCCCTTTTCTATTTAAGGTGAAATTTCCTAGATTTCTACACGAGATAGATACACTATGGGACAGGTTATTAATCCATTAAAGGTTACCTGGGCAGCTGTTCGGATGCAACAGATCCCAAGGGCTCTGGCTGAATTGGGTGTTGATATTAGAGTGGTCTCCCCTCTGTTTAGAGAAACACCGGAATACTTAAAGGTCAATGGTTTTTCCGGAAAGCAGGAAGATTTGTTTTCTCTCACCGTCAGGCAGGGAAGTGATACTTACAAATCCAGAATATTCAGAATAAAAACCCCGGTAGACTTATACCTTGTGCAGATGGATGATTTATTCGATCGTGAAAAAAGGGATGGATATCCGGATGATTTGTTGCGTTTTTCAGTCTTTTGCCGGACAGTTTTTAAATTGCATCATGAATTAAATTTGGTTCCTGATGTTTTGGAGGGCCATGGCTGGGAAACAGCCCTGCTCCCGGTTTTAAAAACATACCGGAACTGGCCCGGAGTAACTGATGTAGGAGGTAATTTCTTTGCCGATACCAGGACCATTCTGTCTATCCATGATTTTTCATCCCAAAGGGAATTCAATCGTCCCCATTTTCATGAAGCTGGGTTGGGGTGGGAAGACGATATTCCTCAGTGGGCCAGCTTTCATGCCAGGCTTAATCTTTTGAAGGCCGGTTTAAAAACAGCTGATCTTATTTATACCAGCAGCCGGGAATATCTTGAGCGTGTTTTAGCAGGTGAAGTTACACAACGAGACTTTGACGGTATTGTTAGCGAAAGGTTTGAAAATGGAAAATTGGTCGGGCTTTTTGAAAAGGATTCTGAGGATCAAGGGAGAACTCCTGATGAGCATGCCAGAAGGATTCTTTCTGTTTATCGGCATATTGTCGGCCGCCCTTTTGGTGATTCAACCATGGAGTCTGCGGTTTTGACTTCACCCCCGCTTGTCTACGAGGTGCTTACCCCGCGCGAGAAACTAGAAAAAATTAATCCGGAAGCTGTCCCTTTTTATAACGATTTGCCTGCAAAAGACCGGGATTTGGTTGATTTTCATCTAAATGAAGGAAGAAAAAGCTGTTTTGCCCGGGTTTCTTCCAAAAAACAAATGGACGATATTATCAGCTTCTTGAAGATTAGGATCAGCTGTGATATTGAGGAACGCTTGAGATCTGACGGGCTTGGCGAAGTTTTAGATTGGTTTTATCCGGGCGACCTGGACCGGCTAATGTCTGTTATTATCGATTTGGGAAAGGTCCGCCGGATTTCAATTTTCAAAGGGATGGATAAAATTGGGGTTGTTGATCATGTGATAAAAGTTTTTAAAGGGATCAAGCTTATTGCTTCTGTGCAAGAGTCAACAATTTCTGCATTATCCCAAATCTTAACAAACCATGGTCATCCATCTGATACCGGTATTGCCGGTATGAGCCAGGAGATTCCCGAGTTCACTCTGCTTTCCGGAATTTATCATCGTTTTGCTAACGACCGTAAATTATTCAGGGCTTTTATTTTGGCGGTTTTGCTGCATGATATTGGAAAACTTATCAAGCCCGAAATGCACCCCGAAAAGGGCGCTATGATGTTAAAGAATTTTCCTCCAATCAAGAATGCGCTAAAGGTATTGGTTGACAAAGAGCAGTATCAATTTATTCTAAATATAATTTTACATCATTCTACCTTTGGAGATAGTGTAGTTACCACTGAGGCAAATCCAAAATCAATTTATGGGGTATTTCGACTTTATTCCGATGACTATCTAAAAAGGCATCAGTTGTTTGACAGCCTGATTCTATTGGGTATTGCTGACATGGATGCTTACGGTGATCGGGGGTATTTGACCCCGCAGAAAGTAAGAAACCTGTTTCGGCTCTATAAGGCATTAATTGCCGCAAAGGACGAAGATCAGCTGCACAGGAATATGGCAAGAGCTGGTTTTGCTCCGGATTCCTGGGGAAATGTTAAATGGAATCACAGTGTAATAAGAGAAAGAGACAATAGAAGGGAAAGGGAAAGGTCAAGAAAAGTCGCCAGAAAAGAGTTGGTTAATTATTACAGAAGGATTAAGATAAGCCAAAAAGAATTTAAACGGCGGTTAGGATCAATTGAGTATACCTGGAGGCTGCAGGGTATTATTAGTGCCATTAATGATCCTGCTATGAGGGCGCGTTTTATATTTCGTATTGTCGAGCTATCCGGACAGTTGCACAGAAGAAGACTGGTGCTTGATATAAAAGAAGAAGACATGCCAAAATTACTTCAGATTTTGGAAAAGAGGAATTATGATCCGCGTGTAACCATGCGTCAGTTTACACATCGTGAAGATGAAGAAAGCGGTGCGATGATAATAGGATTGCCATGATTAATCCATTAGAATTAAAAATGATAAGTGTGAATCTCGGTTTACATAGAATCTTGCCTTTTCGATTGAGAATGGAAAGCGAGGGGCTGGCGGAATTTATGGAGATCTTTCAGGACACTGATGTTTTTGATAAGATCCTTTTAACCGATATTAAGACTTTTGAGAGTTTAAATCCGGATCTGGATGAATTGTGTGAATCAGGGGAAAAGGTAACAATCTATGATGCTCTTGAGTTTTTAGGCTTGATAGACCATGTCATAAAATTCTACCGCTCTCTCACTCTTTTTTCTGAGAAGGAAACAATTATTGCTCCGGTGGGATTGATGTATGATGATATTAAACAAGATTTGTCTGATTTTAAAACTTTTGCAATGGCGATTTTTTTGCATGATATGGGAAAGCTGATTAGCCAGTCCGGCCACCCCATGGAAGGAAAAAAATTATTAACAGATAGTCCAATTTCTGGACTAATCAAAGAATTTTGCGAATCAGAAGGACTTGGCCTTGATCTGATGAAAAATCTTATTCTTTATCACTCACTTTTAGGGGATCTTGTCATTATAAAAGAGATTTCCCCTGAAAGTTTTTTTAGTATTATTTTTGATTCTCAAAAAGACCATGAAGAGCGGCAAAAACTATTGGGCATGCTGCTTTTGTTTATTATTGCAGATATGGATTCACACGGGAATAAGGAGCTTTTGTCTGCTGATCGTGTTAAGCAGCTGGTATCAATTTTTGATGCAGCCTCTGGGGCGATTGATGAGGACGCCAGCATGATATTTATGCACGACCAGATAAGGATCGGATGGGGGCTTGAACGTTTTGATTGCTGGGTGGTTAGAGAGAGGGATAGCGAAGTTGTCCGGGATTCAGATTTAAGAAGAGCAAAGATTGAGCTCAGGAGTTATATCGAAAGGGCCTTTTACCAGGAAAGAAGTTTTTATAAGGTTTTAGGAGGATTAGGGAAGGTAACCCTGGTCTTTGATCTTATTCAGGCGATTGATGATGCCGGGTTGCGGGCCAGGTTGTTGATTTGGATAGAAGATCTGACCTATACTTATTATGGTGTAAAAAGTATCCATTTCCGGCTCAAAAGACTGGAACCCGATACTTTTCTAAAACAAATTGATAAAATGAATAGATTGTTGGCTAGTTTTGATTTTGATGAGATGGCGAGAGAATTAGAATATTCATACGAGAAAGGAACAAAGGAGTTAGTTATAAGTATTCCAGTTAAATAACAGGAGTGTGGAAATGATGAAGATAGCCGGTCTATATAGAGCCAGCCGGGTCCTTGCAAAACAGCCTGCCAACGTGGTTTTAGACCGGATTGGTTTTAGGCGAGGCTCTATTCCTCTGGTTGTTCCACCGGCATTTTCTCAAACTGTGCTTGATACTTCAAAGGCCGATTCAATTCTCTTCTCTTTTCGAGGGCAGTCTGCAAAATCAATCCGCACGGCTTTTGGCCGCTTTCTTAGCGGCTCTTTATCCCTGGCCTCATCATTTAAGAATATAAATGTTAATGTTTCTTCTGATTTTTTAAGTGTATTATTGGTTACACCGTTTAGCGGAGACAAAATAGGCGGCGTTGACCGGATTCAGCCGTATAAAGGAATTGAGCGGATTGCTTATTATCTTCTTCGAAACCATCTTAATCTTGATGTCATGGTACATAATCCGGATCTTTTGTATTCTGACAGGATTTTTTCAAGAGACGAAATGCAGACGTTTGATATCATTGGTTTTGGCAGCCTTGATCCGGTTTTTTCTGAAACGGCCGAAGTCATCCTTTCTTTTGAAAAACATTATCCCAAAAGTTTAAAAGTTATTGGCGGGATTGCCGCAAGCCATATGTCTGCGAAAAGTCTTTTTGCTTCACTTCCGTTAGATATTGTCGTTAAGGGATTTGGTGAAAATCCGATGCTTGCAATTGTCAGGCGGTTGGGGAGGAGCGGTGATTTGTTATCGAGATTTGGGGATATTCCGGGGTTAGTGTTGAATGTTGATAAAAATCCGGTTATCACTTCCCCTCCCGGGCATTTAAGCTACGACCAATTCAGGACAGTGGTAATGGGGGATTTTGAAGATGTTCCGCTTGGAACTGACGACCGCCTGCATCAAAGATCCTATTGGAAAAAAACCGTAGAGCATCGGGGATCGGTCAGGCGCTTTTCAAATGAAATAGGGTATTATCCGATAAGACTGGGGACCTCTGATTATTGCCGCAGGACCTGTGTCTTTTGCTCCGCAGCGCCGGTGCATAAAGTGCCGCGGGGAGCCCTCCTCCGGATAGAGCTGGAACCGGAGGATATTATTATGACAATGAAGAGGGCCATAAAAAACAATCCCCAGGCCGACAGCTTTCATTTTGACGACGATGATTTTATAACCAGCAGGAAAAGGATTATTAAATTGTGCAAATTGATTGTCAAGGCCGGGCTGGCGCATTATCCCAAACTTTGTAAGTCAAGGATTGATGAAGTGGATGAAGAGATTTTGCTGGCCTTAAAAAAAGCCGGATTTGTCTTTATCTCTTACGGTATCGAATCATTTTCGGACCGGGTACTAAAGAAGATGGCAAAGGGTATAACTTTTCAACAAATCCAGCTTGTTTTAGATAAAACTTTGGAAGCAGGGCTTATGACGGGGATCAATCTGATGCTTTTTAACCCTTTTACTACAGTTGCCGAAGTAGATTTTGATGTCCGGCAGGCGGTCCATTATTTTAAAAAGGGTGCTTTTGTCTTTGTAAACTCAAGAATGGAGGCTTATCACGGCGCGCCGATCATGAAAAGAAATAGTTGGATACAATTCAAACAGGTTTTTCATCCGGGGATGGATGCGCCAATGGATCTTCCAACATATGTGACTATCCAGGATGATGCTGCGGCCGGCCTTTTTGAAAAGGCGCAAGCTGAGCAGAACGGGTTTTTAAATAAACTTTCTCTTTTGGGCCTAAAACAGTTTCCTTTTCTGGTAAAGGGCCTGGCGCTTTTTTATGGTATTTATTCTGTTTTGGGTAAACCGGCCGAACAGCTGGATGAGATTCAAAATCTTATTATTGATTACTTGGGGGCGAATTTAAAAGTTAGGTGAAATTTTTGAGAAATGGGGTCGATAATAAATAGAGGGATATAATTAATATGAATGTAAATGCAGCCGCGCGACTGGCAATAAAGAATAATAGGATTGCAACTGTTATTCTTGATAGCGGAAAAGCAACCCGTCAGGGGCCTTTATGTAATTATGTCTTGAATCCTAATGCCGTAACTAAGGGCGGACTTCCTGCCGGCAATTTGTGTCTGACCGATTTCCAGGTTGAAGCCGCCAGAAATCTTGGCCTGCCTAAATTGCATCTTACCGTTCCTCAACATCAGGGAAGGTCAAGGCTGAAAAAATATTATCAAGACAAAGCATTGCATGGTATAAAGGTTGATGTTTACGAAGAGGATAGGATCAGGGGAACCCTGGGAGTTATCAATAAGCTATTTGCCGATAGCCAAATAAATCCTGACAGTATTGATACTTTGTGTGTTTTGTTTGGTGATACGGTACACAATATTGACCTATTGCCAATTTTAGAGGCTCACCTTGAATCTCGCGCCTCTTTAACTGCCGCAGTGCATAGAATTTACTGGGAAGCGCACGAATGGGAAGCCCGCTCTTTTGGAACATTTGTTTTAGATGGTATGCCCCGCAGATCAGATTTTTCTAATCCCGGTATTTTTGAAAAAAAGCAGGAGGAGTTTGTTTTGAAAAATCAGAATGCCTGCCTGCCGGTAACAGGATTTTGTGAACAGGTCGCGGAACCTGTTCTGGACAGAGTTACTTCGGACAGCAATCTTCTTTTTTGCGGGATAGCTTTTTTAGACATGAAATTCTGGAGAGATTTATCGCAGAATATTTCTCCGGATTATTACGATATCGGCCGCCATCTCTTTCCTGCCCTGGGCGGAAGGCTTGGGGAATTTTCCGGTGATTTATCACCCGACTTTGTGCGGAAGATTGAGCAGAATCAATATCCGGCTTTTGCTTATCTGGTGCCTGATTCGAATCCTCAGGGTAAAAAAGTTTATTGCCGTGACATTACTAATCCTTTGGCATTGCTTAGGGCAAATCAGGAAATTGCCAATGGATTAATTGATACCCGCTTAGAAGAGCCGGGCTGCAGGTTCTGGCGCAGGTTAAGTCCAAATGGATTTGTAGGTACCAGTGGTTCAAATCTTTATGATATTACAATCTCCCGACCTCAAACACCCGAAGGTATTGGTCCTATTATAGGGAGCCACTGCACTCTTGAGAGGACAACCGTAGATTCGTCGACGATAATTGGAGATCATACGGACCTATTGGGAGGTAATATTAGCGGTTCTCTGATTTTTGGCGGAAGCGATCAAAAGAAAAAAAGTTATATCCGTGAATGGAGAATACAGAATAGTATAGTGTTTGGACCAGTTACTATGAATAGTAATGATGAACAGTGGTCATTGGGTGATAGTCCGTTAATTAAAGATGCTATTGTCTTTGCCACCCCTGCCGGACCCGAAGCCTGGACCCGCGTTTCAATCAGAAAAAAATGGGGTTTATAACCAGGTAAATATTTAATTTTTCTAATTCCCCTTTTATTCAAAATACAGTGAAATTTTTCAAAAACCTTCCCGAAAAAACTCTATCAAAAATACAGTGAAATTTTACTCCAAAATTGACGATATACATATAGATAGGACAGAGCGCCGGATAAGCAGAGTGCTGAAAAAATGGAGGTGCTCTGTATGAAAATTTCAGGATGGATAGGGAACCGGCTCTTTAATCCGACACGGGGTGGCGGCAGGGTTGGACGGGGAATAGCCGCAGTTGGAAAACACGCTTCAAAACCTCTTATTGGTCTCACCGCAGTTACACAACTAGCTTGCTGGTACTCAGATAAAGTTTCAGAAAAAATTGATCAGGTAACAGATTTTCCCGAACTCACTCTTCTTGGGATTGCAACTTCTTCCCTGCTCCTGCTTGGATTAAGCAAACTTAGCACAA
>JABMQY010000054.1 GCA_013202975.1 Candidatus Saganbacteria bacterium
ATTTTCTTTGTACCATCACGAAATTGATTTGTGGATAGACTTTTTCCTAACCCCTAACCCCTAACCCCTAAAAAAGGTGAAATTTCCCATTTTTCTTCACGATATATATATATAGAGGTGATTTATATGCAAACGCAAAGAGTAGGTTTAGGATTATTGGGTTTTGGAAGAATGGGGGAGGGGATTGCAAATCGTTGTATTAGAAATGGTGTTAAGGTTGTAGCTTATGATCCCGGTAAAATTCAATCCGGAGAATTACAGCCAAAAGAGGGTTTGTCGGTTGCTTCCTCAGTTCAAGAATTAGTACAGCAATTACCAGCGGGTCAGCCAAGAATTGCCTGGGTAATGGTTCCGGCAGGAGAGATTACCAATAATGCAGTTGCCGGATTAGAGCAGGCAATGGATCCAGGGGATATCATAATTGAGGGTGGAAATTCAAAATGGCTTGAAACAGAAAAACTTGCTTTGGCATTGGCCGATACTGGCGTCAATTTCTTATCTTCTGGTACTTCTGGAGGGGTAGAGGGCGAGCAGGTAGGTTATTGTCTTATGTTAGGTGGAAAGCGATCTGTTTTTGAACAGGTTGATAGCTTAGGAATCTTTTCTTCAATTGCAGCGCCAAATGGATATGCCCATGTTTCTGAATTTCCAGAAGGGGCGGATTTAGTAAAGTCTAATCACAATGGAATCGAGTATGTTGAAGAGAGCGCTTTGGGTGAAGCTTTTTCTGTTTTATATTATTTGTTCAATAAAAATTTACCTCGCTTAGCTGATCTTGCAGGAGTTTGGTCTAATGATCCAGTTGCTGGTGGTTATTTAGTAGAGTTGGCACAAAGGGCTTTTCAAGATCAAAAGCACTTTAAAACAATTGGAGCAAAGATTGGAGGGGGGGCCACCGGAAATTGGACCAAAGAATCCGCTAAAAAGGCAAATATTGCTTCTCCAGTGCTTTTGATATCAAGTTTGCTGCAAAGAGAATTGTCTAGCATGGAGGATGATTATTTTAGAAACAGGGTTGTTTCTGCTTTGCGCTGGCAGTTTGGACGGCACCCTTATGAAGAGCGTTTAGTAAAAGATACTGCTCCAGAAGTTTCCTATGTTGAGGAAGAGATTGAGTTAATGAAAATTAGAAATGCCTGTTTGGCGGCAAGGGCTTATGCTATAGCAGAAGGGTTAACTATCTTGAATGCATATAGAGATCGCTATCAGCTTGATTTAGCTCAAATTACTAAACTTTGGGGACATGGTTCAATTATCAGAAGTGCCTTAATGCAGAAATTTGCAGATGTTTTGGAAGAGGATGGAAAATTAGAACTTGACGCAGATATTGTTGAACCAAAGCTTGAATCCTTGTCTTCAGATCTTTTCTATTTCTTGCGTATTAATTTCCCAGAGTTAGAACTTGGCGAAATTCAGAATTTCATTCATAACTTCTCTCACGTGAACATTTCAACTTGCAGGGGTGGGTTTGCTTATTTGCTGATCTCTTCGGTTTTTGGGAAGATAGAGCTGTAAGTAGAAGCTGGAAAAATAATCTTGAAGCTGGAAATCCCCGGTTTTCCTATCCCCTATAACCTAAACCCTATAACCTAAAACAAGCTGAAATTTTCTCCATAATATAGCGATAAAAACACATGAGAATAGCGCAAATGCAGCAATTTGCCCAGCTTTTTAAAAGAGGGGATATTGCCAGGGGTTTTAGCCAAAATGTTTTGGGTAAAACTGTACACGATACTTTAGCCTTCAGTGAATATGCCGGACGCTTTGTTAATCTTTTGGGTTTAAGAGGAAGTGAAGGTAATTGTGCGGATGTTGGCTGTGGTCCGGGACATATTGGAATTGCTGTCTCGAACGAGATGGATGGTGGAAAAATGTTTCTCTTGGATCTTTCCTCTCAAATGGTTGAATTGACAGAAGAAAATATTCAGGCGGGCGGGTGGAACAACAATGTTCGTCATGAAACCCTTGTTGCGGATGGTCAGGATATTAGGGAGGCCCTTGGTGGGATTGAGCTGGATGCGGTTTTTTCTCGCCACGTAGTTCAGTTTATGCAGGAGCCGCACCTCTTTTTTAGCGGAGCCTATAATCTCCTTAAGCCCTTTGGAAAAATGGCATTTAGTTTGATTGGGTTTTCGACTTTTAATTTTTCAGATAACAATCTCTCAAATAGTTTGTTGCAAAACCAGTTTCACGCACGACTGCTTTGGGCTGCTCTGCAGGAATTACCAGATATATTAAGCCAACTTCCATCTTCTGCAATTAATGATCTGATTTATCAGGGGATTCTTGTAAAGGAGTACAACGGAATTTTTGTTTCTCCAAAAGCTATCCTTCCCAAAATGGATAAGATTAGTATGTTTGCCGAATTGAGAAAGGCCGGAATTCCACAAAGTGCAATTACTTATCTTGTAATGGGAGAGATCCACACCGTTGGTTTTAAACGGTCTTTTTCTGAGCGAGTAGGGAGTATCCCGATTCCCGGGATCTGGAATATTTTTGACCGGATGGATTATGCTTCTCGTGTACTTGCAGTAAAAAGAATTTATGAGCGGGCCTTTGGCCGCGATCTGAACCGGCCGATTTATACCGAAGATCCTCTATTTGTAATTACCAAAGAGGCCCCCGGATTTGGCTCTTTTGTAGATATGGAACAGATGGAGTTTGCTCCGATCGGATTAGTTAGACCGGAGTCAACTGAGGTTGTAGAAGGTGTTTCTCAAATAAGAATTGTAAAGGAGAGTTTTGATCAGAGTTCCGAGCAAATAGCTGCACTTGCTCTGCAGTACGGTTATGACGCTTGGCGGGTCAGGGGTTTTGATATCCAGCATGCTTCGGCACATCTGGTTAATCCTCCCAAAGAATTTTTGCCAATGAATTTTGCAACTTTAATTATGCAGGGGAATAGATATACCTTTACCTCATCAGAAAAACCTTCTTTGGCGGATCAAGAGGCCAGAATAGTAACTCCCTATAGCATAGTTTTGGATAAAGGGGAGGGATTGCCGCGCGAAGGGCAGCTTTTTTATGAGGGGCGGCCCCTTTCTGATTTTGAAAAATTCAGATTAATAGAAATAATGTTTGAGCCATCTCCCTGGTATTTTGCATTTAAGGATACACAGGGGAATCCGGTCCCAAAATATCTTATTGTAAACCCGTATTAAGATTGTGCTTTTCGATGTAAGCCCTGTTCAAGAATTCCATTCTTTTCTAATCCCAAACAAGGTTATATGAATAACACAGATCAGATAATTGCCGAAGTATTAAAAACTATTGAGGATCCAAACGAGGTTCACTTTATCAATATGATTACCGGAAGTCAGGCGGATGAGCAGAAAGATTTTCAGATGTTTTCTGATATTATCAATCGATTCAGGCAATCGGGCTTTACTGGCGCCGAGTTCGGTCTTTATTCTCAGCATATTTCTGACCCTAAAATGATGCAGGCCCTCTCTGATTTAGGGGTAGTCACTTTTTGCGTAACAATGGAAATTACATCAGATGAACAAAGGTCAAAGCTTTATGGGAGAAAGGGAAAGGGGAGAAGGTCTTTTAACGATTATATGGAGATGCTTAAAAAGGCTGAATCACTGTTTCCCTATGTAAGCATTAGTTTGGTTTTAGGGCATGAGGATTCAAGTGAGATGAAGGCCAATTTAGATCGTATGGCGGGGGATACCGGGGCATTTATTAATCACTTTATTCCGCGCATCTTTTTACCTCGACAGCATGAGATCCTTCACCCTGAGGCGCTTGGTCGGGGATTGGCCTATTATGTTGAACTATGCCGCCATATAGAAGATATCAATGCAGGACGAAATACTTTTGGTAATTTTTTTGATGAGAGATTTAATATTAAAAAGTTTGAAGCGAGGTTTAGGTCTTAAATGCCAACCGTAGTAGGAAAATACGGAAAATTAGCATTTGGACCAAAAGGGATTGGCGTACTCGACAAGCATGGGATTAGACATACTTTTCACCCCCAGGTAGAAAAAGATGCTACGGAAATCAGAATTCCCAAAGAACAAATACAGAGTCGTGATAAGGTTCGGGGCTATAGCATCGATTCTGCTGGAGCCGATGTGCGCGATGATGCAATTTGGGTTGAGCCGAATGAGCTAGGCTGGCGTGCCCTGGTCTCTATTGCCGATGTTACCGAATTATTCAAATTTGGTTCAATGATAGACATTGAGGCAAAAGAGCGAACTTCAAATATTTATCACTCCTATGATGTAATTCCCATGCTGCCGGATCCGTTGGCGGCTTTAGCCAGTCTGGAAGAGGGAGAAGAGCGGCTGACGATTACAATGGATATGCAGTTTGATCACAATGGTAAATTAGTAAGCTATGAACCGCGCAAAACCTATTTAGAAAATGAAAGAGCGATGTCCTATCATGATGCCGATACAATTAGGACATCAGATGACAGCGATATTGGGACTAATGTTAATTCTGCACTTAATTTGGCCCTAAAACGTTTAGAGCATCGAGCTGAGCGAAGTTGTGTCTTTTTTGATCAAGAAAAGGGGCTCTATACCGGAGAGGATGGAATTGTTAAAAAGGTTCATGATTATGAGAAGTTCTTTCCGTTTTTAGTTGTGCAGGAGCTGGCAATTGCGGCTAACTGTGCAGCTGGTAGATTTATTAGTCAGCCCAGTGTTGCGGCAATCTATCGCTGCCTGGATGCCAAAGATGGGATTGCGGTTAATTTGCTTGGGACCGAGCGTTATCTTTTTAAGGAAGAATCTTTTACAGCTAGAGGGGCTATTTATTCACGTAATAATGTTGGACATCATTCGTTAGGATACTCTCGTTATGTTCATTTTACCTCTCCAATTAGAAGGTATGTTGACACAATTGTGCATAGAATATTAAAAGCGAGTATGGCGGGCAAATCTTTTAATCCAGGATTAGATCCAATTGCAGAAAGATGTAGTTTTTACCCTGTTTATGCCAGACGAATGATTACCCAGGCCCGTTTAGAAGATGGACAGATAAAAGAAGAGGGGCTGGTCAAAATAGCTAAGAAGAGGTTTGGGTTTCTTTTGGATCGGGCCTTGCAATCAGAAGATGCTGATTTAGACCTTATACTGGATGCGCTAGAACAAAGGGAGATTACACCTCAAAATCTTTTGACGCTAATTACCTCTCATCAAAACGGTCGGGTAAATGAAATTTTGTCAGATTTTTTCTATATGTACAGAACAAAATTTGACTATGTAAGAATATTAAAAGTGATTGCCGGTGATATGGGATGGGACCCGCCTGCATTTATGACAAAGACAAACCGCTTTGGACGAGATCCGGAATATGCTTATGTTATTTCTGTAAATGGCAAAGAATATGCTACTGATTATCCCAAGAGCAGTAAATTTGTTCCAAAAAACCAGGCTGCTTATCTGTTTTTAAAGGATTATTGTTCCGGTACCTTGGTTCGCTTTTCTGATCCGGGATTCAGGGTGTTTAAGAACAAGGTTAAATACTATGAGAAATTAGATTTTAAGCCCTTCATGCAGGCATTAAACCGAGCACTAAGAGATGATTCTGATGAATTAGACCAAATATTACTGGCGCTAAAAAGGAAAAAACTTAGCTCAGATAGGCTTTTGGTATTATTTAGATATAAAGATAACGTGAAAGCAAGAAAGCTTCTAATGGATCATTTTCAATCAATGCAAGAAGATATTTATTATGAAAGGCTATTAAAGCAAGTTGCACAGAGGGAAAGAATTAGAAAGCTTAAGCTTGTAGCAAGGAAAAGTGGTGGAAAACAAGAAGGGTGTGAGTTTTGTTATATGGGAGTTGTTGAAGGGGCAGAGGTATGTAGTTCAAAGTGGAGCCGAGATGAAAAAAACAAGGAGAGAAGATCAGCTTATCGTTTTTTGCGAGATCTTTTACAAGATAATCTTAAGTCATTTTCTCCTTTAGGGGGAAAGACAGTCGACTTAGAGACGGTAGTAGCGCGAGAAAGGTTGCAAAGAATAAAGGCGTCACAGTTTGAAGGGGAACTTAATGCTGCTATTAAATCAGGCTCAGAGGATCTAGATCTTCTACTTGAAGTAGCCCCCAAAAGTCTTTCTGAGAGGACCATTGCTCTGCTCATTTTAAATATGGAGGATAAAAGTGAAAGGATTAAGCCGGTTTTAGACAGATTCTTTGAGTCATTTAAAAAGGGATTTTCATATGAAAGGGTTATGAATTGTATGGCCTCCGAATTAAGATGGAGCCCGCCGGCATTAAATTCTAGAATGAATGGAGATGTCCGCGAATATCGTCTGGCGGTAACTGTTGATGGGGATTTTCTTAGCAGCGAAAATTATTCTGTAGTTTTTGAAAAGAAGAAGAAACGTGAAGCGGCGGCCTATGTCTTTTTAAAAGATTATTTGGAGGGGAAATTGAGAGTCTTTTTGCAGACTGAGTTGACCCAAGAGATTGGAGTAGAAAATGAACCCTTTGCTAGTGAGGGGAGTCTTGTTTTTCAAAAGATTCTTGCCGCTCTTTTAGAAGAAGAGCAGGAGGCTAAAGAGGATCCGATGGGATGGTTCAGGTTTTTTTGTGCTAAAAATACAAATTTTAATGCCCAAATTAGCTATAATGAAGATGCTGATGGCTGGAGGGTTATGATTACAACAGGGCCCGGAAAGCCAAGAAGGAGTTTTGTTGCAAAAGATCCGGATGCAACTGTTGCAGAAAAAAAGGTGGCTTTGAGCTTCTTTTCTTGGTATAAGCCGCATAAATTGGTTTCGAATATTTCAAAGCTTACACCTTCCGATTTGTTTTCTTTAGTTGGCAGGTTAAAAGAGGATCCGGCAGTTGTTTCTTTTGTATCAGCGTTTTTTAAGGAATTCAGGATTAGATTTAATTATTCTGTGGCCTTAGAGATATTGTCAGAACAAATGGGCTGGGGAGAGCCAAAATACTCTGATTCGCAGTGTAAATGTGAAATAGGAGGGAAGATAATGACTTCAAGATTAACGGCGGAAGATGACTCCCCGATTAGGGCGCAAAAGTTATCTGCCTATTATTTTATTATTGATTACCTGCGTGGTGATTTAACTGAAAAAGGAGTAAAACAATGAATATATCAAACGCATATACAAGTCGTCGATCCGGTCCCATTATTGCCCCTGCAATGGTTGTTAGAACCGATCAGTTTGCAAATGAAAGACGAACAAAATTTGCAAAATCTCCTGCCTATATCCAGGCAAAGGTGAGAGAGGCTGCCCATGTTCTTGCCCCGCATGTTTCTGCCCTTCACTTTGATATCAATTGCAGTAGCTATGTTAAAGGCCAGCCGCCAAACGTCCAGGTCTTCACTCCCAAATTTCTGATGGGACTAAAACAAGAACTTGGCAGGGCAGGGCACGCTCCTCTTTTTGATATCCATATTCTGGGGCAGAACATATTGATTTTTGCAGGGTTGTATCTAAAAGCTGCAGACCATATCTCTTTTGAAATGGAGGTAGTGGATCAGGATGCGCAGTCTTTTCGCAGAGTTCTAGCTATGCTTGCAAAAAATAGTGTTTCAGTAGGAGTGATTGGGAGCAGCTCCAGTTTGATCCAGGATTATTTTCCGTATTTGGATAATGTTGATATTTTAGGAATAACTGCAGGAAAAACGGCAGGAAGAAGCGAGGGGCCAATTGACATAAGTTTTGCAGCCCAAAAAGCCAGGGCGTTGATAGAGAATGTCGGTTTTGCCGGCAGTATAATTTTTCAGATGGGGGTAACAGAAGATTCTATCCCCCAAATTGTTGATTCCGGAGCAAATATTTTGGTTTGTGGAACAAATATTTTTAAAGAAAGCAAAGAGACCTTTCGTGATGCTGCGGGGATTAAGGCTGCAATTCAAGGATTAGTTGAAATAAGGTGAAATTTCCTGTAAATATGCCAGATATATATGAGTAATGGTGCGAAGGAACCGAGACGTTTAGTCTCAGGTTCCGAAGCTGAGCTTTATTCGAAAGAACCAAAGGTCCAGGGAGTAATAGATGAGCAAAGTTAGTCCAATAAGAATACCTTTTAGGCCAGATGGAAAAGGCTTCAAAGCCGATCTGATTCCACAAAGAGGACAGGCCTTATTTGCAAAAAATGTTGCAGAGA
Source organism: Candidatus Saganbacteria bacterium (assembly GCA_013202975.1). Taxonomy (GTDB): domain Bacteria; phylum Margulisbacteria; class WOR-1; order XYC2-FULL-46-14; family XYC2-FULL-46-14; genus JABMQY01. Next base: position 8,101 of record JABMQY010000054.1, read on the forward strand.
CTATGGATCTCTTTCGCGGCCAGATCCAGGGTTTTCAATCTGATCTGTCAAAAATGGTTCAGAAATCTTCAATCGATCGGTCGCTTCAGGCAATTGGTAATGTGCTTGGGACAAAAGTTGCGACTTTTGAAGATATTTATCAGGGGGATTGGAGAAAATCACCGTTTAAGAGTCTGACCCGCTTTGATTTATCAATGTTTAGTCTGCTTGAAAATCCCGAGGATGCTTTTCGCGCTATTGCCAATCGTCCGCATCGTTTTCCAGTTTATGTTAGCTGGAGCCTGTGCCCCGATTCAAGTAACGAAGAAGAGCTGCGGGTATCACTGCTTTTTTCAAAAAGGATGAGCATTGAGGTTGGAGAGCCGGATGACATCAATGGTTCGCGCTCTTTTCCATTACGAAAAGATGTAAATAGTGCTTTTGCCAAAACCCGAAAACGAGTCGCTCCCTTGCTTGCAATGAATATGAATCCTGCCGGAGACCTGTTGGTTCCTCCTAAGAAAGAGAGTGTTGCTCAAGGTCTGGTTTCTGAGGCTCTTAATCTGGAGAATATTATTCTACAGGGGTCAAAACTTGAAGTATTACTTGATGACTGCAGTGAAAGGATCTGGTACGCCAACCATAATACTTACCTTAGTCCGCAGGAGGTGAGGGTTTTGCTTGAGCGGGTTTTTATGGTGAAGAGGTGGTCTAAGGGAGATTTGGTTAAGGGGGCAGATCGAATGGCGACAAATTTAGTTGCCCGAACCAAATACCTTTTTGTCGGGTTTGACCAGGTTGTATTGTATGACGGCAATCGCAGGAGTATTTGTGAAATAAAACTTGATAGCGAAGAAAAAGACAGAATTTTGGGCCTTGTGATAAAAAAGCCTGATCGGCCAAGGGGTGAAGAGGCTGAGCTGCGCGAGGTTATGGAAGCAGATTTTTCTGGCCGATCTGCTGATAAATACAGCAACTATGTAATGCGTCTTTTAATAAATGATTTGCATCAAAGGAGTGAAGGGGAAAAGAAGCATAAGCACTTTTCTGTTTTTGACCGGCTAACGGAAAAAATTTCCAAAGAATATGGCAAAGAGGTAGTCTTTCGTTTTTCAGAAAACCAGGTTTTTGCTCTGCCTTATACCGGAGAAGTAAAGGATCCCCACCAGCCCGAGTATCTCTTTGTTGTAGAGAGGATTCTGTCAGGCCTGCCCAAGTGGTTGTTGAATGTTTTGCCGCAAAAAGTCGTTGTTTCGGGGCCGCTTTTTAACTATGCCACTTATGACAAAAGGCGCGGGAAAGAAACTTATGAAATTGTAATCAGCCAGCGGCAGGATGTATCCTTTTTACATGACGGGGAAATATTCATTGATAGCAGGCATGGGAGCCTGGAGTTTCCTCAGGAATTTATTTTTGCGTTGTATAGAAAAGAGAATCGGACCGAAACCCTGACCCATCTTTCTGAAAATTTGTCTGAGTATTATTATCGTCAAATTATGACAGCAGCAGAGAGAAGGGCCTATTTTAATTTAGTCCGGGGAAATCACGGGTTACTTTCTTATGAATTAAACATGAATTTAAGGTCAGTGGGTGATATTTTTCATGAGGATTCAAGGGTGCCCGGGCAGTATAGAGAGCTGATGGAGCGTAATTTTGAGGTTGGTTTTGGCCGATTTATTCAGGGGCAGCTGCCGGATGATGATCCCCGCCATCCATTTTTTAAAAGAATAGCAGAGAGAGAGACAGTAGCTCTAAAAAAGAAAAAAATATTAAAGCAAAGAGCCCCTAAGCATACAGACGACAGACGATTGACCCTGTTTAATACTCTTGAACATCTGGATCCATATGATCATTTGTGGCATGATCCTAAGACATTTCAAAAAATCAAGGTTTCTCCCCAGGCCGCACGATACATGGTTACCAAGGGCCTGGAGGCTTTATCAAAAGATCAGGTTGATCAGCGTTATGCTGCCAGGGTTTCTCAAAATCTTTTTGAATTACTAAAGGAATTTGGTGGGGAAGAATTTGCTTACTTCCTGACAACTTATCAGGCAGAATTTAAAAAGGTTTTGGGGAATGTTTCAGATTTAGGTTTAATTACAATTCTGCCCTCGGTTTTAGCATCAGTTGATGACGCAAATATTAAGGCCATTTTTGAGAACGAGATTATTCCAATTAGGGCGCTGGTCTTTATTCTTAAGCAGAATCCAGAGTATAGATCCTACTTATCTGATCAGAGTTTTTGTTTGAGGACATTAGAACTTACCCCGGATGTGAACCTTGATGGCTTTAATTTACAATTACCTATTAAAACAGAGGTGTCGGAGCGTCCTTTAGTAGAAGAAGAAATACCTTCCTATGAAACAGAAGAAGAATCCCTTTTCAGGCAAGCCTATCAAGAATTAGGTGAGATTCATACGCTAGATTCAAAAGCTCAACAAAACAAAATCTATTCAAAATTATGGCGGGGCTTAGAGGGTGCACGAGATCAGATTATTGCACGAATTAACCAATGGCAAAATAGCTTGACTGCGACACTTGACAGGATTGAGAGCGACCAGATTGTGGCGAGTATTATTTTGAATAATAATTGGTTCTTTTACTTTAGAAGGGGGGGGTCATTTTTTAGATCGGTGCGAAGTGAAAATTTAAAAAGAATCATTTTTGAGCTGGCGCCGGATCAATATCTTAAATATTATACATCTTTAGGCTTCCCTTATCTTGCCGATTTGTCTGTATCTGATGCTGTCAGTTGGCAGTTTGCTCTGGCTGAGAGAGGAATTGACGTTGAAAAGTCTGTCAGAAAGTATTTATTATTAAAATCCGGGGCTGTAAATGTTCAAGCTGCTTTTATAAAAAGATGGAATAAATCTAAGGGGACCCGCTTTTTAGAGATTCTGCGGAAAGCCGGTTATCTTGATCAGGATTTTTCAGTTTTGCCGACGTTTGCGAATGTGGGTGATACCGAAAGTTGCTATTCCCTGGCTGCTGATCTTTCTACTGATGACAGAAAAGAGATCGGTGCGCTTATAAAAGGAGAAATAGGGAGAGAGGATATAAGGCATTTTGATGATGATGAATATGCCCGGGAAATTAAAAAACGAAAAAGGGCAGCATTAAAAAGAGATTATCTGGAAAATGGATCCAGAACTGTTGAAAGGCTAAGTCTTAATTTTGACAGGGAAGTTGAGGCTCTTGCGATAAGCGAGTTTCTGGGGCAGAGCTTAGACGAGTCAATTCCTTCGGTTTCGCATCCTGTCGCTTGTAGTATTTTGGGGATTGACAGCCTAACCCCGATTCCTTTGGCTAAAAAAGTGTATATTGAGCTGGCGAGGTTGTTTCATCCTGATTCAAGCCAGGATGACGATAACTTAGTGCTTTATAAGAAGATAGAAAAAGCCTGGCAAACCTTCCGAAAGACCAGAATTAAATTCAGTACTTAATATTCGTTGTCTTCTTCGTCCCCTTCTTCTTCAAGGTCTCCAAGTTCGTCTCCATGTTCTGCGAAAAAGGCTGCGGCAGCATCAAGTTGTTCCTCTGATCCTTTATACTGGCTTACGGTGCTTGCAACGGCAGATCCTTTTTTGAGTGCGGTTATCTCGGAATCAAATTTGTCCTTTTTAGTTCCTGCAGGAAGTTTTGAAAATGCGATATTTATTTTAGATAGCGCTGCCTTGGTTTCTGGTGCAACAAAGCCAGTAGCTTGAGAGCCACCCATCTCTTCGTCCTCAGCCTTAGCCTTTGCAATCTCGGCTTCCCCGATAAAAGAGAGGAATTCTCCTATAACAAAGCTGCCAACCGCTCTGTCTTCAACAGAGAGCATCTCAATCAAACCGGCCAGTTGTCCTTCGTCACTTAAAATTCCGGCAAAGATATTAACAGATAAAAGATCCTGATTTTGTTCTATAATCAACCCTTCACTCAGTGGCTGGTTTTCTGCTAGAACTACGAATTCCCTTCCATTGGTTTCAAATCTCCTGAGCGGTTTTTGGATTAGGCTTGAAAAAACCTCCGCCACACTTTCAACGGATGAGCCAAGATCGGTTTTGATTCTGCCCTTTACCTGAGCAAGCAGTGTTGGTGCGCCTCCTCTGGTTAGCAGGGGCAGGGTGTCATTTAAATAGCGCCTGAGTCTTTGTCCCTCACTCGTCCTTGGCCTTGAAATATTACCGGATCCCATTCCACTTATACCTGATACCATGATTTATTCCTCCTTGCGATTTTTTATTCCCACTCATCCACTGTATCTTCTGGTTCTGCCTCTTCTTTTGCTTCTTGTTCTTCTGCGTGTGCAATTGTTGCCTCTCTAGCTTCCTTTTCTCTTGTGGCTGCTTCTGCTGTGTCTTCTGGTCCAATAAGATCAATAACCTGATCTGTTCCTACTCCTCTTTCTGCTCCTCTTTCTGCAGCTGCTGCTTCATCTGCTGCAGTAGGTTCCTCTACCTCGCTGTCCTCTCCTGCCTGACTGGCAGCTAATATTTGTTGGGAGAAGGTGGCTTCATCCATTTCTTCTACATAGCCCCTGATTTCCCCACTATTATCCAGCAGGTGTACGGATTTTAAAAACGATTCCAGCAAATCTTGACAAATAGGATCATTTGAACCTCGCAGTAGAACGATCATTTTTGCAACGGTTTTGCCGCTTAGTTCAAGATCTCTCATAATTACTACCGGGGTAATTGTATGGGCAGTTGATAAATTTGAAATTGTTTCATCTAATAGCATATTTAATGTATTGTATAAGAATATTCTTTCTGATCCATAATCTGAAACGTCGGAATTATCAATGACCCCTTTTAGATAATCTCCTAATATATTATTACCCGTACTATATGACATGTTGCGAAGGATCCCGGCATAGGTTTGAACAAGATCAAACATCTGTGCGGTTTGAGGTTGTCCTGAAACAGTAAAATTAACTACTTTATCTGCATCGATTCTATCCAGGTACACTTTATCAGACAGACCTTCAAAAAAGTTGTCCCTTATGGCGGTAAAAAGAAGTGTCCCGCTTTCCGGATCAGTCGAAACCATTGTTGCAGCAACCAGATCTTCTAAGTCTTGATCGAGGATTGGATTGCCGATGGTTTCATCTGGGGCAGCTTGTTGGATTTTGGCAATTGTATGTGATGTAAAGAGATCCTGCATTGCCAGCGCTCCCTGATCACCTACCAGATTTTTCATGGCTTCCAGTGTTTGTTCTCGACTTGCCAGAGCTTTTTTGAAATCATGTCTCTTAACGATTTGTCTTGTACCGTATGTTGCATTTCCTAAACCTACATTTGCCATTCTTGTTCCCCCTTAATTTATTTTAATTTTACCTGTATTTATATCGTACCCTTTTCTAGAAAATTTCACTCTATTTTTATTTTTCAACTTTTTGGGGCAAAATCGTCTTTTTGTGGGGATTTCAAATTTTAGTGAAATTTCTGGATTTACCGCTCGATAAAAATATATGGGAATAATTAAACCCTGTTATTATAGAAGTGAGCCACCTAAGGATATGCCCCGGGATTGGTATCTTTGGCCAAAAAATCAAAAGAGCTGTAAAAAGAAAAGTAAATCTTGTGCTCCTCCTCTTCCCGCTCCCCTTACAACAATAAAAGAGATCAGGGCTTTTGCAAAAAGGGCGAGAGTGAAAAGTACATTAAAACGACTACCTAACGATAAGAAGGTGCTAAAAAAAATTTTTAAAGAAGCTGCTGCCAAAGGAAGGATTGCTTGGTTGGGTACTAAGGGTTTGAGTTATAGGGTCAGTGTTTTAGTGGAAAAGGAAATAGCTAGTGCAGCTTCTAATCAGGATGTTTTTGTTGTTATTGGAACAGCGCATGGGTTGCCCCGGCAGACAAAATTAGTAAATAGAATTCTAAAATACAGGAAAAAAGTAATCTTAGGGCTTGAGCGTGATAAAAAAACCTGCTGGAATACCGACCGACAGGCTTTTTGGGATAATTATATATTAACAAAACAAAACAAACCGGTGGTAGTTTCAAAAATGCATAATGGAGTTAGTATTCTTCCGGCAAAAGAAGTAAGAATAATGAACCAAAGACCCCAAATTGTTTATAACAGATGCCACAACGTAGTTTTGACAGATATCCCCTGCAAGCAGAAGGAGAAAATGAGGAGAAGTTTGGATGAATCTGACTATTTATCCGCAAGGGATAATTTTGCTGTGCGCGCCCTTATGCAAAAAAAATCTCCTAACAAAAGGGATGTTGTTTTTGTAGAATGCGGTGCAACCCATGCAGAGAATCGAAGGCTCCCGGCCTATATCAAACACTTTAATCCTCAGGCAAAGATTGTTTCGGTTATTATTACAGGTGGTACAACTGTTACAGCCTTAACTTCTAATGTTGCAATCAAGGAGCTGGGTTGGAATAATAAGAATTTTGTCTTATTTTTAAAAGATTATGAAAAAAAGGGAGACCGCTTTGTTTCTGGCGATATAATAGTATATATAGCTGCCGGTGAACGGGAAAAGACTGAGGGTGTTAGATCTGGAGTGATCCAGCCGCTGGTTGCGCCCCTCACTTATTAGACTAGAGTTATATCCATCTTTATAGAATATGCTTTGCCATTTTTAGGCGGATCAATTTTAATTTTTTGCCTAAGTGTATGTTCTAATTCAATAGCCAGCTTAGTTTTTACTGCGGCTAATCTTATTTTGTTTGCATCCGGCTCCTCAGCATAAATTCCTTTGGTTTTTGTCAGGTCAGGATTAACCAATATGGTTCCATTTCTATCCACATTTAACTCAATTGTAATAACTCCTGTGATTTTATCTCCGATTTTACCCTGCAGGTAATTATAGAGAGGGCCTTGGGTCAATGCTTCTTTTACAACATCTTGTATTTTTTGCATTTTTTCATTTCGGGTAAGTTGAGGTACAACCGAGACGCCAAATTTGATCCGGGAAATTATTGTCTCTAATGGTTTTTCGGCGTAGGTCTTTTTATTAGAAAACTCGGTGGAAACCTCTTTTGGACCTACAATTCGTTGCGCCAGTGATCCGATGCTTGTTGCTTTTCCTGATTGTGGGCCGGCAATAAGATCTTTGAGAGAGCTATACTCTTTTTCAATCGCACTATCAGAAGCCCCTTGCCAGCCCTTTGCTAGTTTAACAGAATCAATATAGTCCTTAGTAGCAGATACTAAAGCGGCTTCTCCCTCATCTATTGCAACAGCTTTTAGGGCAGCCATTTTTCCTTGAACTTCTTTTGGGATATTTGATCCTTTTTTGCTGGAAACCTCTTTATAGCGTTCAATTAATTTTACTGACAGCTCAATTGACTCAGACGAGGTCTTTTCTTTTTTTGCTACGATAGCTTTCTTTCCTTGGGCTATTTTGATTTCTTGTCTTAAATCTCGAGCATGTTTTGCAACCAGATATTCATTTTTAGTGTCAAATTCCAGGGCATCGTCTAATGTATCTATCGCGGCCTGTAGCTTCTCTGATTTATCAAATGAGAGAGTGTCTGCATTAATCAGCTCTTTTGCTTTGGTTATTGTTTCATCTGCCCTTTTTATATAAGCGGGCCTTACATCTTCTCTTTTCTCGTCAGATATGTGCTTGTCGCCTTGAGTCGAATTAATAATGTTTGTCATATTATATTCCTCCTATTTTATCTATATATATATCGTCAAAGGAAACCAAAAATTTCACATCATTTAAAATAATTGTTGTATAATCATTTTATGCCTATTTTGGAAGAAACCGCTAACGAGCTGAATCCGGAGCAAAAAAAGGCTGTTATTTTTGACAAGGGGCCGCTTCTAATTATTGCCGGGGCAGGCACGGGTAAAACTACCGTGATTGCCCGTCGGATTGCTCACCTGATTGCGTCAAAAAAAGCCAAGCCTTCAGAAATTCTAGCCCTAACTTTTACCGACAAAGCTGCCGATGAGATGGAGACCCGCGTTGATAAACTGGTTCCGTATGGGTATGTTGATGTTTCTATTTCTACTTTTCATGCTTTTGGGGATCGTGTACTCAGGGATTATGCCCTGGATTTAGGGCTGCGGCCGGACTATCGGGTTCTTTCTTCCGCCGAACAGGCTGTTTTTATGCGTGAACATATTTTTGAGCTTCCGCTTAAACATTATATTTCACTAGGGGATCCGATTAAACATGTCGATGCCCTGTTGCGGGTTATTTCTAGGGCGAAAGACGAAGATATTACCCCGGAGAGATGGATTAAAAATGAGGGCGAAGAAAAAGAGCTGGAGGTTGCAAAGGTTTACAAAAAGTATCAGGAGTTAAAATATAAGAACGGCTTTTTGGATTTTGGGGATCAGGTAAGTTTGACCCTCAATTTATTTCGCAAACATCCGTCAATACTAAGAAAGTTTCAAAAACAATATAAGTATGTTTTGGTTGATGAATTTCAGGATACAAACTATGCCCAGTTTGAGTTATTAAAACTTTTGGTCAAGAAGCATAAAAATATTACAGTTGTTGGAGACGATGACCAGTCGATCTATAAATTCCGCGGGGCAGCGATTTCAAATATTTTGAGCTTTGAAAAAACATATAAAAAAACAAAAAAGGTTGTCTTAACCAAAAACTACCGGTCCAGCCAGATTATTTTAGATGCGGCCTATCGGTTGATCCAGCATAATAATCCGGACCGTCTGGAGGTTAGGAGTAAAATTGACAAGAAGCTCATTGCGGCTAATCCGCCCAAAGAAACAAAGACAGAAAACAAAAACTTCGATTCGATCTATTCCGAAGCAGACTGGGTTGCGCAGACGATTAAAGAAAAATATGAATCCGGAAAATTTAAGCTTTCTGACTTTGCAATTTTAATTCGCTCCAATGCTCAGGCCGAACCCTTTCAACAGTCTTTAAATATGGCCGGCCTTGCAAATCAGTCCGGGGGCGGGGGAGGGCTTTATCAGCTTCCCGAAGTCAGGATGGCCATTTCCTTCTTACGGGTAATCGGTGATTTAGCAGATAGTGTCAGTTTATATGATTTAGCCTGTTCCGAGCTATATAGTCTGGATGCGCTGGAGCTGCAAAAATTAAATACTTTTGCCAGCCGCAGAAATTATACCCTCCATCATGTTTTTACCCATCTGGAAGATCCATCGGAAGAATACAAGGTGTTAGCAGATATAAAAGTTGAAACTCGTGAAACAATAAAGAACATTATGATCGATATTGCCGAATATATTAATTATGCCAAGGATCATTCAACCGGAGAGGTACTTTATCTCTTTTTTAAAAAGACCGGATATCTGAAGCGTCTCAATGAAATCAATGACCCTGAATCAGAGGATAAAATAAAAAACCTGGCGCAGTTCTTTGAAAAGATCAGGGAATTTCATGAAGTGGCAAAGGTTGATAAAGTAGCGGAATTTGTAAAGTATCTGAATATATTACGAGAATCGGGTGATGATCCTGCCTCAAGCCGGCCCGATTTTGATCAGGATGTGGTTAATATCTTAACAGTGCATAAGGCTAAGGGGCTTGAATTTCCGGTTGTTTTTGTAACTTGTTTGGTGGCAGATAAGTTTCCAGCTAGAAAAAGAAAAGATCCGATTGAGCTGCCAGAAAAGCTAATAAAGGATAGCTTGCCTAAAGGCGATTTTCATCTTCAGGAAGAGCGCCGTCTGTTCTATGTCGCAATGACCCGGGCAAAGTCAGAATTATATCTGACCTCTTCCCTTAATTACGGAGGCAAACGGACCTGCAAGGTCTCTCAATTTGTTTTAGAAGCGCTTGATATGCCAAAGGCCGATGTTGAAACGATCAAGCGTTCTGCAATGGAACAAATTGAGCTTTTTGCGCCGCTTCCCCGCAATCTTTCTAGAAAGAAAAGGAAAGAAGGGGTAATGAGTCTAAGTTTTTATCATATTAATGATTATCTTTCCTGTCCGCTTAAATATAAATATGTCCATATTTTACGGGTCCCGCTTTTGCCAAATCATCAGATAATTTACGGATCAGCCCTGCATAAGGCTGTACAGGCTTATCTGGTTTCAAAGAAAAATCATCAAAAATTCAGCGCCAAAGACTTAGAACAGGTTTTCCTTAATAATTGGAGCTCGGAAGGATTTATCTCAAGAGAACATGAGGAGCGTCGGCTTGAATCGGGTAAAAAAGCATTAGCCGGTTTTTATAAACGAGAAGAAAAGTTGGGGCATGTTCCGTTTTATGTTGAGGAGGGGTTTTCAATTAATCAGGACAATATCCGAGTTCGCGGCAGGTTTGACCGGGTAGACAAGCGTGATGGAAAAGTATTTATTATTGATTTCAAATCATCAGATGTGCGTGATCAGGAAAAGGCCGATAAGAAAGCAAAAGAGAATATGCAGCTTTCAATTTATGCTCTGGCATGGCAGCATATGTTCTCCAAAATTCCCGATCGGGTAGAGCTCCATTTTCTTGATACCGGACTTATTGGTTCAGTGGAAAAAAAGCAAAAAAATCTGGATAAAACCTGGGAGAAAGTCCAAAAAGTTGCAGAGGGGCTTCGCTCCGAAAACTACAAAGCTGCTCCTTCTTCTTTTACCTGCCAGTATTGTGCTTATTCAGAAGTCTGTCCGGAATCGATGGCCTAAAAAGGAGAAAATATGAAAAAAAGAGCATTGGCAATTATAGTTGTTTTTTTTGTTTTTTGTTTTTTTGTGGATTTGGCTTTGGCTTTTAAGGTTGGCCAAACTGGAGTGGTGAACGGACTTCCTTATACTATCTATAATTCAACCTATGGTTTGTATTATGGAGTGATAGGGAAGGGGGAGAATCTTTTGGGACGTGAAGAATCGTTAACCCTTTCGGCCTGGCTTATTACAAATGGGGGGAAAGGAACCTCTTTCATATTTTCCCTTCCTGATAGCAGCTCCCGCCACGGAAAAATGTACCCTCTGGCTTTTGACCTTAACGGGATGATCGCAAAAACAATTTTTGAAAGATATTATGGTCTTGGAAGTGAAAGCATAAAAACCGGGTATACGACTTTTGATAATGAGCATAATAAATTGTCTTTCCAGTTTTCAAGGCCTATAAGCCGCAAACTTCTTGGCGAGGTTGATCTTTTTTATGCCACCAATAGTTATTCAAATATCGTTCAGGGGAACAGTCCTTTGACCCAGGCGATCCAGGATGTTGCTCGAGAGTATGCCGGTGCCAGCGTTAAATTGACGGTTGATGGCCGGGATCAGGTGGTTAATCCCCATAATGGCATATATATGATTGGAAACTTTGATTTTTCTTTGCGGAATTGCAATTATGTTAAGGGAGGAATTGATCTGCGTTCATACAGCACTCCGTTTAATTCGGATCAAATTTTTGCTTCAAGGCTTATGCTGCAACAAGCGGCCGGTGATTCAGTTCCGATATATGAACTTCCTTTTTTAGGAGGGAACGACACTATGCGTGGTTACACTATGAATCGCTGGCGCGATAGGGCATCGGCTTTAGTTAATTTAGAATACCGTTTTCCGCTCTTTCAAAAATGGATACAGATTGTAACCTTTTTAGAAGCGGGGAAAGTAGGCAGCATGCTGTCTGATATCGGTTTAAATAATTGGGTTTCAGATTATGGCCTAGGACTCCATCTTAATCTTGGAGGGAGCATAATCGTACGTGGAGATCTTGGTTATGGAAAAGAAGGGTCGAATATGTACTTCTTCTACAACCAGGCTTTCTAACCGGTTTTTATTTTATTCCTAAACCGATAGAAAATTTTACCGTATTAAAATTATTGGCTTCGTTAGATTCTGCGATCTTATCTTTATAATCGGCGGTAACCTTTATGTTGTAATTGCCCTTCTCAACTAAAGGATAGCTGATTTCGGTTGTATAACTAGAGTTTGGCGGTAGGGAGGGGATATCTTTTTTGATTGATTTCCCTAAATCTTTTCCTTCTTTTGATAGGATGTTAATAAAAGCTTCGGATTGGTTTGCGGCGGCTTTTCCCTGATTCTTTACCACGTATGTTATCTTTACGTTCTTCCCTTGTTTTACCGGTTCGATATTAAGCGTTTCAATTATCAGATCCGGACGGGGGGCCATTTGATTCCAGGCTATTATTCCCAGAACTATTGTTGCTGCCACCAGGATAATTATTAATACTTTTTTCATGTTTTTTTCTCCTTATAAAAGACCATTGGTCATATTGATTATTGTATTCTTTTTCCTTTCGATCGGCAAGGCTTTTGTTGGTGCTCCCGCTTGCAGGTTTAGTTTCTTAAGGTCAATAGATCTTAATGTTATATCATCGTAGGACCTGTAAAAGCTGTCAATCCCGAGGAAGCCGTATTTTGAGGTCTTTAGTTTGATGCTGTATCCCCATCGGGATTACTCACACTGCTTTTCTCATGACATCTCCTTATTTATATAATTGAGGATTATAATATAGGGTCATGTAGCAGGGGTCAAGGGGATGGGAAGAGGGGAATAGTTTAAAATTAAAAAGTTAAAATTAAAAATTAATGTATGCTGTGCATATTGTATTTCAGTTTTGACTTTTAAACTGTACTTTTAAACTTTTACTTCTCAGCTTTAACTTAATTGTGCCTATAGTGAAGTTTGTCCTTAATCAATGGCGTGAAACGCTACTAGTCGTTCCCGCCAGTTGAACATGCAGTAGTTGCCTCTCCGCCATTAGCCGTACAGGCAACAGTTGCAGCTGCTCCCGTGGTATCGCATAGATTACCACCTGCAGCTCCTCCCGTGTTATCACAGTCTGCTCCACCGCTAGCACTGATGCCAGAATCACATACAAGAGTATCGGAGTTCCCGGCGACACAAAGCCCATAATTTGCCAAATTCTGAAAATGAATTAACGAAGGAGATGAATAATTAATTTTTTTAGTTTCTTTTATCATATTTTTCATGTTTTACAGTACACTATTATATATATATGCAAGGGGGATCTTTAACCCTCACCCTCATTCCCTGCCGGCAGGCAGGCCTCTCCCACAGGGAGAGGGATGTTGAAATAAGATGGGTGAAGGTCAATTTAAGGTGAGGGTTAGTTTTGTGCCTATTCTTAAGTTTGTCCGGGAGCAGAATAATTTAAAATTTAAAAGTTAAAGGTAAAAGTTAATGTATGCTGTGCATATTGTATTTCAGTTAAGTTTTTACTTCTCAGTTTTAACTTATTTGTACAGCAGCATCGCTACTCCGCCGCAGATTATCAGTGTTCCTATTACATTATATATGGTCAGTGGCTCGCCAAGAAAGAAACCGGCCATAAATACGGTAAAAATAAAGGTCATTGACGAAAGAGGAAAGGCAACGCTTAATTTAAACATCGAGAGGATATAAAACCAGACCAGAAACGAAAGTCCCATCATAATGATTCCAAGCATAATAGGAAAACTGTGCAAAGAGCGCCAAATAATTGGAAAAAGGTCTCCCAATTCCCTAAAGCGCAATCCTCCCAGGTGGTTTATTCCGAGTTTTAAAATTACCTGGCTGGAGCCCAGTAATAGGGAGTAGGCGATTATTAAGGTGATTAATGTTTTCATTGAGGGTAATTATAATACAAAAATAGGGAATAGGGAATAGGAATTAGGGATTAGTTGATGGGGAGAGACTGAGTCTCTTTTTCCTCAAGTGATTCCAGTTTATCTCCAAAACGACCTAATCGTTTGTCGGTATTTTCATAGGCAGCATTAAGGTTTTTGATGTGGGTGCCGACTTTTCCAAAATCATCGGCAATTTTACTAAAATCCCCCCCCAATCTGGCCAGGTTCTTTAAAATATCCTGGGCCTGTGCTTCGATCTTCATTCCGCGAAGTCCCAATAGTATTGTTTGAAGATAGGCATAGAACGAATTTGGAGAGACCGGCAGGACTTTCTTTGAGATTGCATACTGGAACAGCCCTTTTTCTTCGTCAAGATTCTCGTCTTTTATGATGGTTTCATAATAAACATTCTCAGCCGGAATATACATTAGGGCAAAATCAAACGTTCCTTCATCAGGAAGAATATATTTGTTTCGGATTGCATCAATATGTTTTTTTACGTCACGAATAAACTGTTTTTTAGCGGTTGATTTTTTTGCATCGTCATCAGCTCCCATAATCTTTTTGAAGTTTTCTAAAGGAAATTTTGAATCAACCGGAACCATCCCTTCGCGCAAAATAATAACCGCATCAACCGCTTCCCGGCTTTTGAAATAGTGCTGTAGTTTATAATGAGCGGAAGGGAGAACCTGTTTTAGAAGGTCGGATAAAAATAATTCTCCCATGCCGCCGCGGATTTTTGGAGCCCGTAAGATTTCCTGAAGAGAGGAAATGTCTTTCCCTACTTCCTGAACCTGCTTAGAAGTTTCGTGGACCTCACCTAGCTTGCGGTGGACATCAGAGATAACCTTGGCGGCATTATCCAGACGGCTGTTAATATTTTTATTAACGCCGGTTAGTGTCTGGGTCATGTCGGTATTTACTTTTTGCAAAATATTCTGATTATCAGAATATAGTTTGTTTACCTGTTCGGTAATTTGTCCCAGCTGGGTGACAAATTGGCTGCGAAGTCCTTCCACCTGCTGCTGAATCATTTTGGATGAATTGTCATCTTTTGGTTTTTGCAGCAGAGTGTTGAGTTTGAAAAATAACAATCCAATTCCGGATAGTATTATTAGGGACACAAGAATTAGGATGATTTCCATGATTGTTTATTATAGCAGATTTTCTAAAAATCTTCATTGAGTGCAAGTTCCCGCTTATCAAATACGATATAATACATATATAATGTAATAGGGAGCGTATGAATTCACTAAAAAAGGCTGTATTATTTACTTTTGTTTTTATTATTATCAGTTTATTGATTACTTCGTGCGGAGTTAATAATAATGTTGATTCCACATCTGTAAGTAATGAAACAAATCCGACAACACCAGCGGCAAATTATGTTCTTACTTCATTAACTTTGTCGTCCGGATCTTTAAGTCCCGCTTTTTTAGCAACAACACCCGCATATAGCGTTTCAGTGTCAAATTCAGTAAGCAGTATCACAGTAACTCCAACCGCAAGCGGATCTGCAGGAAGCATTGTTGTTAACGGTACGGCAGTTACTTCCGGAAGCCCTTCCGGATCAACTTCTCTTAGTGTTGGAACCAATACAATAAATGTTGTGGTTACCCCGACTGGAGGAAGTTCCACAACCTATACAATAAGTATAACCAGGCAGGCTGATGCTTCTTCTCCCGGTAGTCCGGATTTTGTTTTATCTGCCGTTGTTCTTTCATCAGGATCACTGAATCCGGCTTTTGACAGTTCAGTTGCAAGTTACACCGCATCGGTTGCAAATTTGGTAAGTTCAATTACGCTGACTCCAACGGCTGTGGGGAGCGGGGGAAATATAACGGTAAATGGATCAAGCGTATCTTCGGGCAATGTCTCGGGTTCAATCTCCCTTAGTGTTGGAACAAATACAATTACAGTGGTAGTTACAAAAGCTGATTCAACGTCTACAACTTATACAATAACACTTACCAGGGTAGGGAGTTATTCTCTTTCTGGCCTTGCTATATCTTCTGGAACATTAAGTCCCGTTTTTGAAAGCGGGACAACCAGTTATGCTGCTTCAATTGCTTATTCGGTAAGTTCAATTACAGTAACACCAACTGCAAATGGCTCTGGCGGAACTATTACTGTTAATGGATCAGCTGTTTCATCGGGAGATACCTCAAGTGCTATTGCCCAAAGTGTCGGCTCAAACACAATCACTATTGTTGTTACTCCTTCTGGCGGCGGAACTTCTACAACCTATACTGTTACTCTTACCCGGGCTGCAGCTAGTTATTCATTAACTGCATTGTCTTTATCATCGGGAACATTGAGTCCAAGTTTTAGCAGTGGAACAACCAGTTATACGGCATCAGTTGCTAATTCTGCAAGTTCAATTACAGTTACCCCAACTGCAGCAGGCGACGAAGGAATAGTAACTGTAAATGGATCGAGCGTATCTTCTGGAAATGCTTCTAATTCAATTTCTCTTTCTGTTGGAGCAAATACTATTACTGTAGTAATTACTCCAACCGGTGGAAGCGCAACGACTTATACTATTATTGTCACCAGGGCTGCTGCTGCCCAAACAATAAATACTAATCCTCCGGCTTCAACGGTCAGGCTGGTTTTTATTCATCATTCTTCCGGAGGAAATTGGCTCAAGACCAGCGGAGACTTTTATGGAGCGTTGGGAACCGCTTTAAATAGTAATAAATACTATGTTACGGAAACCGATTATGATTGGGATGCAGAGGCAAATGATAATTTGGGAGATACAACAGATACTACTGACTGGCTCAGCTGGTTTAATGATACAAAAATGCCATATGTTTATTCAAACAGTAATCATTCTTATTACTCCAATACTATTAGCGATCCCGGCGGCCAAAATGAAATTATTATGTTTAAATCCTGTTATCCGATGAGCGAAGTAGGCGGGAGCATTGCTGATGAAAAAGCTATTTATAATGGGCTGCTCACTTATTTTGCAGCGCATACTGATAAGCTGTTTATTTTAATAATTCCTCCGGCACCGATTACAACGTCTTCATATGTTTTAACCAAACAACTAAATGATTGGCTGGTAGATGAAAGCAACGGTTGGTTGAAAAATTATTCTCACAATAATGTGGCGGTATTTGATTATTACTGCGTTTTATCTGAAACAGATTCTCATCATCGGGTTAATGGCGGGGCGGTGCAGCACTCCTATTCAGGCTCCTATGACGGGACCTCTCCCTATCATGATGGAGATGATCATCCAAATTCTTCCGGCAACCAAAAAGCTGTAACTGAGTTTTTACCTCTTTTGAACTATTATTATAATAGTTGGAAGGGACTTTGATATTTAAGCTATAGAAACCTCTTGACACTTCATTATATATAGTGTAATATAATAAAACGGTTATCAAATAATTGTTTTGTTCGATAATCTTCCTTTTTCCAGAATGAATATTTTTGGAGGGGGAAGTATGTTGTTTTTTTGGGGGTTTTTCTTTTTATGAGAGATATAGTTAGATTGGAGTGTACAGAGTGCAAAGAGAGAAACTATACTACTACCAAAGATAAAAAGAAAACACCGAAACGATTAGAATTTTCAAAGTATTGCAGAAAATGCAGGAAGCATACAAAGCATAAAGAAGGTAAGAAGTAATCTGGTTTGAGTTGAGAGGGCGAGTAGCTCAAATGGCTAGAGCACCGGTCTCCAAAACCGGGGGTTAGGGGTTCAACTCCTCTCTCGCCCGCCATGTACTAAAAAATGAATAAGATAACAAGTTATTTAAAAGAGACTCGGATAGAGATTAAGAAGGTAGCATGGCCGGATTGGGGATATGTTCGTAACGCAACGGTAATAATAATAGTTGTAAGTTTGTTGATTGGATTTTTTGTAATGTTTTTAGATCTTATTTTTGCTAGAGCTATAATGGCTTTAAATTCAATAGATTTGGTGTTTTAAATGGAAGATGATAACAAGAAACTTGAAAACGAAATAAATAAAGAAAAGGTGGGGCAGGACACTGTTCTGCCAGTACAAGAAAAAGCTGCTGCTTCCGATGAGGTTAAGAAAGAAAATCCTCCTCAAGAAGAAAAAACAGTAGAGCAGAACGAGCCTGTACAGGATCAGGAGAAAGCTGCTGAAGAGGTAGAAGCGGAGAAGCCGGTTGAGGCAGTAGTTGAAGAGACAGCAAAAGAACCAGAACAAGAAATCAAGCAAGAAGTAAAAAAGACGATTAAGGGTGAAAAGAGATGGTATGTAATCCAAACTTATTCCGGGCAGGAAGAAAAAGTTCAGGAAGCGCTGATGCAGACAATCGATATGCTGCACTTACAGGAAGTTGTTGCACAGATTTTGATTCCGGAAGAAGAAATTGTAGAGCTGAAGGGCAGAAAGCGAATTGAGAAAAAGAGAAAGATGTTTCCGGGGTATGTTTTTCTGGAAATGATTCTGACGGAAGAAACCTGGTACGCAATTCGTCAGACCCCGGGTGTTTCCCGATTCATCGGGACCAAGGTTAAGCCGACGCCTGTTTCTGACCGGGAAATGCAGAGGGTCTTAAAGCAAATTGGAGCAAAAGAAGAAAAGCTTGAAATTGCTTTTAAGAAAGGTGAGACTGTACGGATAATCTCCGGTCCTTTTAGGGGATATACCGGGATAATAGATGAAATTAATCCGGATAAGGAAAAGTTAAAGGTTTTAATTAATATTTTTGGACGAGATACGCCGGTTGAAGTTAATTTTGAACACGCGGAGAAAATAGTATAAAGATGCCACCAAAAAAGAAGAAAAAGAAAAAAGTTGTTATTACAAAGATAAAACTGCAGATTCCTGCCGGAAAGGCTAATCCTGCACCCCCAATTGGTCCTGCTTTGGGTCAGCACGGAATCAATATTATGGAATTCTGTAAGGCATACAATGCTGCAACCAAAGAAAAAGGAGATATGATAATCCCGGTTGAAATCTCCGTTTTCAAGGATCGTTCCTTTGATTTTATTTTAAAGACCCCTCCTGCTGCAGCCTTAATCCGTAAAGCTGCTAAAATCGAGAAAGGATCTGGTGTCCCCAATAAAGAAAAAGTCGGTAAAATCACCAAGAAACAACTTAAGGAGATTGCCGAGATAAAGCTCCCTGACCTCAATGCTTATGATGTTGATGCAGCAATGAAAATTGTTGCAGGTACTGCACGAAATATGGGAGTGACTGTAGAATAATGGGTAAAAAAATTGAGGAAAAGAAAAAAATGGTAGATAGTTTAAAAAGCTATAAACCGGCTGATGCGATCAAGCTTTTAAAAGAGGTTTCGTGGGCAAAGTTTGATGAGGGTATTGATGTTGCCTTAAAACTTAATGTTTCCCTTAAGAAGGGCTCTGCTCCTGTAAGAGGGGTGGTTGATCTTCCTCACGGCACAGGAAAAACAATCAAAATTGCTGTAATTACCAGCGGGGTAAATCTAGCAGAAGCTACTGAGGCCGGAGCGGACGAAGTTGGTGAAGATGATCTGATCAAGAAGATCGAAAAGGGGTTTTTGGGTTTTGATATTTTAATTGCTTCACCGGATATGATGGCAAAAGTTGGTAAATTAGGCAAAGTTTTAGGCAAGCGCGGTTTGATGCCTAATCCAAAAAGCCAGACCGTTACAAAAGATATTAAAGAAACTGTTGCTGGTTTTAAAAAAGGTAAGGCTGAATTCAAGATGGATAAGGGGGGAGCCGTTCATTTGTTGATAGGAAGAAAATCCTTTGAGGATAGTGCCATTGAAGAAAATTTGCGTTTGGCCGTAAATGCTGTCCAGCAGGCAAGGCCGTCAAGTGTTAAGGGTGTTTTTATTAAAAGAATTACGATGTCCTCGACTATGGGTCCGGGGATAAGGCTTGATTCTCAAGCCATTGTGGAGTTATAAAATGCCAGGCAGAACAATTGTTCGTCCAGAAAAAATAAAGTCAGTTGAAGCAATGAAAGAGCTGGCCGATAAGAGCTCAACCATTATTATTACTAATTATAAAGGTATGACAGTAAAGCAGTTAACTCAATTGCGTTGCTCTCTTCGATCATGTGGTGCTCAATATAAAATTGTTAAGAATAGTGTGTCTGTACGGGCTCTTCCCAAACAAAATGAAATACTTATTAAAAGTATTGATGAATCAATTGCAATTGTTTTTGGCCATGAAGATGTGGTTGGGCCAACTAAGCAGCTGGTTGATTTTATTGCCGAAAACGAGAAACCAGAAATTTTATGCGGAACGCTTGATAATGAGTTTATGACTAAGGAAGCGATTATTCAGTTATCAAAACTTCCTTCGAAAAACGAGTTAATTGCCAAGATGCTTCAGTGTTTAAATGGTCCTGTTTACGGGTTTGTCAATGTGTTGGCTGGAACAATGCGTAAATTACTATACGCATTAAATGCAGTAAAAGAAAAACAAGAAAGTAAAGGAGGTGAATCGTAATGGCAAAGATTGAGGATATTATTACACAGGTTGGAGAATTGTCTGTTCTGGAACTGGCTGATTTAGTTAAGAAACTGGAAGAAAAATTTGGAGTTTCTGCCGCAGCTCCGGTTATGGCCGCAGCTGGTGGGGGAGCCGCCGCCGAAGAAGAGGTCCAGGACGAATTTGATGTTGTCTTAACATCTGCCGGAGCAAAGAAGATCCAGGTATTAAAGATTGTACGCGAATTAACCGGACTTGGTTTGAAAGAAGCAAAAGGACTGGTTGACTCTGCTCCCAAACCGGTAAAAGAAAAAGTTAAAAAAGAAGAAGCAGAAGAAGCAAAGAAGAAGTTAGAAGCCGAAGGGGCAAAAGTGGAGATTAAATAATAATGGGCAAAAGACAAAATTTATTTAAGGATAATAGAAAAAAGACTTTTTCACCGCCTGATTTTTTGGAGATGCAGCTTAACTCATTTGAGTGGTTTAGGCAAATTGGACTTAAGGAAGAGTTAAAGGCAGTTTCTCCCATAAAAAGTTACGACGGTAAATTTGAGCTTTATTTTACTGGCAAGGTAAACTTTGTTAAGCCCAAGTATAATGTGAGAGATTGTTTGGTCAGAGAAATCACCTATGCTTCTCCAATTAATGTGGAGATTAAGCTGGTGAACAAAGAGACTAAAGAAATCAAAATGCAGGAAGTTTTTCTCTGCGATTTGCCGATAATGACCGATCGCGGAACCTTTATAATCAACGGAGCTGAGCGCGTAATTGTAAGTCAGCTAACGCGTTCTCCCGGAGTCTATTTTAAAGAAAGCAAACGTCTTGAAAAGCTAAACCGTACTCTTTATTATGCTACTATTATTCCAGACAGAGGCGCCTGGTTAGAGGTTGAAACAGATGCCCACCTGTCTATTTTTGCCCGGATCAATAAAACCCGCAAGATTGGAATTATCACTTTTCTCTGTGCGATTGGAACTACTGAGAAGGAAATTTTAAATGCACTTTCTGAGGGGGAGTTTAGAAAACGCTCTCTAAAAGAGAGCCCAATTATTTCAAAAGAAGATGCCCTGATAGAGATTTATAAAAAAATGCGTCCCGGTGACCCGGCTACTTACGAGGGGGCGCGCCTTTATTTGAACAATCTTTTTTTCAATGCGAGGCGTTATGATTTGTCCCGGGTCGGCCGTTATAAAATGAATCGCAAGCTGGGTGTCAATGTTGATTTAGATGCTCAGGTTTTGACAAAGCAGGACATCTTGGGAATTGTAAAATATTTAGTCGATCTTCATTCAGGAGAAGGATTAACTGATGATATCGATCATCTGGGCAATCGGCGTATTCGTTCTGTTGGAGAGCTTTTGACCCGATCTTTTAGGATTGGTCTGACCCGTATTGAGCGTTTAGTAAAAGAGGCCATGTTGACAAAGGGCACCCCCGGAGTTACTCCTCAGGCTTTAATCAATGTTCGTCCTATGGCAGCAGTGATTAAAGAGTTTTTTGGTTCTTCCCAGCTTTCTCAATTTATGGATCAAACCAATCCTCTGGCTGAACTAACTCACAAACGCAGGCTTTCAGCTTTGGGGCCTGGCGGATTAACTCGCGAGAGAGCCGGATTTGAAGTAAGGGATATTCATCCCAGCCATTATGGCAGGGTTTGTCCCATTGAAACTCCCGAAGGACCTAATGCCGGATTAATTGCTTCACTTGCAACTTATGGAAAAGTAAATGAATTTGGTTTTATTGAAACCCCATATTTTAAAGTAAACAACGGCAAGGTTTCAACAAAGGTAGACCATCTGACTGCCGATATTGAGGATCTTTATAAAATTGCTTCTTGTGATACCAGAATTAATAAGAATCGGGAAATTGTTGAAAAACAGGTTCCGGTTCGTTATAAAAGAAAATTTATTTTTTCTCCGGCTAAGGAAACTGATTATATCAGTGTGGTTCCGGAACAGGTAATTGGTGTTTCTACTTCCATGATCCCTTTTATTGAGCATGACGACGCTAACCGGGCTTTAATGGGAGCCAACATGCAGCGTCAGTCCGTCCCGCTTATGAAACCGGAAGCTCCTTTTGTTGGAACTGGATTAGAAAAAAAGGTGGCTGATGATTCTCGTACCCTGATAAAAGCGCTCCATCCTGGAACGGTATCCCGCGTAACGGCGGAAGAAATTGTTGTTTCAACCAGCAGCGGCAAAAAAGACGTTTTTGAATTGGTGAAATTTTCACGCAGCAATCAGAATACCTTAATTCATGAACGGCCGAGGGTAAAGGTTGGAGCAAAGGTGAAAAAGGATGATTTATTGGCGGATGGTTCTGCAACAGACATGGGTGAATTGGCTCTTGGAAAAAACATTCTGATTGCAATGATGCCGTGGGAAGGCTATAACTTTGAAGACGCGATTCTTCTCTCGGAGAGATTGGTTTATGATGATGTTTTTACTTCGGCGCATATTGAGCGCTACGAGGTGGAAGTGCGGTCTACTAAACTAGGAATGGAAGAAATTACCCGTGAGATTCCAAATATCGGAGAAGAGGCCCTTAGAAATCTGGATGAGAGAGGAATTATTCGCTCTGGTACAGAGGTTGAACCAGGAGATGTTTTGGTCGGAAAGGTAACTCCAAAAGGAGAGACCGAACTCCCTGCTGAAGAAAAACTTTTACGTGCAATTTTTGGAGATAAGGCTCGTGATATGAGAGATACTTCCTTAAAAGTTCCACCTGGAGAAAGAGGGAAGGTTATTAATGTTCGTGTGTTTTCCCGAGAGAAGGGGGATGAACTTTCTCCCGGAGTTCACGAACTGGTAAGGGTATATATTGCTCAGCTTAGAAAGGTAAGTATTGGAGATAAGCTGGCAGGACGCCACGGTAACAAAGGGGTCGTCGCAAAAATATTAAAGGAAGAAGATATGCCTTATCTGCCGGATGGAACGCCGGTAGATGTAGTTTTGAATCCGCTGGGTGTTCCTTCAAGAATGAATATTGGGCAGATTTTTGAATTGCTGCTCGGATTTTGTGCGCATGAATTGAATACCTATTATGAAGTCCCTCCCTTTGATGAGGTATGCAGCAGTGAATCGTCCGAAGAATTTGTAGCAAGACAGTTAAAAATGGTTCCTCATTCATGGTGTGACGAGAGCGGAAAAATTGAGCTGCGTGACGGAAGAACCGGCCAGGCATTTGAAAGAAAAGTTGCTGTTGGCTACAGTTATCTCATGAAATTGATCCATTTAGTTGATGATAAGATGCATGCTCGTTCCACCGGACCTTATTCTTTAATAACACAACAACCGCTGGGTGGAAAGGCTCAGTTCGGAGGCCAGCGTTTTGGAGAAATGGAAGTGTGGGCGTTAGAAGCATATGGCGCTGCCCATACTCTGCAGGAATTATTAACGGTGAAATCAGATGATGTTGTTGGGCGTTCTAAAGTTTATGAGGCAATTATTAAGGGTAAACCGATGGAGCGGCCGGGAGTTCCGGAGTCATTTAAGGTTTTGATTAAAGAACTGCGAAGTTTGGGTCTGGATGTTCGGGCATTAACTGCAAAAGGAAAAGAAATAAGTCTTGATGAAGAAACCAAGAAGAAACGCCCTTCAGGGATAAGGCGCAAGAGGTGATAAAATGAGTCCATTTATGAAAGAAATAGAAATAGCAGATTTTGAGCGATTGAAGATCGGTCTGGCATCGCCAGAAGGAATTCTTGAATGGTCTTATGGCGAGGTTGAAAAACCAGAGACAATAAATTATCGTACCTTTAAGCCGGAGCGGCGCGGATTGTTTTGTGAAAAGATTTTTGGACCGGTAAAAGATTGGGAATGTCATTGCGGCAAATACAAACGAGTGCGTTACAGAGGAATTGTCTGCGAGCGCTGCGGAGTTGAAGTCACTACTTCAAGGGTTCGTCGCGAACGCATGGGGCATATTAAGCTTGCTGTTTCGGTTGCTCATATTTGGTTTCTCCGGTCTGTTCCCGGTTATATGGCTCTTCTTCTGGATATTCCAAGCAGGGCATTAGAAGAGGTTATTTATTATGATGCCTATATTGTGACTGAGGTAGAGGATGATCTTGGAAAAACCAATATCAAGGTTGGATCTGTACTGCGTGAAAATGATTATGCCGAGGCAGTAGAAAATTATGGGGACAAGTTTAAGGCAGAGAGCGGAGCAAAGGGAGTTCGTGAATTATTATCTAAAATAGATATGTCTGCTTTAGTCCAAAAATTACGCAGGAATCTTAAAATCTCAGAAGGACAAAAACGTTTAAAAATAATAAAACGCCTTCGTGTTGCGGAGGCTTTTAATTCATCTACTAATCGTCCGGAATGGATGATAATGGATGTTATTCCTGTAATTCCGCCTGATTTGAGACCGATGGTTCAATTGGAAGGCGGACGTTTTGCAACATCAGATTTAAATGATCTCTATAGAAGAGTGCTTAACCGCAATAACCGGTTAAAGAAAATGATCAACATGGGTGCGCCTGACATGATCATCCGAAACGAAAAACGTATGCTGCAGGAAGCAGTCGATGTCTTAATTGATAATCGCAGAAGAAAACGGTCCGTAGTCGGTTCAAACGGGCGTCCATTGCGGTCATTGACTGATATTATTGAAGGAAAACAAGGGCGTTTTCGTCAAAACCTTTTAGGAAAACGAGTTGATTATTCCGGCCGATCAGTTATTGTAGTTGGTCCGACTCTAAAACTACATCAATGCGGTCTGCCAAAGAAGATGGCATTAGAACTTTTTAAACCACTGGTAATAAGAAAATTAGTTGAACGCGGGTATTCTCAAAATGTTAAATCAGCCAAACGTCAGATTGAGCGTCAAGAAATTATTGTCTGGGATGTTTTGGAGGAAGTAATTAAGGGGCATCCGGTTTTATTAAATCGTGCTCCCACACTTCATCGTTTGGGGGTTCAGGCTTTTGAGCCGATCCTGGTAGAAGGAAAGGCAATTCAAATTCATCCTTTAGTCTGTTCATCTTTCAATGCCGACTTTGACGGAGATCAGATGGCAGTGCATGTTCCTTTGTTGACCGAAGCAAAAGTGGAATCCAGTTTGCTAATGCTTTCTTCAAATAATATTCTTTCCCCTGCATCCGGACGTCCGGTTATTACGCCTACTCAGGATATGATATTGGGAACATATTACATGACCGTACTGGATGAACGTCAAAAATTAGGGGCAGGCAAAGTCTTTTCTGGTGATTGGGAAGCAATGCTTGCCCATGATTTGGACAAGGTTCATCTGCACTCAAAAATAAAAGTTTTTCGAGATGGTAAATTTGTTGAGACAACCGTCGGCCGAATCAAATTCAATTATACGATTAATCGTGCAGTTAAACTGGTTGTTCCTGAAGGCGGCTTTGAATACTTTAATAAGGTTTTTAGCAAAAAGGATGTTGAAAAACTTATCCTGGAGTGCAATTCGCGTTTTGGTGCTCCCGCAACTGCTGCGATAGCTGATGAGATCAAACGGCTTGGCTTTAAATATGCAACTATTGCCGGTGTTTCAATTGCGATTGATGATTTAAAAGTTCCGGCAAATAAAGGTGCAATAATTGCGAAAGCAGAAGAACAAGTTCTAAATTTAGAAAGGCAGTGTAAAGATAAAATAATTTCTGAGAAAGAAAAACTGATCCGCAGTCTGGACATCTGGAGTTCTGTTACTGAAGATGTAACCAGTGAAATGCTAAAAGGGTATGATATATTAAATTCTGTCTACATTATGGCTTTTTCTGGAGCGCGTGGAAATGTCCAGCAGGTAAGACAGTTGGCAGGAATAAGAGGATTAATGGCAGATCCTTCCGGAAATATTATCGACATTCCGATTAAAACTAATTTTAAAGAGGGCTTAAACGTCACCGAATATTTTATTTCGTCATATGGCGCACGAAAAGGACTGGTAGATACTGCTCTGCGTACCGCCGATTCCGGGTACTTAACTCGGCGTCTGGTTGATGTTTCTCAGGATGTCATGATTGTTGAAGATGATTGCAGTACTAAGGAAGGAATTAGCTTAAAATCAGTGCGTGAGGGATACGAAGAAGTTATTCCGCTTGATCAGCGTTTGGTTGACCGCTTTCCTGTTGCAAATGTAATTGATCCTCTGACCTCAAAGGTTATTGTAAAGGCGGGGCATGAAATTAATGAAGAAATTGCCCTAGCCATTAGAGAGGCGGGAATTGAAGAGGTTAAGGTTCGTTCTGCAATAAGCTGCGAGTTAAAGAAAGGAATATGCGCTGCCTGTTATGGAAAAGATTTGTCTTCCGGCAGAAGGGTAAATTTGGGAGAAGCGGTCGGAATTATTGCCGCTCAAAGTATTGGTGAGCCCGGAACGCAGCTTACTATGCGTACCTTTCATATTGGAGGAGTAGCTGTGCATAAGGGCGCCCGCATATTAATAAAGAGTAAGCATAACGGCAAGGTTTCTATGGGAGAAGTACTTGAGCAAAAGAAGACCGAAGATGAAAAAGGCAAGAAAATTGCCATGATAACCCGTCAGGGTAATTTGGTTTTAAAAATTAAGAACAAACACGAAAATTATATTCTTCCTGTGGGAGCAATTTTAAAAGTTAAAGATGGTGACAGTATTAATTCTGGTGATGTGCTAGCGGAATATGATCCTACTTATGAGTATGTCATTTCAAGTGCTCATGGTAAAGTTCGCTTTTTTGGAATTGAACCAGTCAGGCGTAAACGAGAATATATCAGCCAAAAAGACGGGTCATTATTTGTTTATAACCCAAAGGTTCAGAAGGAATATAAGATTAGCAAGGGCGGAAAAGTTTTTGTAAAAGAAGGAGACAGGGTTGTTTCCGGCGATGAATTGTCTACTTCGGTTACCAGTAAAACAACCGGAACTATTCTTGAGGTTTCAAAAAATGCAGTTGTAGTTGCCCCTGGTGAGTCTTATGTTCTGATTGCCGGGTCCAAACTTTTTGTTGAAGAAGGCGATAATGTATCTGCCTACGACATGCTTGCGAAGGTAGAAAGTATCCGCCGTGACCCGGGTAAAACTCGGGATATTATTCAGGGTCTTCCTAAAGTAGAAGAGTTGTTTGAAGCCAGGCGTCCTAGTAAATCGGCAATTCTAACGGAGATTGATGGTCAGGTGACTATATCAGATAAAGAAGGATTGCGTTTAATTAGGATCGATGGATCGAAGGGGGAAGTTAAGGAATATTCTGCTTCCTATGAAACCCGATTAAAAGTAACCAGTGGAGATAAGGTTCATAAAGGAACGGCTTTAACTGAAGGTTCAAAAAACCCGCATGATATTCTGCGGATCTTGGGGATATTGGCGGTACAGGCCCACTTGGTTGATGAAATACAAAAAATTTATCGTTCGCAGGGTGTTACAATTAACGATAAACACATCGAAGCAATTGTTCGTCAGATGACCAAGCGGGTAAGAATTTTAAAGCCCGGAAACACTACTCTTCTGCCGGGAGAATTGATTGATAAGCTTACGCTTGAGCGAATAAATAAGGAGTCAAAGAAAGAAAAAGCAGAAGGTGAAGATGTATTGTTGGGAATTACAAAAGCATCTTTGACAACTGAAAGTTTTATTTCTGCTGCTTCTTTTCAAGAGACTGCGAGAATTTTAACTGAAGCTGCAATCAAGGGTAAAGAAGACCAGATGTATGGATTGAAAGAAAATGTTATAATAGGTAAGTTGATTCCTGCCGGGACCGGTTTTACAACCTACCGTAATCTTGAGCTTGTGACAACTTCAACGGAGAAAGAATAATGCCGACAAAAAACCAACTTATTCGAAAGGGTAGAACAACGAAGAAGAGCAAAAGCAAAGCTCCAGCTCTGGAAGGAAATCCGCTAAAGCGCGGAGTCTGTGTTAGGGTTTATACTACTACTCCTAAAAAACCAAATTCAGCTTTAAGAAAAGTTGCTCGTGTGCGGCTGACCGGAGGGCTGGAAGTTTCAGCTTATATTCCCGGGGTCGGCCATAATTTGCAGGAGCATTCTGTTGTACTTGTTCGCGGCGGTCGTGTAAAAGATCTGCCTGGTGTCAGATATCATATTGTGCGGGGAGTTTTGGATACCAGCGGGGTAGAAGGAAGAAGACAGAGCCGATCGCTTTATGGCGCAAAAAAACCAAAAGATGCTTAGTTAAGGAGAGAATATGCCAAGATACCGAAAAGTAGTAAAGAATAGGGTTATGAATGATGCTGTTCACGGAAGTGCAGTGCTGCAGAAATTTATTAATAAGATTATGTGGGACGGAAAAAAGAGCATTGCTGAGCGAATTGTCTATCAGGCGCTTGAACTGGCGTCTCAAAAACTAAAGAAAGAACCATTGATAGTGTTTGAAGCTGCAATTAAAAATACAACTCCAATGATGGAAGTTAAGGCTAGACGAGTTGGTGGCGCGACTTATCAGGTTCCGGTTGAGGTTTCCAGGAAACGGGGAATTCTTTTGGCAATGTCCTGGCTGCGCGATGCCGCAAGAAAGCGGCCCGGCAAAGGTATGGCGGATAAATTGTCTCAAGAATTTATTGGTGCTTTTAATAATGTTGGCGGTGCAGCTAAGAGTCGAGAGGATATGCACAAAACGGCAGAAGCAAATAAGGCTTTTGCTCATTTTAGGTGGTAAGGTAAATGACTAGGTCTCATGAAATGAAAAAATATAGGAATATTGGTTTTGCAGCGCATATTGATGCGGGTAAAACTACTACAACAGAGAGGGTTCTTTTCTACTCTGGGAAGGTCCATAAATTAGGCAGTGTAGATGATGGTACTGCGACTATGGATTGGATGGACCAGGAGAGGGAGCGTGGTATTACGATTACATCTGCGGCAACTACTACTACCTGGAAGGATTATAGGATTAATATTATTGATACTCCGGGACATGTGGATTTTACCGTAGAAGTTGAACGATCGATGCGGGTTTTAGACGGCGTTGTAATTATTTTTTGTGCGGTGGGCGGTGTCCAGCCTCAGTCAGAAACTGTTTGGCGTCAGGCAGATAAATATAAAGTTCCCCGCATGGTATTTATTAATAAGATGGATCGGGTTGGAGCTGATTTTTTCAGGGTTGTAAATCAAATCGGAGACAGAATGCTAATTAAGCCTGTTCCGCTCCAGATTCCGATCGGGGCAGAGGATAAATTCTTAGGGTTGGTGGATCTTATTACAATGAAGGCGATAATTTACGATGATGAATTAGGTCTAGAATTCAGGGTGACTGATATTCCAGCAGATCTTTTGGCGACTGCGGAAAAATATCGCGAACAACTGGTTGAAACTGCCGCCGAAAGTGATGATGCTCTGCTCGAAAAATATTTAGAGAAGCATCAATTGAGTGAGGATGAGATTCGGGCGGCTATTCGCAAACAAACCATTGACGCAAAAATAATTCCGGTTGCCTGCGGATCGGCATTTAAAAATAAAGGGGTTCAGCCATTGCTTGATATAATAATAGATTTTCTTCCGTCTCCGGAAGATGTTCCTCCTGTTCCCGGAATTAATCCTAAAACCGGAGCAGACGAGGTACGGATTGCATCTGATAATGAGCCTTTTTCTGCCTTGGCTTTTAAAATAATGACAGATCCATTTGTCGGAAAACTAACATTCTTTAGGGTGTATTCCGGAAAGCTGGAAACCGGATCGTATTTACAGAATATTTCAAAAGACAAAAAAGAGAGGATTGGCCGGGTTTTACAAATGCATTCTGATAAACGTGAAGAAGTAAAAGAGGTTTATGCCGGAGATATTGCGGCTGCAGTAGGTTTAAAATTTACTTCTACCGGAGATACTCTCTGTTATGCTGATAAACCAATTATATTGGAATCAATTGTTTTCCCTGAACCGGTTATCTTTGTGGCAATTGAGCCAAAAACAAAAGTTGATCAGGAAAGACTGGGAATTTCTCTTTCAAAACTTGCAGAAGAAGATCCGACTTTTAGAGTTAAAACTGATGTTGAAACCGGGCAGACAATTATTTCTGGTATGGGAGAACTTCATCTTGAAATCATTGTTGATCGGTTGTTGCGAGAATTTAAGGTGGATGCAAATGTAGGGAAGCCGCAGGTTGCGTATAAAGAAACTATTCGTGGATTTGGGGATGCTGAGGCAAAATTTATTCGTCAGACCGGTGGACGCGGACAATATGGTCATGTTTATATTAAGATGGAGCCTCTTGAATCTGGAAAAGGTTTTGAATTTGTTAATGAAGTTGTTGGCGGAGCAATACCAAGGGAATATATCCCGGCAGTTGAGGCCGGAATCAAGGAAGCAAAAAATACCGGGGTTTTAGCAGGTTACCCGGTTATTGATTTTAAGGTTGTGTTGTACGATGGGTCTTACCATGATGTGGACTCTTCTGAAATTGCTTTTAAAATTGCCGGTTCAATGGCCTTTAAGGCTTGCTCTAAAAAAAGTAAGCCGGTACTGCTCGAACCCTTGATGAAAGTTGAAGTCATTGTGCCCGAGCAATATATGGGTGACGTAATAGGAGACCTAAGTAGCCGTCGCGGCAGGATTGAGGGGATGGAGTCTCATAATGGTATCCAAACCATAAAGACCAAGGTTCCTTTGGCAAAGATGTTCGGATATTCCACCGATCTTCGCTCAAAAACTCAGGGAAGGGGTAATTATTCCATGGAGTTTTGTGAGTATACCGAAGTTCCAAAAAATATTGCAGAAGAAATAATTACCAAAGCGCAGGGGAAATAAGATGTCAAAAAGATCTCGAATAAGAATAAGGTTAAAAAGTTACGATCATAGGATTCTGGATCAGTCGGCCGTAAAGATTGTGGAGACAGTAAAAAGGGTCGGGGCACATGTTTCTGGTCCTATTCCCTTGCCAACGGATAGGGAAGTACATTGTGTGCTGCGATCACCTCACGTTGACAAAAAATCACGCGAGCATTTTGAGATTCGCACCCACAAGCGTTTAATCGATATCCTGGATCCGCCCAAAGAGACAGTCGACGCGCTAATGCAACTCGATCTGCCTGCCGGTGTCGATGTTGAGATAAAGTTGAAATAAATAATTGAGGGGAAAAATGAGGCAAGGATTAATAGGAAGAAAAATCGGGATGACTCAGGTTTATGACCAGAATGGTTGCGTTGTTCCTGTAACCGTTTTGGAAGTAGGTCCTTGTGTAGTTACACAATTAAAAGAGGAAAAAAAGGACGGCTATTGTGCTATTCAGCTGGGTTTTGGCGAGAGGAAGAAGATGGGGAAAACTTTTGCCGGGCATTTTAAGGGAATCAGCCCCTATCCTAAGTATTTAAAGGAATTCAGATTGGATAAGGTTGAAGGAATAAGCCGGGGACAAGTTATTCGTGCCGATATTTTTTCTGCTGGTGAAGTTGTTGTTATTTCAGGGACTTCAATTGGAAAAGGGACCGCAGGTACTATAAAACGTTGGAATTTTTCGCGCGGCGATATGGGGCACGGATCAAAAAGTCATCGTCTTCCCGGTTCAATTGGCGGAGGTACGACTCCAGGACGCGTTTTTAAAGGACAAAAAATGGCCGGCCGGATGGGAAATGAAAAAGTGACCCAAAAAAATATTTTGGTGGTTGATGTCGATGTAAAAAAGAATGTAATTCTTGTTAAGGGGGCGGTTCCTGGTTCAGAGAAGGGAATTATTTCCATTTTTAAAACAGGGAAAAAGGTTTCGAATTTTAAACCAATTGTTTCGGCCAATGCTAAAGAAGAGAAAGCTGTAGGGCAGAATGATGTACAAGAAAAGGATAAAGAAAAAGTGGAGGCTAAGGGTTAGAAATGGTTAATTTAAAAGTATTTACTAAGGATGGAAAAGAAAAAGGGGAAATATCTGCCGAGGCAAAAGTTTTCTCTGCAGTGTATAAGGATGCGTTGATCCACATGGCTCTGCGTTGTCACCGAGCTGGATTAAGGCGGGGAACCCAGTCTACTTTAAGTAAAGCCGAGGTCCGGGGTGGGGGCAGGAAGCCCTGGAAGCAAAAAGGGACAGGACGAGCCCGGGTTGGGTCTATTAGATCTCCTTTGTGGAGAGGCGGCGGAGTCATTTTTGCTCCTAAACCGAGGGATCATTCTTTTAATATGCCCAAGAAAATGAGAAAGGCGGCCTTAAGGGCAGTTATTTCTAATCGTATGAAAGAGGGTCGCGTAAAGGTGATTGAGGACCTTAGCGTCTCCGGACCAAAGACAAAGCAGATGATTAATATAATTAAAGGGTTAGATCTTTTTGACCGGAAGATTCTTATGCTTGTTAATGATGAAGACAAAAATTTAATACTTTCAGGAAGGAATATTGAAAAGCTGGTTATGCTCAAAACTGAAGAGGTCAATATTTTTGACCTTTTGAACTGCGAATGGTTGGTTTTGCAGAAAGAAATATTACCAAAACTTACAGAGGCGCTAGTAAAATGAATAATAATGATGCAGTAATTTTGTCACCTATTGTTACAGAAAAGGGCTTTAGTGTGGCGGCTCAGAATAAGTACGTTTTTCGTGTTCATCCAAAAGCAAATAAAATCGAAATAAGAAAGGCGGTTGAAGAACTCTATCAGGTGAAGGTGGTCTCGATAAATACATTGAAAGTTAGAGGAAAAGAACGCCGAACGGGGCATACAAAGGGTCGAACCTCATCCCATAAAAAGGCTTATGTAACACTTAAAGAGGGATCTCAAATAGAGGAGTTAAAGGCATAATGGGACTAAGAAGAAAAAGACCACTTACCCCGGGACAGCGTTTTCAGATAGTTGATGATTATTCTGATATAACAAAAGATAAACCGGAAAAGTCCCTGCTTAAATTATTAAAGAAAACTGGTGGTCGTGGTTTTAATGGCAGGATTTCTTCCCGCCATCGCGGCGGTGGAAATAAAAAGAAGTATCGAATCATTGACTTTAAACGTGATAAAGATGATATTCCCGCAGTTGTTGATGCAATTGAGTATGATCCCAACCGAAATGCCAGAATTGCGTTACTTAAATATCAAGATGAAGAGCTGCGCTATATTATTGCCCCGCTTGGACTTTCTGTCGGCCAGTCTGTCATGTCGGGTGAGAGCGCAGAAGTTGAGGTTGGCAACTGTTTGCCTTTGCGCATTATTCCTGTCGGTACAATAATCCATAATGTTGAATTGCAGCCCGGTAAAGGCGGGCAATTGGCTCGTGGTGCCGGGGTAGGTGTTATGCTCTTAGCCAAAGAGGCTGGTTATGCGATCGTAAAAATGCCTTCCGGTGAACAGAGAATGATACATTTAAACTGCAGGGCCAGTATTGGGCAGGTTGGGAATGTTGATGCTAAGAATGTAAGATTAGGAAAAGCCGGAAAATCGCGATATCTTGGAATTAGGCCTCGAGTTCGTGGTGTGGCTATGAATCCTTGTGACCACCCTCATGGTGGAGGAGAAGGTAAGGCTCCAATAGGACGTCCAGGACCGGTATCTCCTTGGGGCAAACCGACCCTGGGTTATAAAACGCGCAGAGGAAAACGCTCATCTGACAGATTTATTTTATCGAGGAGGCCTTCATAATGGGAAGATCACTTAAAAAAGGACCTTTTGTTGACGGACATCTTTTGCAAAAGATAGAGAGAATGGAGAAAAGCGGTAATAGACAGGTGATTAAAACCTGGTCAAGGCGTTCTACTATTATCCCCGAGATGGTAGGCTATACAATTGCGGTTCACAATGGCAGAAAACATATTCCTGTTTACATCAACGAAAATATGGTTGGGCATAAATTGGGAGAGTTTTCGCACACAAGAATTTTTAAAGGACATAGTGGAGTTGGCGCAAAAGCGGTCTCTTCGACCACATAATAATTTAATATGGCAAAACAAGTTAAAGCAAGATTTACTTTTATTCGGATTTCGCCGCTAAAGCTGCGGCGGATTGCAAATTTGGTTCGCAGAAAGGATTGTAATTTTTCTTTGGCACTGCTGCGTTCGCTGCCAAATAAAGGGGCTCGTATTGTTGAGAAAATAATTCTCTCGGCAATGGCAAACGCAAAAAAGAACCACCAGATGGAAGATTCAAATCTGTTGATTAATGAAATTTATGTAGATGGTGCCGGTATGCTAAAGCGTTTTAGGGCTCAGTCGCGCGGAAGGGCGGCGCCGATAAAAAAGAGAATGTCGCATTTGACAATAAATATAGGAGAATTAAATGGGTCAGAAAGTACATCCTAGGGGATTTAGGTTAGGGGTTATTGGTGATTGGGATGCAAGGTGGTATTCCGAAAATAACTATGCCGAGTTATTAAAGGAAGATCTTGTGATAAGAAAGTACCTTAAGGAGCATCTCTATCGTGCCGGGGTATCGAGGATGGTGATTTCCCGCAGGGCAAATCAGGTCAGTGTTGATTTGTTTACTGCAAAACCGGGATTAATAATTGGGAGAGGCGGAAGGATGTGGCAGTGGTAAGGGATGCCTTGATAAAGAAAGTAAATAAACAGGTTCAATTAAACATTCATGAAGAGAAAAATTCGGAAATCAATGCCCAATTAGTGGCAGAAAATGTTGCAAACCAGCTTGAGCGAAGGATTTCTTTTAGACGCGCCATGAAGCAGACTGTATCAAAAGTTCTACGCGCACATGCTAAGGGTATAAAGATAAAATGCAGCGGTCGTCTGGGGGGAGCAGAAATTGCACGTAAAGAATGGTATCGAATGGGTCGTGTTCCATTGCACACACTAAGGGCAAAAATAGATTATGGTTTTGCAGAAGCAACAACTATGTATGGCATTATTGGAGTTAAGGTTTGGATCTGTACCGGTGAAGTTCTCCCTCAGGTTTCAGAAGAGAAAAAGCAGCAAAAAGTAGATGCTAATCCGGCAGCTGCGAAAGGAAAAGAAATAAGTGGCACTAACACCTAAAAAAACTAAGTTTAGAAAGTCTCAACGCCGTCGTTTGAGGGGTAATGCAACCCGCGGCAATACGGTTCTTTTTGGTGAATATGGTTTGATGATCATGGAAATCGGATATTTAAAGACAAATCAGGTTGAGGCCGGCAGAAAGGCCTTGGCTCATTATATGAAGCGGGGCGGAAAGGTTTGGGTTAGGGGTTGTGCCGATAAACCTGTTACTGCCCGGGCGGCCGAAACCCGCATGGGGGGAGGAAAGGGTGCTCCGGTTGGATTCGTTTTGCCTGTGCGCAGAGGACATATCCTTTATGAAATTACCGGTCTTTCCAGAAAAAATGCTGAAGAAGCTTTTCGCAGGGCGGCTTTTAAACTGCCCCTAAAAGCAAGGTTGGTTGAGAGATTATGAATGCTGAAGAATTAAGAAAATTAAATGAAGTAGATCTTAGTAAAAAATTGGCTGATTTGCAAAAGAAGCAGCGGGAACTAAGATTTAGCAAAGCAAGAGGCGAACTAAAGAACCCTCTGGAAAAGAGAGCGGTTAAGCGGAGTATTGCACGGATTTTAACCATCATAAGGGAGAGTAAGGTATGAGCGATAAACGTGGAAATGCAAAAAGAAGAAAAGGAATAGTTGTATCTGATAAGATGGACAAGACCGTTGTTGTTCAGGTTGAGCGGGTCTTCAGTCATCCGGTCTTTGGCAAGACTGTTAAATCATACAAAAGATTTAAAGCCCATGACCAGGAAAATAAATGCAAAACGGGGGATCAGGTACAGATTGAAGAGACCAGACCACTGTCAAAAGATAAGCGCTGGAGAGTTATTGAAATCATTGGTTTTAAAAAGGTCACAGAAAAAGA
This sequence comes from Candidatus Saganbacteria bacterium, assembly GCA_013202975.1. Taxonomy (GTDB): domain Bacteria; phylum Margulisbacteria; class WOR-1; order XYC2-FULL-46-14; family XYC2-FULL-46-14; genus JABMQY01. The sequence goes on from JABMQY010000054.1 coordinate 43,666, forward strand.
TAGGCCCGGTCCATTGCATAAGGAAGCTCAGGAAGAAGAAAAAACTGTAGGGCAGGTCATTGATCAGCCGGAAACTAAGAAGGAGTAAACAGTGATACAGGTAGAGACTAGATTAGCTGTAGCGGATAATTCTGGGGCAAAGGAGATCCTTTGTATCAGAATTTTAGGTGAATCACGTTGCCGTTATGCAACGGTTGGGGATATCATTGTCGGGGTGGTTAAGGTAGCGCAGCCGCATGGTATTGTAAAGAATGCAGAAGTAATCAAAGCGGTGGTCGTTCGAACCGTTAAAAAGTTGAGGCGGGATGACGGGTCTTATGTTTGTTTTAGCCAGAATGCTGCTGTAGTTATAGATAAGGACGGGAATCCTAGAGGGACACGAATTTTTGGGCCGGTCGCAAGAGAGTTGCGAGTGAAGAAGTTTATGAAAATTATTTCTCTGGCTCCAGAGGTAGTATAATATGCAAAAGCTAAAAATTAAAAAAGGCGATAAGGTAGTTGTCCTTTCAGGGAAGGATAAAGATAAAAAAGGTAAGGTATTAAGGGTTTATTCTGCGGACAGAAAGGCTGTTGTTGAAAGTGTTAACATTGTAAAAAAACATCAACGGCCTACCCAGGGTTTTCAGGGGGGAATTATTGATCGGCCGATGGCTCTAAAGATTTCCAAACTGATGCTGGTTTGTCCCCGTTGCAATAAACCGGTTAGGGTCGGTCGTAAACTTGTGGATGAAAAAAATGTTCGTGTTTGCAGAAAATGCAAGGAAGTTATAGATAAACAATGAAAAAAGAAATAGCATTAAAAGAAAAGTACGAGAATATAATTGTTCCTGCTCTGGTTAAACAGTTTGGCTATTCCAATAAAATGGCAGTGCCCAAAGTAAAAAAAGTAGTTCTTTCCTGCGGAGTATCGGAAGGGACTGTTAATGCAAAGGCAACCCAGATTGCGCTGGAGGAGTTGAAACAGATTACGGGACAAGCCGCTGCAATCCGTTATGCCAAAAAGGCTATTGCCGGATTTAAGCTTAAAAAGAACGATCCTATCGGAGGAATGGTTACTCTGCGCGGTGAAAAAATGTATCTGTTTTTAAACAAGCTGATAGGCATCTGTCTTCCGCGGGTGCGTGATTTTAGGGGTTTAAACCCTAAATCTTTTGATGGAAGAGGGAGTTACTCTTTTGGAATTAAGGAGCAGTTGATCTTCCCAGAAATTGATTATGATCGTGTTGATAAGACTAGAGGGATGAATATTACCATCGTTACCAGTGCAAATACCGATAAGGAAGCAAGGGCATTGTTTGAAGCTATGGGCATTCCATTTATAAAATGAGGAAGGACTAGAATGGCAAAAAAAGCATGGTTAGAGAGAAAGAGAAAGGGGCCCAAGTTTGAAGTAAGAAGAAAGAATCGTTGTAATATTTGCGGCCGGGCCCGAAGCTATATCCGAAGGTTTGGTGTTTGCAGAATTTGTTTTAGAAGATTAGCACATGAGGGGCAATTGCCCGGAGTTAGGAAGGCGAGCTGGTAAATAATAAGGAGAAAATTAATGGGAATGACTGATCCGGTTTCCGATATGATTGTAAGAATAAAAGCGGCACTTCTGCGAAAACAAGAATTAGTTGACATGCCTGGATCAAAATTCAAGGCTGCAATTGCTTCTGTGCTTAAAGAGGAAGGTTTCTTGTCTAATTTTGAAGAATTAACCAAAGGCAAGAAAAAGTTTTTGCGTCTCCGATTTAAATGGGGAAGGGATGAATACGGAAAACTTAAATACAGCAGTATTAGAAACATAAAAAGGGTAAGTTCGCCCGGATGCCGGGTTTATAAGCCGGCTGACAAGCTGCATCGATTATATAGTGGATTTGGAACATATGTCATTTCGACATCTAAAGGTCTCAAGACTGATAATCAGGCCCGCGCAGAAAAACTGGGCGGAGAAGTCTTGTTGATGGTTTCTTAGGAGGATTTATGTCAAGAGTTGGACGTGCTCCGGTGGAAATTACCAAGGGAGTGCAGGTAAAAATAGAGGGAAATAAAATCGTAGTCAAGGGGGGCAAAGGCACCCTTGAGCAGGATTTTGACAGTTCGGTTATTAATTTTGAGGTAAAAGATAACCAGGTTATAGTTTCTCGTCTTAGGGAATCGGCACCGGTTAAGGCTAAACATGGATTGTACCGTGCCCTTCTGGCAAATATGATTAAGGGGGTTTCGGTTGGATTTGAGAAATCCCTCCAGTTGGTTGGTGTTGGATATAGGGCGCAAAAACAAGGGAATAAATTAATTTTGTCTTTAGGTTATTCCCATCCGATAGAGATGGATCCTCCTCCGGGCATTAGTTTTGAGGTTGAGGGTGTAACCAAAGTAAAGGTTGTGGGGTTTGATAAACAGCTGGTAGGTCAGGTTGCTCAAAATATCCGTTATTCCAGGCCGGTTGAACCCTACAAAGGTAAGGGAGTTCATTATGTGGGTGAGACAATCAGGCGTAAAGCTGGAAAAGCGGCAAAATCTGCAGGAGGGGCGAAATAATGAGAAGAAGAAGAAAAAAACGAAAGATCATCGGAACTTCTGATCGACCGCGCCTTTCTGTTTTTAAGGCAAATAAACATATTTATGCCCAGGTGATTGATGATTTAAATTCCAAGACTTTGGCTGCGGCAGGAACTTTGAAAAAGGGTGCTAAAAACACTTCAAACATAAAGGCAGCTTCAAAAGTAGGAGAAGAGATTGCACAAAAAGCTAAGGAGAAAGGAGTTACTAAGGTTGTATTTGATCGGGGAGTATTTATATATCATGGCCGGATAAAAGCCTTGGCAGAATCGGCTCGAAAAGGAGGATTGGTATTCTAAAATGGGAAAATTTAATCGACCGCGGGAGCCTAAAGAATTTGAAGAGAGGGTAGTGCAGGTTCGTCGCGTTTGCAAAGTTGTGTCCGGAGGAAAACGCCTTGGGTTTCGTGTCCTGGCTATTGTAGGGGACAAAAAGGGAAGGGTAGGTATAGGCTTGGCCAGGGCTTCTGAAGTTGTGGCTTCTATTCGCAAATCTATGGAGGATGCAAAAAAGAATCTGGTTACAATTCCGATGATCGGGGGGACTATTGCCCACCGGGTGCAGGGAGATTTGGGAGCCAGTTCGGTAATTATCCGTCCGGCCCCTCCTGGAACCGGAGTAATTGCCGGAGGATCGGTTCGAATTGTTTTGGAATTGCTTGGAATCAGGGATGCTGTGGCAAAATCGGTTGGTTCTGCTAATGCTGTAAATGTAGCCAAAGCAACAGTTGAGGCTTTGTTAAATATTCAAGAACAAGAAAAAATAGAGGCCTTGCGCGGAAAAAAGATAAAAGTTAAATATGTTCAGGAGCCAAGCAATGCTTGATTTAAGTAATTTAAAAAATAAAAGGAAGAAATTTAAACGGGTTGGCCGCGGAACCGGTTCTGGTCATGGAAAGACCTGCTGCCGCGGGCACAAAGGACAAAAGAGCCGCTCTGGTGGAACCAAGGGGAGACATTTTGAGGGAGGTCAAACCCCTCTTTATCGCAGACTTCCCAAAAAACGAGGTTTCAAAAATTTACTATTTAAAAAAGAATATGCAGTAGTAAATCTTTTTGATCTGGAAAAGCATGAAAAAGAGATTTCTTTTGCCAAGGCCAAGCAGCCGGTAAAAGTATTGGGTAATGGAGAGATTTCGAAAGCAATTAAGGTTACTGCTGCTGCATTCAGCAAATCAGCAAAGGCTAAAATAGAAAAAGCCGGAGGATCAGTTGTCGTATGTTGAACGTTTTTAGGGCATTTTTTACTATTCCCGATCTAAAGAAAAAAATTATTTTTTCTATTGCCATGGTTATTATCTTTAGATTGGGTTCACACATCCCGGTAGCCGGGATTGACCATATAAAATTGGCTGCTCTATTTTCAAAAGGAAGTTTAGTCGGATTCCTTGACATGTTTACCGGAGGAGCGCTGATGCGCTTTTCTGTTTTTGCAATGGGTATAATTCCATTTATTAATGCATCTATTATAATGCAGCTTCTAACTGTAGTTATTCCTCAATTAGAGCAGCTCTCAAAAGAGGGAACTGCAGGAAGAAAACAAATATCCCAGTATACTCGTTATCTTGCTGTTGGGTTGTCTACTTTTCAATCATTTGGAATGGCCTTTTGGATGAGAAATGTTCTTTTGGATGGTTTTAGTTTTCCTCTGTTCGTATTTTTAACAATAGTTTCTTTAACAGCCGGATCAACTTTAGTTATGTGGTTAGGCGAACTTATTACGGAGAGGGGGTTGGGTAACGGGGCTTCTATGATTATTTTTATTGGTATTATTTCCAGGATACCATCTTATATCGGCAATACGATTACCTTGGTAGCTACCGGTGCAAGTATTATTGGAGTGATTTTATTATTACTATCATTCGTTGTTCTTATTATTGGGATAGTATTTATTCAAGAAGGGCAGCGCAAGGTTCCGGTGCAGTATGCAAAGCGGGTGGTTGGCCGCAAGATGATGGGCGGGGGAAATACCTATATTCCGTTGCGAATTAATCAGGGGGGGGTAATCCCGATTATCTTTGCTTCTTCTGTATTGCTTTTTCCGGCAACCATTGCACAATTTGTTCCTTTGCCTTTTATGCAAAGTGTTGCCAGCTTTTTGCAGCCGGGAAAAATATTTTATATGCTTCTGTACTTTGTCCTGATTTTCTTTTTTACTTATTTTTATACTGCACTAACTTTTAATCCGGTAGAGCTGGCAAACAATATTAAGCGCTACGGCGGATTTGTTTTAGGCATCCGTCCCGGAAAACCGACGGCAGAGTTTTTGGAATTTACCATTAGCCGTTTAACTTTTGTGGGAGCCTTATTTTTGGCTACCATTGCTTTGGTTCCATCTATTGTTGAGAAATTAACCGGGATTACCAGTTTTCAGGGTTTGGGAGGGACGGCTTTATTGATTATGGTTGGAGTAGCATTAGATCTGGTTCGTCAGGTTGAAACACATTTAGTAACCAGACAATATGAGGGGTTATTGGCATGATAATTATTTTAATGGGACCGCCCGGATCAGGAAAAGGGACGCAGGCAGTCAGGTTAGCAGAAAAGACTGATCTGCCTCACATAGCAGTTGGAGATATGCTCCGAGAAGCTGTTGACTCAAAATCAAAATTAGGTAAAAAAGCAGCGGAATTTATGAGCTCAGGGAGTTTGGTTCCGGATGAACTTACCATCGATTTGGTAAAAGAGAGATTGAGCCGCCTGGATTGCGACAAGGGATTTATTTTGGACGGCTTTCCCCGTTCACAGATCCAAGCTGATGCACTGGAAGAAATTTTGGATGAGATGGAATATAAAGTTGTTTATATTGATATCCCTTTAGAGGAAGTAATTAAGAGGAATTCAAAAAGAGTCAGTTGCCGCAGCTGCCGGACGGTTTATAATATAGATAATAATCCTACAACAAAAGAAGGGGTTTGTGATCAGTGCGGAGGAGGACTCTATCAGAGGGATGATGATAAGCCTGATGTAATTAAGCATCGCTTTGGGGTTTATGTGGAAAAGACTAAGCCTTTGGTTGATTTTTATTCAGATAAAGATAAGCTTTTGCAGGTTTCCGGGTTAGGCGGTATGGATGCGGTTTTTGAGGCATTATTAGGAGTATTGGAGATAGCTCCTTAATTTGCATGATTCCGATAAAGTCAGAAGAAGAGATTGCTAAGATTAACAAGGGTGGAAAGATCTTAGCTGAGATTTTTAGGGAAATTGGTAAGTTAATCCAGCCGGGAATTGACACGGCAGAAATTGATAAAGGAACTGAAGCATTGATCCTGAAAAAGGGAGTTATTCCTGCTTTCAAGGGGTACCGCGGATATAAACATGTTAGCTGTATTTCTGTTAACGATGAAATAGTCCACGGGATTCCGGGTCGGCGCTGCTTGCAGGAAGGTGACATTGTAGGAGTGGATGTCGGTGTAATTGTAGAAGATTATTATGCCGATATGGCTCAGACATACCCGGTAGGAAAGGTCAGCAAGAAAGCTAAGAAATTAATTGCTGCAACTAAGCAGGCTTTAAGGACAGCGATTAAGCAGGCCAGAACAGGGAATCATTTGGGTGATATTGGAGCTGCAGTTGATGCATATGCAAAGAGAGCCGGTTTTGTTGTAGTTCGTGATTTGTTTGGGCATGGTGTTGGCAAGGCGTTGCACGAGGATCCGCTGATTCCCAATTATGGCAATTGGGGAGAGGGGATTGAGCTTAAATCAGGTATGGTTTTTGCAATCGAGCCGATGTTAAATGAGGGTAGCCATGAGATTAAAACTCTTGATGACGGATGGACCATTGTAACAGTTGATCATGGATTATCGGCTCATTTTGAACATACGATTGTAATCAAAGAAGGAGCCGCGGAGGTTTTAACAAGTGTCTAAAGATGTAATAGAAATGGAAGGAAAGGTTACAGAGGCTTTGCCTAATGCAAATTTTCGGGTCCAGCTTGAAACAGGCCAGATGATATTGGCTCACGTATCCGGAAAAATTCGTAAACATTTTATACGGATTTTACCAGGTGATCGTGTAAAGGTTGACATATCTCCCTATGATTTGACTAAGGGGAGAATAACTTACAGGATGAAATAATATGAAAGTAAGATCGTCAGTAAAAAAAATGTGTGATAATTGCAAAATAATCCGTCGAAACAGGCGTGTCCGGGTTATTTGCACAAATCCAAAACATAAACAAAGACAGGGTTAGAGACATGCCATGGCATGTCTATACAAGGAGGAAGTTTTAATATGGCGCGAATATCGGGAATTGATTTACCGGCTAATAAAAAGATTTTGATTGCTTTAACCTATATTTTTGGAATTGGACTTGCGTTGTCGGGTAAAATTCTAAATGATATCGGGGTCGATCCTGTTACAAAGGTTAAAGATTTGACCGAGGCCCAGGTTGTTGCTTTGCGGGAGGCCATAAAGGGAATTGATGTTGAAGGGGATTTAAGAAGAAACATTCATCAAAATGTGAAACGTTTAATTGATTTGGGTACCTATCGCGGTCAGCGACACAGAAAGAATCTGCCGGTACACGGACAACGCACCAAAACAAATGCCCGTACCCGACGTGGAACGAGAAAAACTGTCGGTGGCGGCAAGAAGAAAGAGGAGGCAAAAGTATAAAATGGCTGAAGCAAAAATTGTAAAAAAGAAAAAATTCAAGGGGATTACTCGAGGATTGGCTCTAATAAAGGCAACTTTTAACAATACTATAATATCTATTTGTGATACAAATGGTAATGTATTAGTTAATTCGTCTGCCGGAGCGGTTGGTTTTAAGGGAACAAAGAAGGGGACTCCCTTTGCAGCTCAATCAGCAGCAGAAGCTGCCGGACGCCGGGCTGTTGAAGGTGGATTAAGGGAAGTTGATGTTTTAGTAAAGGGGCCGGGAAGTGGCAGAGAGACTGCAATTCGAGCGCTGCAGGGTGCCGGTCTGGATATCTTATCGATAAAGGATGTAACGCCGATTCCTCATAATGGTTGTCGGCCCAAAAAACGGAGGAGGGTATAAATGGGAAGGCAGATAGCGCAATGTAAGATGTGCCGAAGAGAAAAAGAAAAGCTTTTTCTTAAGGGTGAAAAATGTTTTGGAGCAAAATGTCCGGTGGAGAAGCGCAAATATCCTCCGGGACAGCATGGAGCTAAAGTTATGCGTCTTACTGAGTATGCAAAACGTCTCAGGGAAAAACAAAAGGCCCGCCGTATTTATGGGCTAAACGAGAGGCAATTTGAAAGTTATTTTGACAAGGCTGATATAATGAAGGGTGATACTGGTCAGAACCTTTTAATTCTTTTGGAGCGGCGTTTAGATAATGTGGTTTATAAGCTTGGTTTTGCAGCCTCTCGAGCTGCGGCAAGACAAATTGTTACTCACGGACACATTAAGGTCAATAACCGCAAAGTTAATATCCCGTCATATCAACTAAGGGAGAATGAGGAGATTATTCTCAGTGATAAATTACTGACCCTTTTGCGTGAAAAACTGGCAGAACATACGCCTCCTGCATGGCTTGTGCTGGAAGAAGAATCGTTCAAGGGCAGGGTTGTGCATTTGCCAACGTCGGACGATACCGAAAAAATGATTATGGTTCCGTTGATTGTTGAGTATTATTCAAGATAATTAGAAAATAAGGAGGGAAATGATGATTAGATTAGGTGAAAAGCCCTGGGTGAGATATGAGGAAGAGAGTCCAACTTACGGTCGGTTTGTGCTGGAGCCCTTAGAGCGGGGCTATGCTGCTACATTAGGAAATTCGATGCGCCGTGTATTACTGTCTTCTCTGCCGGGCGCTGCGATAACTTCTATTAAAATCGATGGTGTAACCCATGAATTTTCTACTATTCCCGGAGTAGTGGAAGATGTTTTGCAGATAATAATGAATCTCAAAAAAGTAGTAATTAAGTCTTATTCCGAAACCCCCAAAGTGGTAACTCTATCGGCCAAGAAGAAGGGTGTGCTCACTGCCGGTGACATAGAGCATGATTCTGAAATTGAAATAATAAATAAAGATAATGTAATTGCGACCCTTGATTCAGGCGGAAAAATTGACCTGGAGATGATTGTAGAGAAAGGCAGGGGCTATGTAACAGGTGAGGCGAACAAAAAATCAAGTCTTTCTGTCGGAGCTATTCCGATCGATTCAATTTTTACCCCGGTCTTAAAGGTAAATCTTGCGGTCGACGAAATCCGGGTAGGTCAGGAGATTAACTATGACCGTTTAGTTTTGCATGTCTGGACAAACGGTTCAATAAAGTGTGATGAAGCGGTAAAAGAGAGTGCAAAAATTCTTTCATCCCATGTTAATATGTTTATTCATCTGGGGCATCCGGCCGAAGTATTTGCCGGACCGGTAGAAAGAAAAGCAGAAGTTGAATCGACAGTTTTGGAGATGAACCTTGATGACCTTGAGCTTTCTGCCCGGTCCCTGAATTGCCTAAAAAAGGCTCAGGTAAACAGTGTAAAAGAGCTGGTTAGCTATAGTGCAGCAGAACTTATGAAATTCAAAAACTTTGGGCTTAAATCGCTTAAAGAAATAAGGGCAAAGCTCGGAGAATATAAATTAGCACTTAAAGATGAGGGGGAAGAGGAATGAGGCACGGCTTAAGATATAAAAAGTTAGGTAAAAAATCAACCGCCCGCATGAGTATGCTGATTGCTCAGGTTGAGGCTTTGATTGAGAGAGGAAAGATTAAAATTCCTTTAGTGCGTGCCAAGCAGGTGCGCCGAATTGCAGAAAAATTAATAACAAAATCAAAAAAGGATACAGTTGCCAGTCGCAGAAATATTGGTTCTAAATTAATTAATCGAAATAAAATCAAACTAGTCATGGAAGCAGGTAAGCGCTATGCGGATCGTCCAGGAGGTTTTACGCGAATAATAAAGCTGGGTTTGCGCAAGGGTGATGCGGCCAAAATGGCTATGCTTGAATTAGTTTGAAAGGAAGGTATTGATGAAAAGAAATATAACATTTTCAATTAAGCAGTCTGAGATCAATAAGAAGTGGCGTCTGATTGATGCAAAAGATAAGATTTTGGGGCGTCTTGCTGGTGAACTTGCCCTCATTTTGCGGGGTAAGGATAAACCAACATTTTCTCCGCACATGGATTGCGGTGATTATGTGGTTGTTATTAATGCCGGCAGTGTCAGGTTGAGCGGCAAGAAACATAAATTAAAAATGTACTTTAGACATTCCGGATATCCCGGCGGAGACAAACTTTTTACATTTGAAGAGATGATGAAGCGTGATCCTCGCAAGGTAATTGTGCAGGCCGTGGCCGGAATGCTGCCAAAAGGAAGATTGGGGCGAGCCATAATTCGGAATATGAAGGTGTTTGTTGACGATAAACATACATATGCGAATAAGTTAAAATAGGAGGCGACATGGAAGCGACGATTGAAAAAAAGAAAACTAAGACGAAATCAAAAGTAAATAAGTATAAGAAGAAGGAAAATGTTTTTTATGGCACCGGACGCAGAAAAACTGCCACGGCAAAGGTCTGGTTAACTCCCGGCTCCGGAAAACGAACAGTAAATGGAAAGGATGCAAAAGTGTATTTTTGTAAACGAGCTGTTTTGTTGGCGGGGTTTGAGGTTCCCTTTAATACGGTTGATGCACCCCCACTCGATCTTAGGGCGGAGGTTTTTGGCGGCGGAGTACCGGCTCAGTCCGATGCGATAAGAATGGGGGTTGCCCGCGCATTGGTTGAATTTGATTCTAAGTATCGTAAACTTTTACGGTCAAAAGATCTGCTAATGCGAGATCCTCGTGAAAAAGAGCGTAAGAAAGCCGGGCTTAAACGTGCCAGAAAAGCGTTCCAGTACACAAAGAGGTAGTATTTATGCCAAGAAGTGCATTTGGTAGAGAAAAGGGTGTAAGGTTTGAGCAGTCTAGGAATAGTAAGATTGAAGAAGGCGGCTTGGTTAAACTTTCCGGTGCATTTCTGGTTGATCATAAGGATGAAATTCTTAATCTCATAAATCACGAAGGCCGTCTGGCAAAAGAGCGCAGCAAACACGGTCATATTTCAAAAATTGATAAAGCTAACGGCGGCATTACAGTTGAAACCACTGATCACAACCTCGCTTTGCGAATTGGAAAAGCCTTATCCCGCGCTTATAAGGGTGAGCATAACTACAAATTTTTAAAAGGCGAGAAGTTTGTGGAAGTTGAGTGGAGACGGGACTAATTAAAAAAGGAGAATTTATATGGCGCCATTAAAACAGTTTCTAATGATCCCAGGACCGACCCCGATTCCGACCGAGATTTTGGCAGCGATGAACCACGAGATGATCGGACACCGGGGCCCCGGATTTTCCAAAATTTTAGGAGAGGTAATAGACGGCCTAAAATGGGCTTATCAGACCAAAAATGACATTATGGTCTATCCATGCTCCGGAACCGGGGGGATGGAGACCGCAGTTGTAAATACTCTTTCTTCCGGAGACAAAGCTTTGTTTGTAAATATCGGAAACTTTGGCGACCGCTGGGTTAAAATTGCAAAGGCCTACGGGGTAGCTGTCATCGATTTGAAATTCGAACCTGGAAAAGCGGCTGATCCTAAAGTCCTTGAGGCAGAATTAGCAAAGGACAGTAATAAAGAGATTAAAGCCATTTTTATGCAGCAGAACGAGACCTCTACCGGTGTTATAAATGATGTTAAGGCATTAGCCGAAGTAGCTCATAAATCTCATCCTGAGGCCTTAGTTTTAGTTGATGCAGTATCTGGTCTCTTGGCTGCGGATCTAAAGACCGATGCCTGGGGGCTTGATGTGGTTGTTTCCGGCTCTCAAAAGGCCTTTATGGTACCTCCTGGGATTGCTGCCGTCTCTATGTCAAAAAAGGCCTGGAGTTTTTATGAAAAATCCACCCTTCCAAAGCATTACTGGGATATTAAGAATCAAAAGAAATTTGCCGATAAAGGACAGACTTATACTACCCCTCCGGAGCCTTTGATTTTTGGTATGCATAAATCTATTGAGATACTAAAGAAAGAGGGATTGGAAAATATTTTTAAACGTCATGAGCTGAACAAGCTAATTGTTCGAGCAGCTTTTAAAGCGCTTGGTCTGCGCATGTTGGCGGATGATGCTGGTGCATCTCCTGCTGTTACTGCGGTCTTTCCACCGGAAGGTATTGATGCAGAAAAAGTCCGTTCTGAAATCAGAAACCGTTTTGGAGTAGAACTTGCTCCAGGACAGGGTGAGTTTAAGGGTAAATTATTCAGAATTGGACATTTAGGTTATGTTGATAAACTTGAACTAGTTGCCACAATTGGGGCATTGGAGCTTATCTTTTCTCAAATGGGGGCAAAGATTGAGATAGGGAAGGGAGTTAAAGCTGCGTTAGAGCAGATCAAGTAAAAGTACCCTTTAATCCCATAATCTCTAATTTTATCACGAACAGTGATTGTTTCTTATCTCACGAATATGCTATATTAATAGAACTATGTCAAACGAGAACAAGTTAAACCAACTACTCAAAGAAATCGATCAAAAGAAGGCAAAGATTGATCAGGCCAGGCCTTTGCCG
>JABMQY010000138.1 GCA_013202975.1 Candidatus Saganbacteria bacterium
GATTTAAAGGAAAATGTTTTGCTTACAGGAAGTAGTTTGGAAAAATCGAAATATGTTCACGCCTGGAGAAGTAGATTGTTTTTGTTTGAAAGTAAAGAAATAGAAGCTTTTGAAAGTTCTCTGGATGATGGTAAGGGTTATCTTTATGTTCCTGATTATAAATCTGTAGGTTTTGTTTTATATGGGGCTGGAAATGAATGTGGTTTAGTTGAAGAGGATGTTGGTGGCGAGAAAAGAACGTTAGTAACGGCTGGTTGTCGTGATGAAATATATAATGAGGTTAAATCTGGTGTAGGAAGAATTTGTGATGTTCAACCAAGTTTAAAACCTGGCTATGCGGAGGTAGTTCATTGAAATGTTTTGGCAGAAAAGGAATGGTACCTTCTTTTTTAGGATTATTAATTATTGCTTTAATTGGTGGGATGGTTGTTCTTTCTTCAGTTTTTGTAATAATAACTAAATTAAAACCAAAAACATTAGAAACTATTTGTTATGATAGTGTTGTTGCTAGAAGTAAATTTCAAATTGGTGTTAGTGTTGGTCCTCTTACTCCCGCTCTTAAGCCGATGATGCTTTTGTGTAGGATGGTAGAAAAAGAAGTGGGAGGAAGTAAGGAAGAGGTATTGAAAGAGATTGCCGATTCTTTAGCTAGATGTTGGTGGATGTTTAACGAGGGAAAAACAAATTGTGTATTAGAAAGTGTACAGGGCAGGGAAGATTGTTTTTTTGAATGCTTTAAATGTTATGATATCTTCGTTGACGAAATTAAGCTTGCTAAAGATGAAAAAATTGATATTGCTGATTTAAAATATTATTTGGCCAATGAAAAGTATAAAAAGTTTAATGTGATTTACACTGATTATCTTAGTAAGTTAAAGTTAACGACAGGTGAGCTAAAGCCGGGAAATGTTTATTCGATTATTTTCGCAGAAGCTTCTGATGGCTCAGGTCTTCTTTTTGGTGATTATGCCGACAAAATATCTTTGTCAGGTGGTATTGGAAGAGTTCCTCTTGAAGTGGTGGAACCTACTCTTGAGGTTGTAAAAACAAGCATTAAATATGCTCCCTTTGC
>JABMQY010000001.1 GCA_013202975.1 Candidatus Saganbacteria bacterium
GTTTCGGCCAGTTCAAAAGATTCAATCTCTGCTGCTTCTCCTTGATATTTAAAGCTGCCGCCCTCTACCCTCTTAAACACTATTCCCAAGGAGTTGGGATCTGGGGCAACTTCACCCAAAACCTCTTCAACTCTTCCATGTTCGATTCGGTGAGGGATTAAGGTAGTTGCGATAGGCCGCCCTCTCAATCTTGCTATGCGCGCAACTTCATCCAATGCCCGCAGAAAGTCATCTCGAGATGGTAATTCAACTAATTTATCTACATCAAAACCAAATGATATCAATTTAAATTGCATATTTATCTTTTTCCCTCTATTATTATATCGAGAGTTATTTGAAAAAATTTCACTCTATCTTAATATTATTTCACACGGAGGTCAAATATAATGCAGCGTTTTTTTGTCCCTGCTTCAAACATAAAGAATAATCTTGCAGAAATCCGGGACTCTGATGCTTATCAAATTCAAAAAGTCTTAAGAAGCAAAATCGGAGATCAGATTATTATTTGTGACGGAATCTCAAAATCCCATCTGGCAATAATTAAAGAAATCACAAAAGATAAGATAACTGTTGTGCTGGAAAAAGAAATTGAGGAAAATACCGAACCAAAAGTAAAAATAACCCTTGCCCAATGTCTTCCTAAAGGCTCTAAAATTGATTTTGTAATTCAAAAGAGTGTAGAGCTCGGAGTTTTTGATATCATTCCGGTAATATCTGAAAGATCAATTCCCAAGATCAGCGATAAGGCAGAAAAAAAGCAAGCCCGCTGGCAAAAGATTGCAAAAGAGGCAGCGGAACAATCGGGAAGACAAATTATTCCAAAAATTCATCTACCGATATTTTTCGATGATCTCCTATCAAAGCAAACTTATGATTTAAAATTGATTCCGTGGGAATTGGAAAAGGAAAACCGCCTTCGGGATGTGTTGAAATCGGTAGAGACATGCCATGGCATGTCTCTACTGGCAACCATCGGTCCCGAAGGCGGTTTCTCCCAACAAGAAATCAATAAGGCAAAAGCATCCGGATTTATGAGTATTTCACTAGGAAAAAGAATCCTCCGCACTGAAACTGCGGGAATAGCAGTATTATCTAATATCTTTTATGAACTGGAAGAGTGAAGCAGAAAAAGAATCGGGAGCCGATCCCCTTAAAGTCTCCATGTTTCCTTTAAGAAAATAAGACTCCCGATATCTTTATAAAGTCAAAGAATGACCTACGTCGATACTGACACCTTTTGCTGAACGCGGAGTTGTTGTATCCGCAGTCCTCAAGATGGTATAACCAACCTGAGCAAAAGATTTTCCGGATATCCCAAGACCTAAATCTCCCTGAATTCCGTAGTAGATTTCTCCACCAAGAGAACCGGAAGCTTGACCTGAACGGTATACTAAATAATTTAGTCCTCCACCCAAGTAAGATTCGATTCCACCTAACAGGTCAGCTGGTAACAAGATAACTCCGTCTACAAATAAAGGAATGGCTTTCAAGTCTGCGTCATTTCCATCCTTACCTGTAGCATAACCGAGTCCTACCTTGTATACTACTGATTCTGCCGGCAATCCAACGATTGGTCCTAAGCCCAATGGATCAGGAAGAATTACATCACCACGCACTGCAAGCATAGATTTGCCTGCGACATATCCGATACTTCCGGCTGTGTCCAATCCCCATCCAAATAATGCTCCTGCAGGTGCTGCAGAAACGTGAGATGGCGGAGGAGGAACTACAACTGGTGGCGGCGGTGCTACTGTACCTTCTGCTACAGCTAATCGCTTATTCTGAACAGCGATCATTGCTTTTAGCTTGTTAACACGTGCCCAATTTTTTCCTCTGGTTGCTACAGTTAATTTCCTGTTTAACAACCCGATATAAGCACGAATTTTAGAAGCCGAAACAGCAGAAGCCATGCTAACTAATCCAACCACAAAGGTCAATATTACCAATAATACTATTGCTTTTTTCATTAAAATTTCACCCCCTTGTTTGCCTAGTTGGCTCTGTAAGCTTACATATATATGAAGATCTTGTCAAGGGGTGTTTTTGCCGGAGACTATTTCTTTACAAATTATTTCAAATTCAGACAATCGCAGGTCTTCGGGACGTCTCTTTTCTTCTATTCCCATTTTATCCCAATCAAGATTATAGTGAGAAAGAGTGGAACGAATCATCTTGCGCCGCTGCGCAAAAGCCTCCCTGACAACCTTATAATCAATTTCATACAAAGGCTTACTGTAAGGATCTAAAATAATAATGGCAGAGGAAACCTCGGGTTTTGGATAAAAGGAAAATTTTGAGATCAAAGAATGAATTTCAACTTTAGCCTGGTTCTGAACAAAGACAGAAAACGATCCGTAGCTTTTGCTGCTGATGTCGGAAGCAAGACGCTCTGCAACCTCTTTCTGAATTGTTAATACAGCTTTTCCTACCCTTCCCCTCCATTCATCCAAAATTTTTTCAATAATTGGAGCAGTTATATAATAAGGTAAATTTGCAACAACCTTAAAAGATTCCAGGCCTTCCGGCAGCTGCCATTCCAAAATACTGGATCGAACAATATTTACATTTTGATAAGAACCCAATATTTTTTTACATATTAAAATAAGATCAGGATCAACTTCTAGACTGATAACCTTATTGGCTTTTTTAGCCAGCTCCTCAGTTACTACCCCCAGCCCCATCCCGATCTCCACTACCACATCATCAGCTGACAAACCGGCTGCGTCAACAATCCTTTTTAAAACCTGCGGATCGATCAGAAAGTTCTGGCCTAAACGTTTTTTGGGATATAGGTTATAAGCAGCTAAAAGTTCTTTGGTAATTTGAGATAGACTTCTAGGATCTGGCAAAGTGCGCCGCCACCTTAACGGCCTGAATTAAGGAAGAAGGATTTGCCCATCCCTTCCCAACAATATCGAATCCGGTACCATGATCAACAGAAGTGCGTATAATCGGAAGCCCGACCGTAACATTGACCGAATGATTAAAGGAGAGCAGCTTTAGAGGGATTAATCCCTGGTCATGGTACATGGAAACCACAATGTCAAACATACCGGCTTTTGCCAGACAAAAAACAGCATCAGGAGAAATAGGTCCGGCTACATTAATCCCCATTTTTTTGCTTCATCAACTGCCGGTTTAATCTTGTCTCTCTCCTCCGTTCCAAAAATACCCCCCTCCCCCGCATGAGGATTCAAACCTGCTACTGCAATTCGGGGAGCCCTCTCTCTTACTCGTGACAATGTTTCGTGCGCCAGTTTAATTGTATCTAAAATCCTCTTTTTATTGATACTCGCTGAAACTTTATTAATAGCTATGTGGGTAGTTACCAAAATAATCCAGAGGCTGTCCGAAACAAACATCATGGCATAATTTTTCGCGTTAGTTTTTTTCGCCAAATACTCGGTGTGTCCCTGAAAACGAAATCCGGCCTTATGAACAGCTGTTTTGTTTATCGGGGCCGTAGTTATTGCATCAACCGCTCCGGCATTGGCCAGTTCAACCGCCATCCGGAGGTATTCAATTGACGCCTTACCTGCCAGGGCAGAAACGGTCCCTTTCTTTATTTTTGAAGGCACAACATTGGCCAAATCTAAAACATCAATTTTACCGCGGATAAATTCTGCGTTTTTAATATTCTTAATAGCATTTATTTGGACTCCGGCAATTCTTGAAAAACGGCAGGCCTGCTGCATAACCTTTTTATCCCCCACCACAACACACCTCGAAGTCCTTAACACCTCCGGATCACAAAGGCCTTTAATGCAAATCTCCGGGCCAATCCCGGCAGGATCCCCCATCGTTATAGCTATAAGAGGACGGTCCATTCCTGTTTCTCCCTAGTTGTGGATATTGGCTTTTTTCATGCGAGAGAGGGTTTCAATAAGTCTCTCTTTTGATTCAACCAGCGCAATGCGGACATAATTTTTCCCAATGTCACCAAAAGAAATTCCGGGAGACACTACTATGCCGGCTTTTTCAAGCAGCAGTTTTGCAAACGAAGCCCCATCATGTTTTGAAGGAGCTTTTATCCAAATATACATACTTGCCTGCGGTTTTTCAATCTCCCATCCCAATTCATTTAATCCGGAAACGAGAACATCGCGTCTCTCCTGATAAGTCGCGCGCATTTGATCAAGATATTCACCCTTAATATCCATTGCAACCGCAGCAGCTTTTTGCACTGCCGAAAACAAACCATAATCAAGATTTGTCTTTATCTTCTTAAGGGAAGCAATTAATTCTTTGTTTCCAACCGCAAAACCGACCCGCCACCCCGCCATGCCAAAGGTTTTTGATAAAGTGTGAAATTCTATGCAAACCTCCTCCGCCCCCGGGATAGACAGGCAGGAAATTGGTTTTTTGCCATCAAAGTAAATCTCTGCATAAGCAAAATCATGAATTATTATTAATTTATGCTTTCTGGCAAAAGCTACCGCTTTTTCAAAAAACTTCTTATCGGCGACCGCCGCGGTGGGATTAGTCGGGTAACTTAGAAAAAGTATTTTTGCAGAATCAGCCAACTTAGGATCAACCCGATCCAAATCGGGGACAAAATTTGTTTTCTCCGATGTTTCAAGTATCACCGGATCCCCTCCGGCCAGAATTGTTCCCCTAAAATGGGCCGGATACGCCGGCATCGGAACCAGGGTCTTATCTCCAGGATTAATATAGGCTAAAGCAAAATGGATCAGGCCCTCTTTCGAACCAATTAGAGGAATAACCCCGTCATTTTCATCAACAGAAATGCCATACTGCTTTTTGCACCACCTGGCAGCTGCGGATCTGAATTCCGGACAACCATCAAAAGTAGGGTATCGGCTGTTCTGCGCATCGCGGATTGCAGAGATCAATGCTTCTATTACTTCTTGCGGAGGGGGAATATTCGGGTTCCCCATCCCAAGATCAATAAGATCCGCCCCTTTTTTGCGTTCAATCGCTTTTAACCGGTCCAATTCTGCAAAGACGTAAGGGGGCAATTTTTTTAGACGTTTAGATTCTTCCATATTTCCTCCGCGTTAAAACTGGATCTGACAAATGGCCCGGCCTCTATATGTTTGATCCCGATTTT
The DNA here is from genome assembly GCA_013202975.1 of Candidatus Saganbacteria bacterium. Classification (GTDB taxonomy): domain Bacteria; phylum Margulisbacteria; class WOR-1; order XYC2-FULL-46-14; family XYC2-FULL-46-14; genus JABMQY01. The sequence continues at coordinate 5,072 of JABMQY010000001.1, forward strand.
TTCACCATATTGTTTATAATCTTCAAAAAGTGCAGGATCAACAAATCTATCAACCTTTAAATGAATTTTAGACGGCGGAAGATACTGTCCAATTGTCACAAGATCACAATTAGCACTTTTTAATTCGTCAAGTAATGCAAAAACTTCGCCATCTTCTTCTCCCAATCCTACCATGAAACCGGACTTGGTGCAAATTTGGGAATTCTTGGCTTTTACCTTATAAAACAGCTCCAAAGAACGCTTAAATCCGGCCTGAGGGCGAATCTTTTGGTAAAGACGAGGGACCGTTTCAACGTTATGATTTATTACTGCGGGAGAGGCGTAAATAATGCGCCCCAATGCATTCCAGTTTCCCTGCAAATCGGGAATAAGTACTTCGACTTTTTTATCAGCCAAAGCCTCGATCACCGCAATAAACTGAGCAGCCCCCCCGTCAGGAAGGTCGTCCCGCGTGACACTGGTAACAACCACATATTCTAAACCCAATTTATTCACTGCCTGTGCAATTTTCGCGGGCTCTAAAGAATCAACCGGCAACGGACTGCCTTTTTTTACACCGCAGAAAAGACAATCCCTTGTACAAATATTACCAAGGATCATAAAGGTTAAGGTTTTCTTCTCAAAACATTCGCCGATATTTGGACAGCTGGCCGATTCGCAGACGGAAAAGATAGAACTATCAGACAAGAGCTCACGAATTAAATTAATATTTCTTTGTTTGGGTACTTTTTTAATTAGATACGCAGGAAGGGTGGACAAGAAACTAGCCGATGCGGCGCTGCAGCTGCTCAAGGTTTGTACAATGAGTTAATGCATTCTCTTTAGAAATTTTTCCGCCTTGATATAATTCCAGCAACACAGAATCCATACTCTGCATACCATACTCTTTTCCAATTTCGATCATAGAGTAAAGTTCCTGGGTCTGGGATTTTCTGATAATATTTTTTACCGCCGGGGTAGATACCATGACCTCAACTACCGGAACAACACCCTTTCCGGTTCTGATCGGGACCAGTTGCTGCGCAACAATTCCTTTGAGCGCAAGGGAAAGCTGCTGCCTGATCTGAGCCTGCTGGTGGGGAGGAAAAACATCGATAATTCGGTCTATTGATTGAGGAGCGTCGGGAGTGTGCAGGGTCGAAACAACCAAATGGCCGGTTTCCGCAGCGGTCAGGGCAATTTGAATAGTCTCCAAATCCCTCATTTCTCCAACCAAAATAACATCTGGATCCTGCCTTAAAACCCGTTTTAGCGCAGAAGAAAAAGAAAAGGTATCGATGCCGATTTCGCGCTGTTCAATAATAGATTTTTTGTGGTTATGGATGTATTCGATCGGATCTTCAATGGTAATTATATGACAGTCTCTGGTAGTATTAATTTTATCGATAATACAGGCCTGGGTGGTTGATTTTCCCGAACCGGTCGGCCCGGTTATCAGAATCAGCCCCCTTCTCTCCATACAAAATTTGTCAATGACCGGCGGAAGATGAAGTTCTTCCCGTTTTGGAACATGCTTTGGAATACGCCGGATAGCACAGCCGACATTGCCCCGTTCATAATGGACATTTATTCTAAATCGAGAATGTTCAACCTCATAGGCAAAGTCTAATTCTTTTTCAGATTCAAAAGTACTCTTTTGCAGGTCGGTTAACATACAATAAACCATCTGCTTAACCTTTTCTCTGGTCAATACCTCCGGATTTGCCTGTTTAAGGTTTTGACACATTCGATATAGGGGCGGACTCCCGGCCACAAAATGCAGGTCAGAAGCATTTATACTTGACATCTGGGACAAAAGATTCTTAACTTCGTTCAGTTGACTTTCCATTATAGCTACTATATAATTTCCTCTCATGCTTGTCAATCTTTTTGTATTTGTTATCGGAACCATATTCGGAAGTTTTTTAAACGTCTGCATCCACCGCCTGGCAAAAGAAGAATCAATCGTATTTCCCGCCTCACACTGCCCAAAATGCAAGACCCCAATCAAGGTAATTGACAATATTCCTCTCATAAGCTTCCTTCTGCTTAGAGGTAAATGCCGCACCTGCCGGGAAAAGATTTCTCTAAGATATCCAATAGTTGAGTTATTAGCCGGACTAACATTTTTATGCTTTTATCTAAAAACAGACTCCCTTTTAACCTTTTTCTTCTGGGCCCTATTGGGCTGCCTTCTTATTATCGGCTTTTTTACAGATTTAGAAGAGCAGATTATTCCGGATGAAATTGTAGTTATCGGGATTCTTGCCGGATTCATTTTTAACATAACAAAAGGCCAGACAATCAATTCTTTACTGGGAGCGGCAAGCGGCTTTGCAATCTTTTTTTTGATAGCAGAAATTGCCAAGTTCATTGTTAAAAAAGATGCAATTGGCTTTGGAGACCTAAAACTAGCCGCCATGCTGGGCGCATTTCTGGGCACATCCGGTTTTTGGAATACATTTTTGCTTGCTTACCTTTTAGGGGCGGTTATTTCAATTGGACTTATTATCTTTAAATTTAAGAAAATGGGCGACTATATCCCCTTTGGCCCCTTCTTAATTATCGGAGCAGCTTTAACTCTCTACTTTGGTCCTTTTCTGATTCTTCAATACTTTAATCCCCTCATACAATAACTTCAAACATCAATTTTTGAAGTTTGATGTTGGGATCTTGAAGTTTGAAGTTAAAGTAGTTATAATACCCTTGGTTTTGTATGAAAATAACTATTTGGAATATTTTACTTGGCTTTGTTATAATTTATTTAATATTCCAGATACATTCAGATATCAAATCGCACCAGGGCTTAAGTGAAAAATCAAACAATCTAAAAGTAAATTTTGTGCGCGAAACGACAAAACAAAAAGAGCTTAAAGATTTGATGTCCAGACTTAATGACAAAAGATTTGTTGAACAGATGGCAAGGGCAAAACTAAACTTAGTAAAAAAAGGAGAAACAGCCTACAAGATATGCCGCTAGAAACTGGGACAGAAGCAGAAGGGAAAGTAACCGGAGTCGCAAAATTTGGAGCCTTTATCGAGCTCTCCACAAGAGAAGCAGGCTTAGTGCATATTTCACAAATATCAAACTCCTATGTCACCGACATTAACCAGCATATTAAAGTCGGAGACATCGTAAAAGTTAAAGTCTTAGGAACCGGGAAAAACGGAAAATACGACCTCTCAATTAAACTGATGAGACAAACTGCTGCTATCCCAAAACCCTTTGTATCAAGGCCTGCTGTTCAAAAAGAGCGGCCACAACCCGGAACATTGGAAGATAAAATCACTCAATTTTTAAAACAAAGTGATGAACGCCTGCTTGGCCTAAAAAAGAACACTGAAGGAAAACAGGGCGTAAGAAAAAGAAAAAAGAAGAAAGTGGAAACTTTAAATATCTGAATTACCCGGCCACACATCCAAAAGGGCCGACAAGTATTTTTTATAGCTAACCCCAAAATGAGCAGATTGAATTCTTTCTGCAGCCCTAAAAAGAAACCACCATTTTTTTACCTCCATCCATTCATCCCGTGATAAACCGGATTGCTTGGGGAAACCTTCCAGTTTCCCACTTACTTCCGCAACCCTTGCTGGATTCAAAAGCAAATCCGGCAAAGAGTGACACCCTATCATTAGCAATAAAAGTTTTTCTTCTTTTTTGGATAAGCCAAAGACATCCTTATTATAATCAAACAGGATCTTAACCAACTTTTGGCCGCGATCTTCATGACCGGAATGTCCAAGATTAATTTTCCCCAGATCATGCAAAACGAGAAACCAAAACATAAAATTGATAATTCTTTTGGAAGGGGCCCCTAAAGCAGGATAAATTTTCCTTTGGTAAAATTGCGAAAAATCATCAACAATTTCCTTCTCGTGGAAAGCACAGGATCGGGGATTAATTGCAGCCCGATTTACCAAACCATAAATGACCCCGAATTCTTTGTATGCATGATCAAATAAAGATGCCGGGATTTCCCCTTTAGACAGATTCAATTCCTCCCATCTCTTTTCAATCAGATAAATCTTTGCTTCAACCACATTAAGTTTCCTTCCGGAAATCCCCGTAATAATTTGCCGCAGCTTCATCTCATTGATTCTAGAAACATCCTCTTCCAACTGAGCAAATTTTTTCAAGGAAAGCCCGTCAAGACCCACCTGGGTTGAACCAGGAAAAGGATGAGAATAAAAAAGGGCCTCTGCCAAATCAGCGGGGCGAAATTCTCCCCGAACAATATCATGAAAACCAGGAGGAATCTTGATCTTTTGAAAAAATGAGATAAGAACTTGTGCATTGTTAAAAAGGCTTAAGGGAGCTCTGGTTTGGAATAGATTTCCTGAGACCAACCTTGTCTCAGTCCTGGTTTCTTGCGCCGCGGCCACATCCTTTAATATCCCAATTTTCAGCGGATCCTCATCCGGAACATTTTCAAGAAAAGCCTGAAATATATCGAAAAGAGATTTTCTTGCCTGAACCCTTTTTAATGCCTGGATCGCAGCTCCCCAAACACCCCTCTTCCACCCCTGATAACGATAGGCCAAAATTTCTGCACGGTCAAAAATATTTTGTACTTCTTTATAAAACTCCTGCCCTCTTCCCGGGTAAAGGCCCATTATTGACGGGTGATGTCGATACCCCTCATCTTTCCGAGGATACCCTTCTATCAACCCATAATCCCGGCTGGGCGACCAGATTTGCTCATTCGGTATAAATGGAATAGGCCAATCCCCATAAAAAACAAATTTATTATTTGCCTCTCTTCTTAAAACAACAAACATATCATCACATTCATATTCCAAAGATCTTCGGTCCCCGTTTGAGTGGATATCTGTAAACAGATAACCTCCAATTTTTAGCCGTTTAAGAAGACGGTCCAGTACTTTTTGATGACTCGGCGCAAGTGTAAGCGAAATTTCATTTTGCATGCTCCTCCCTTGCGGATCAACGATATTTAAAGAAGAAAAAGGGAGTTCATAATGAGCTTCGCCAGGACGATTTAAATGGTGCAGCGCCATGCAAAGAGAGATAAAGTCCATGGGCTCACCTTCCAGGAAAGTATCCTCCATAACATTGTACTCGGGCAAAGCCGCATCAAGGTAAGTTATTCCATCTACCACCGTTCTTGGTTTAATCCATCCGGTTGATGGATCATAAAACTGGCTGCGTCTTATCTCCCCATTTTTCCCCAATTCAAAAACCGGCATGGCAATATCAGTACCATAAAATTCAAACCTGGTCCCTTTTAAACAGCTCTCAAGAGCAGCCTTTAATACTCGAAGCGTTGGAGCACCCCCAGATTTTGGCGCTGAAGCAATATCCAGCCATTTGTACACACCACTTCTTGAAGGGGTTGGCAAGATAAGAGACGGCAGAAAATCGGGAACATATTTTTGTGGGACATTATGAAAATTCGAATAAAAAGGATTCTTTTTTGTTAAATAGCTATAGCTGGCTTCAGCGGCTTGCAACTCTTGAATAGCTTTGCCATCAAAGACATTTTCTTCCCTAAACATATTTACAACTGCTAAGGCCAGCGGCATAAAGCGATGGGCACCGGAAGCGGTCCAGGCTTTGTATCTGGGCAATACTGCATAAACCTCATTAAACAATTTTGGATTTGTAACCAGGCGGGGCATTAGTTCCAGGGTTCTGGCATATCTTTCCTGATCATTTCCATAATCAAGACCAAAACAGGCCGAAAGGGCCTGAAGCACTGCTTTTCTAGTTGAAAAAGGTAATTTCGGGGAAATTATTCGATTCGCGCCTTTCCATAGATTTTTTGCAATACGATAGATCATAGCTTCTTCCTCTACATGTATATCGTCAAATTTGAGCAGAAATTTCGGGTTATTTAGGGTATAATAATTTTAGAGCGTCAAAGTGCCTGGGTGGCGGAATTTGGCAGACGCTGCGGACTTAAAATCCGTTGGGACTTATACTCCCGTGCCGGTTCAAGTCCGGCCCTAGGCATACTTCGACTTCGCTCAGCATGCAAGACCAAAAAAGCTAATAGATGACAAAAGGATCCCGAGCGGAGTCGAGGGATTCAAGTCCGGCCCTAGGCATACTCCGATTATTCATAAAGAGCAGGAGATATTGGAATCGCCGGTGTTTCCAAATTAAGCTGTGCTTGTTTCAAGGTAAAATGCCCCCCGTGTCCGGGAAACACAGTTACCGAATCAGTACCCCAGCGATATTCATCAACTAAATGTAAAATCCTGTGAAGGGAGGCAACAAGATCATCGTGATTACTTTCTTCCCGATGGCTGGGTCCCGGAAGAACTCTGTTATTGTATTTAACCAGCAAATCACCGGTAAATAGAATCCTGTTTAAAACATCAAAAAAAGAAACACTCCCAACCGTATGCCCCGGAGTATGCAAAACCCTTAATATAATATCGGAACTAATAATCTGAAATCCTTCCTTAAAAAACTGAATATCAATTTTTTTTCTCTGGCTTTTGGGCAATAAAGAGAAATCGGCAGGGTGAATTAGGCATTTGGATCCAGTCACGCGTGCAACATCAAAAAAAGACTGCCGGTGATCGATATGCCCGTGGGTCAAAAGAATGTGCGAAATGATTTGTTGGGCGACGATCTCTTCTACCCCATCCCATTCCATTCCCGGATCGATTAAGATTGACGGAGCTTTTCTATAAGCAGGAGCCTTTATCAGATAAACATTGGAATCCTTGCTCCGGTCATCAGAAAAACCATAACCGCGAAATCTATGAACTGCTAAATTAGAATTTCTCCAGACTCTCATGTATATTTATCGGTAAGATTATAAATAATTTCAGGTGATTTATGTGCTGAAGCCCTTTTCTCTTAATATACAACTATCACAAACCCCGCACGGTTTTCGTCCGCCCTTATAACAAGACCAGGTTAACTCAAGAGGAACTTTTAATTTGCGTGCAAGTTTGACTATTTGTTTTTTTGTTTTATTTATCAGCGGCGCCCTAACCCCTATCCCCTGATCCCTAGTCCCTTTGCTTATGAGATTCTGAAAGGCCTTTATAAAACTTGGTCTGCAATCCGGATATCCAGAATAATCAATCGCATTTGCTCCAATAAAAATATGTTTTGCCCCTATCGCTTCGGCATAAGACAAAGCAAAGCTTAGAAAAATAGTATTGCGAGCAGGAACATAGGTTGGAGGGATTTCTTTTCTCATCTTCTTGTACCTTGGCACTTGCCCCTTCGACCCTAACAAGACACTTCCCCCCCAAGGAAGTTTAATCTTAACAATTTGATATGGAGTCTTTGTAAGTTTCGCAATCTTAATTGCAGATTTTATTTCTTTCTTATGCCTCTGGCCATAATCAAAAATCAAAGCATGACACTTATAGCCTTTATTTTTTGCATAATAAAGGGTTGTAGTTGAATCAAGACCGCCGGAGAGAAGGATAATTGCTTTTTGCATTAAAGTTTTATGATCTGTTTGCGCTTTGGTCCAACCGATACCATTGAAACCTTGCATTCAGCTAATTCTGCCATCTTTTCTAAATATTTTTTGCAGTTTATTGGAAGTTCTTCATAAGTAGATACTTTAGTTATATCTTCACTCCATCCAGGAACCTCTTCATAGACAGGCGTACATTTTGCTAAGCGATGAATATCGGTCGGAAAATCATAAATCTTCTTCCCGTTATATTCATATGCAGTACAAATCTTAATTTTGTCCAATCCTGAAAGAACGTCTATCTTTGTAACCGCTAAATCGGTTAAACCGTTAATTTTTGAAGCATGCTTCATAACAACACCATCAAACCAGCCGCAACGTCGCGGTCTTCCGGTTGTTGCGCCATACTCCCCACCCTTTTCCCTTAATTCGTCCTGCATTTTCCCTTCAATTTCTGTTGGAAAAGGACCACCACCGACACGAGTTACATAAGCCTTTACAACTCCGATGATTTTATCAACTGCATTAGGTGGAATCCCAGCACCAGTACAGGCTCCACCAGAAATTGGATTAGAAGATGTAACATACGGAAAGGTTCCATGATCAACATCAAGCATGGTCCCCTGCGCCCCCTCCATCAATATACTCTTTTTCTCTTTAATTGCCTTATGGATAACAGAGGTTGATTCTTCTACAACATACTTTTTAATATCGCGTCCAAACCCTAAACATTCTGCAACTAATTTTTCAAGATCATAAGAAACCTTCATCCCATAAAATTTATTCAGCATAAATTCTTTTTCTTCCAGATTCCAAGCCAGTTTTGATCGTAAAACTTTTTCGTTATAAAGATCACCAATTCTGATTCCACGACGATTGTATTTATCTACATAGCAGGGACCGATTCCTCGAGAAGTTGTGCCAATACGGCCGGCCTCTTTTTTCTCTTCCTGAGCAGTATCCAGGTCCCTGTGATATTTAAATATAATATGTGCCTGAGAAGATATTCTCAGGTTATCCGGAGAAATCCCTTTTTTCTTTAGCGTTTCAAGCTCTGCTAACAGAACTGCCAGATCAATTACTACTCCGTTTCCTATTACACATAGAACATTCTTGTAGAAAACTCCGGAGGGAATAAGATGAAGCTTAAAAGTATTATCGCCAATTACGACTGTGTGTCCGGCATTGTTTCCACCCTGATAGCGGACAACCATGTCCATATCAACAGAGAGAAGATCGGTTATTTTACCTTTCCCCTCATCACCCCATTGTGTTCCAACTATTATATTTACTGTCATAAAAAAACCCGCTGTGCCGTTCGTTAAGATGTCAAACCCCCGTTTCTCAACACGGTGGGTTAAACCTCCCATTTCCGACCACGGCCGGAATAGAGTCAGGTTCCCATTAATGCCAATTGAGGAAAGACATTAATTAACAGACCACTAACACAGCAGGCATAATTATGCTAACATTTTATATTGCATATTTCAATGTTATAATTAGTATGTGAGATTCATATTTCTGATACTACTAATCCCCATAATTCTCACCCCTGCTTCTTTTGCAACCAACGAAGCCCTGGGGATTTGGGATATTCCATCTGATATCCAGGCCCAGACACTGAGGACTTATCTGGTAAAAAATATTGTTGTAAAAGAGATCCGCTATGTCAGCAGTGCTTACAAAAATAAACCGGTAAAAATATTCGGCTATTTCTGTTACCCCAAAAACAAGAAAAACTTGCCGGCAGTTGCAGCAATCCATGGAGGCGGCGGTTATGCCACACTTGCCAGAAGTTTAAAATATGCCAAAAAAGGCTATGCTGCTTTATCAATCGACCTGCCAGGAAAGGGTCCGCTAAGATGGAAAAAATCCCGCTCCACCGGTCCGGATATGGACGTTTCTACCCTTCTTAGGGTCAGTCCCGATATAACCTATAATTATCTTTATCACGCGGTGCGGGCCGCCCGCTGCGCAATTTCTTATCTTGAACAACAGCCGCAGGTAAACAGCAAAAAAATCGCAATGGTCGGATTTTCCTGGGGGGGAGTGATTACCCTCCTTTCAAACGGAATTGATAAAAGGATCGCTTCGGCTGTGCCAGTTTTTGGATCGGGCTATCTGGACCAGGGCTCAACCTGGCAAGGGAGATTTGACGAGTGGATGTCAGATGCCAACAAACAAACTTATAATAAATATTTTGATGCAAAAAATTATTTGAAGACCCAGCATGCCCCGACCCTTTATATGACCGGATCAAACGACCACTGTTATTATATTCCAAATTTTATAAAGAGCTATCAAAACATGCCGGCAGAAAAAACAAAATTAGCAATTTACCCTAATGGCAGACATCGGGTAAGCCCAATTATGCAAAGCAATATTTTTCACTGGCTTGATTATACACTTAAAGGAAAAAACCGATATCCTGACATTATAAAAGGAGAGCTAATACATAAGGGACAAAACCTGCTTCTGCCAATAAGGTTTAAGGGACCCCATAAAGCCAAGAAAGTCAGCCTTTATTATTCAAAATCAGGAGTGGCTGCCTGGACAATTAAGAGATGGAAAGAAATAAAAGCCTATAAATACAAAGGGATCTATTATGTAAAAATCCCCAAGTATTTGGTCCGACCTGAAATTTTATTTTATCTTGGGGCAAAAGACAGCCGTGGAGCATTTGTAACAACCCCGATCTGCGCCCTGATGTTTTTTAAGATAAGCGACGGGAGAAAACTCTATACGACAACCCCGCCAATTGAAGAGATTAATTATCACCGGATTTCTCCAAAAATCTGGGAAAAGATTTTTTATGCTAAACCGGACATTCCTGGTGATTCGTTCTGGCTGGCTAATGTGGAGAGAGTCGGGGCAAAGATTGTTAATAAGAAAAGTTATTACTATATTGAATTGCCCTGACGTTTTCAATATGTTATATTTAAAAGAACTCAATGGATATTAAAGAAATAACAAATAGGGTTAATTATACCAAACCGTCTTTAATCGTACTGGATCTCTACAAAAAGCTCAGAGGAGCGTGCGGATCGGGCAACTCTGATGCTGTCGATTGTGCCACCGGAACAATACCAGGTAATGGTTGCGGTGATGGATTAACAGCTTCCGAAGGGAATATTGCCTGCGAAAGCGGGAATGTGGCGACTGATGCCGGCTGTGGCGGAGGTGGGGTGGTCACCAATTGCTTCACCGGAACAACCCCTTAGAAATATTATTGTATTATTTTGCTAATCTACCCTGCTCCAGACCATTTTCACAGTTTCCGCTTGAAGCAAGAGAGCCCTGAGAACAATCTCCATCAGCATCATATCCTGAATTACAAGCTGCGTTTGAGCCGCCTCTTTCTCCGGATATACACGCACCTTCTAATACTTTTACAAGAGAAAAATCCCCTAAGTTTGGTCTCAGATATTCCATTAACTGGTTGCACCGCCAGTAAGACAGTTCGAATCAGCTGAGCCCTCATCAGGGTTATCCCCTGCTACGCAATACGCAACTTCCTCACTAACGCCACTTCCGCTATAACATGGAATTTCATCTCCTGGAGTAGTACCATTGGCACAGGCTGATCCCACGTCGCCGCCATTAGTACAACCCCCGCTTGCATCAGCCGTGCTGCCACTTATACACCCACCTTGAGCAGAAGTCTTACCTAATAAACAGAGTCCGGGAATTTGGTATTTCTTTTTTTCATCTATCATTAATAGTTCCTCCTGTTATGGAATCAATAATTATCTAATAGTATACTGCGGGGGGGGGCTGTCAAATCTCCAAGACACCTAATTCGTATACTTCATCACCGTCGTCTTATAACTATTTCCCCAATCCTGATAAGCCAGATAAGGGGTACCGCTATAAATATGCAAGGAAGGATATTTAATATAATTTGCAGAAAAACCGGCAGTACCGACATATGACCAGGTACTATTTTCATACTTCATTACAGAGGCCTTATAACTGCTCGCCTGATCCCTGAGCGCAACATAAATGATCCCATTGTCTATAAACAAGGATGTATCATTAATCTCACTGCCTGTAACCCCCTTACTCCCCACCACATCCCAGGCCAAAGTAGTTGAATTATATTTCACTACAGTAAGACTTCTATTATTATCCCAATCCTTAAAAGCAACGTAGGGAATACCACTATAAACATATATAGAAGGATCAACAGTAGATCCGTCAGAAAAACCAGCGCTCCCAACTTCAATCCAGCTTGTGCCATTATGTTTCATTACAGTCATTTTTGAACTATTACCATGATCTCGATAAGCTACATAAGGGGTTCCGCTATCAACAAATAAGGAGATCTCTTCATTAACATAGCTTGCAGAAAAACCAGCACTCCCAACTAAGACCCAGTTTGACCCATTGTATTTCATAACCGTTGCCTTCCAAGAATTCGTATGATCTACAAAAAGCACATAAGGAGTTCCGGTACTGTCTATAAACAATTTAGTATTATCAACCTGTCCGGCCGAAAAACCAGCAGTCCCAACATCTGACCAGCTTCCACTCTCATACTTCATTACCGCTGCCTTTGATCCATTAGCAGTATCTTGAAAAGCAACATAAGGGACACCATTATATACATCAAGCGAGGTGTAGGCTGCCTGACTTGCCGTTATTGCCGCACTCCCACCAACATAATCCCAACTAGTTCCATCAAAACTCGCAACCGATAATTTTGATCCATTGGCAACATCCTGATAAGCAACATAAGGGGTACTTCCAATAAAACCAAGCGAAACATAATCGGCCTGTCCATCGGATAATCCGGCACTGCCAACATTGCTCCAGCCAGAGGAACTAGTTGCAGTTGTAAAAGACCACGAATAATCTGTCGCTAATGGGTTTCCGGCTAAATCTTGAACGCTTGCTGATAACGTTGCGGTATAAGTTGTACTAGCCGCAAGATTTGCAGTAGGGGTAAAGGTTGCCAGGCTAAACCAGCTGGCACTAGAACTAAAGCTTCCAGAAACTGCCCCGTCAGACGAGGTAATTGTAAAGGTTGACGAATTTACAGTTGAATCATCAATCCTTTCACTAAAACTTATAGCCACAGCAGCATTTTGCTGCACACCAGTTTCACCGCTATAAGGACGAACTAAACTTACGGTCGGAGCCGTTGCATCAACACTAACTCCGGTTGTAAAACTAAAGCTATAATCACCTGCCAATGAATTGGAGGAGATATCTGCGACTGATGCAGCAACAGTTGCAACGTAGGTTGTACTGGCAGCAAAATCAGAGCTGGGAGTGAAGATTGCGGTTTTAGAAGAAGAATCATAAGCAACAGAACCAGAAACAGCTGTACCACTACTTTCCATAATTGTAAAAGTTGAATCAGTGATAGTTGAAGATTTCATTGCTTCAGAGAACATGGCCCGGACTTTGGTATTTAAATAAACATCAGTCGCGGCATCAGCCGGAGTTACACTTTGAACTGTCGGGGCGGTTGTGTCAGTCCCACCACTTAGAGAAAGGGTATTATCTACAACCTTTCCGCAGCCGTAAGTCAAGAGCAGAAGAGCACATGAACATAGGAGTGCACTTATGCGCTTATAACTTGTGCTCTTTTTTTTCATATTGTCTTTATATGAATCTCTTTTAACTGTTTGTCATCAACAATATCCGGAGCCCCGGTTAAAGGACAGAGTGCGGATTGGGTTTTAGGGAAAGCGATTACATCACGGA
>JABMQY010000055.1 GCA_013202975.1 Candidatus Saganbacteria bacterium
AGGGGATCCGACTAAACCGATCTTTGCCGGGCTTTTTGCCGGGCCGACCGGAGTAGGAAAGACAGAAACAGCCAAAGCGCTGGCTCGTCTGGTTTTTAACCGGGAAGATGCAATCGTTGTAATCAATGGAGGGGAATTCCAGCAAGAGCACGAGCTTACAAAACTTAAGGGGGCTCCTCCCAGCTATGTTGGATACGGTGACCGGACGCAATTGGATGAGGTGCTTGAAAAGAATGGGCGCTGTGTTATTTTGATCGACGAGTTTGAAAAAATGCATAAGGTAATCCAGGAATTTTTATTGGCCGCTTTAGACGAGGGTGAGGTTAAGAACAGCAAGGGACAAAAGGTGAATTTTAGGGAATCGATTATCATACTTACCAGTAATCTGGGGAGTGATAAATTGGTTAAAATTCCGATGGACTCGGCCGAGGATGATTTTCGTGAACTGCTTGCCTTTAGGCGGGAAACGCTTGAGATGATTGAGAGACTTGCGGAAGGGTTTGAAGCGAGAAGTTATGAGCTGCAGAACGAGAAGCGTTTTGACGAGGCAGAGCTCCTGACCCAAAAAGGAACCGCGCTAAGACGATTTTTAGCAGAAAATGGTTCTGCCCTGCAGCGTGGAAAATTTCCAGAGGAGCCGGTGGATGTAAGTTCTAACGGGCATAAAACTAACATTGAAGAGCTTGACAAATTGTTGGCGGAAAGAAAGCTGGAAGATGATGAGATTAGGGAGGCCTTTGAGCAGGGGGGGACCAAAAAGTATGATCACGCCCTCAAAGTACATCGAAGAAGGATAGTTGAGAATCTTAGAAAGAAGAATGTAGAGTTAGGCGGCCTGCTCGAAAAGTATATTGAAGAACAGAACGATATGGCTGATGATGACAAATTGGCAATTGAAAATGGAGAATATCTCTTAGTCTTTTTAACCGGAGGAGATCATGATAAAGAACTGAAACCAGTCAGAGAATGGCTACAAAAGGCAGAAAAACGGGACCGTGAATTACAGACGAAGAGACAGGAAGCCGGTAAGAGCGAAAAGGAAAGAGCAAAAATAGAGGCAGAAAACCAGCGAATAATTGAAGAGGTTTTTCGAGCCGCCGGCTATAAACCGGAGTTCTTAGCCCGGGTGCGCGCCTTAGGCGGAATTTTTGCTTTTAATAATATGAGTCGGGCAATGACGCAGGCGATTATAAGGATTAAGGCCAAAAAGTTTATTTCGGAACAAAGAAGGATTTTTCAATGTGATATAGAAATAGCGGAAGAGGTTTATGATTATATTTTAAGTAAGGTTAAAGACCTTGATAAAATGGGGGGAAGAGGGATCGAGAACAAATTTTCCGAGCTAATAAAGGACCGGCTGGGGGCAGAATTTTTAGCGACCGGCCAACGCTCAAATACCAAGGTCGCAATCGTACTGGAAGACGGAAAAATCAAGATAAACATTATCCCTCTAGGGGAGCCGGACCTGCGGGAGATTGCTCCACAGCAAGGAGAGGCCGGGGCGTTGCTCGAGCATTTTCATCGGCAGGCGGTAGACTTAAACGATGTCTATTCTGCCTACAATGTTTCTCTTGCCGAAGTCAGAGAGCTTTTAGCGGGAGAGCGTATTGTTGACCGCGGGGCCCCGCTCAAATTTGATCCCAACCAATCAATGGCAATAAGCGGGATCATGAAATGCCTTGATTCATTTAAAAAGACCCCGATGAGCCAGGCTTTGAGATTCTTGGCCCAGGGTTTATTGGATATGGGGGCGGATGAAGAATATGCAAAAGCTGCCCAGGCAGTTGCGCAGGGACTGGTACTTATGGCCTCAAAAGGATTATTTGATTATATATTAAAGATCGATTTTAAGAATAATCAGGATAGCTTTGATACCCTTAAAGCCAGAAGTGAGGGGAATGACGCGAATGGCGCGATAGGCAAAATAATTAGTAATGTAATGGCTGCCGGTGCCGCTAAAAATAGCAAGTTTACCTGGAGGGCCGGGGAAGATGGTTTGCATTTTCAGGTATCGGTTCCCTGTAAATTGACAGAGAGAGAGATAAAACTGTTCCAGCTTTATCTTGAAAAAGCAGTTGATGATGAACAGGCCGCCCAGCGGATTTTTGAGGAAGCAAAAGCTCAGGGATTATATCCTAACCTTAATCTATTGCGAAATTTTGCCAAATTAAGGCAATTAGCCGGATCAAGCGCCGAAATCGGATTCTTTATCGCAGAAGGAAAAGTAAATTTCTGGTTAAGCTCCCCGTTTGTAAAAGCAAAGCCAGAAAAAGCAACGGTAGAGAAAGCAGCCGCCGGGAAAAAACAAAAAACATCTGCTTCTGCTTTTGATGCCAGCAAAAAAGATGATGGAGCATATATAGCAGAATTTATCTCTGCAAATGCAGAAGATTGGGATCAGCTAAGTCCGGAACAACTTTTGGCGAATCCTGCAGCCCAAGCTGTAAGTGAAGGATTATTCGACTATTTTAGTGAGGATGTTATGCTGGCTGAAGCTGATGAAGTTGAAAGCTATGTTATGCCCTCACTTGGGGAAATATATAAAACAAGTCCTGCCCTAAATGAGAG